>NZ_SJUW01000004.1:0-228640 GCF_004337105.1 Exiguobacterium sp. SH3S1 | reverse complement strand
GTGTCGCAACTTAAACGTTAGGGTGAGATTGTGGTTGCTGGCAAGTCCTTTTTCTTTTCTAAAATAGGAGTGCAGAGTTGTGTACGTTTCCGTTGCACACTTCTGCACTCCTATTTTGCACTACACAGCTTGGTCAAAAATAGGGGATTCGATGAGGGATGCCATCCGAATTAACCGTAAGTTGGCTTCGTTTGATCAAGCAATTTAGAAGTTGGACGCTCCGTAAATGAGCGTTCTTTTTTATGTGTGCCTATCGACAAATACGGGAAGAATTGTAGAGAAAGTGGAAAGGGCGATTAAACCATACATAGGAGGCGATACCGTGAAGCGAGTGTTGATTACCGGGGAAACGAGTTTTGTCGGCGATTCATGCAAGCGTTGGATCGAGGAGCACTACAAGGAGCAGATTCACGTCGATACGGTCGGGATGCGTGATGGTGCATGGAGACAACGTTCGTTTGAAGGCTACGATGCAATCTTGCACGTGGCCGGGATCGCCCATGTGTCGACGGATAAAAGTATGGAAGACCTCTACTACAAGGTGAACACGGAGCTGACAGCGGAAGTCGCAGCCAAAGCGAAACAGTCTGGCGTCAAGCAGTTCATCTTCCTCAGCAGCATGATCGTCTACGGGGACGCGACGAACGCGAAATTGATCACGCGCGACACGGTGCCAAACCCGACCAACTTTTACGGCGACAGCAAGCTCCAAGCCGAGAACAAGCTTGCAGAGTTGGCAGACGAAACGTTCGTGGTCGCGAACGTCCGGTCGCCGATGATTTACGGGAAGGGCTCGAAAGGCAATTACGTGAAACTGGCGGGCCTTGCTCAAAAAGTCCCGTTCTTCCCGAGCTATCAGAATAAACGCAGCATGATCCATATCGACAACTTGTCCGAGTTGTTAGCGCTCATCGTCTTGAACGGAGACAGCGGTACGTTCCATCCCCAGAACGCGGACTACGTGTGCACGTCCGACCTCGTCTCGATGATCGGGGCCGTCCACGGCAACCGCGTCCGGCGCTTAGGTCTATTCAACGGCGTCATCGGAAAACTCGTCGACCGAAACGTCACGATGAACAAGCTGTTCGGGGATTTTGCGTATGCGAAAGAACTGTCGGCGTATCCGCAGGACTATCACGTGCGCGATTTCTTTGACAGCATCGTCGCCACCGAAAGGAAATGATTTGCCGGATTTTTTCAGTCAACCCATGACCGGTTTCTCCGACATGCTATACTAAGAAAAAAGCACAGAAATGGGTGGACTAGTTATGGGGAAGACGACACCACGGAACTCGAAATGGATGCGGACGTATAACCGCTCGCTCATCCTCCGGCTCATCCGGCTCCATCAGCCGGTGTCCCGGGTCGAGCTCGCCAAGGCGACGAATTTGACGAAGCCGACGATCTCGAACATCGTCAATGAATTAAAGGAAGAAGGGCTGGTCAACGAGCGTGAGCTCGGCGTCTCGAGCGGGGGACGGCGCCCGATCATGCTCGAGCTCGCGGCGAGCGACCGCTTCGTCATCGGCATCGATGCGACGCAACGAAAATTGCACGGCGTCGTGACGAACATCCATGGGGAGCTGCTTGACGAGGCATGGCACGACGAGCGGTTCGATACGAACGAGGAGTTCATCAACGCCATCGTGACGCTATACATACAACTTACCGGTAAGACTTCAGGGGACGTGATCGGACTTGGGGTGTCCGTCCACGGGATGGTCGAGGCCGGAGCGGGGATGGTCTTGTTCGCGCCGCGCTTCCACTTGCACGACATCCCGCTGAAGCGGGAGCTCGAGGCGCGCCTGAAACAGCACGTCTTCGTCGAGAACGATGTCCGGACGCTCGCGCTCGGGGAGCTCTACTTCGGCGAGGCGATCGGCATCGACGAGTTCTTCTACGTCTACGCCGGCTATGGTATCGGTGGCGCCTACGTCCACGGCGGCGAGCTGATCGACGGCGAACACCATATCGCCGGTGAGATCGGCCATATGCGCATCATGCTCGACGGGCCGATCTGCTCGTGCGGCAACCGCGGCTGCCTAGAAGCCGTCGCCGGCGAACGGGCCATCTTGAACGAGGCGCGAGAGCTCTATGACTTGACGCTCGACGGCATGCGCGACGCGGTCGGGACGAACCCGGACGTCAAAAAGCTTTACGAGCGGGCCGGGGAATACGTCGGCATCGCGACGCTCAATATGATTCATCTATTGAACCCGAGCCGGATCTTGCTCGGGGGGCCGCTGTTCAACTACGCGCCACACGTCGTCACGAACATCCAGGAACGCGTCGCCCAGACGGCGTTGACGATGGACGCGCGCCAGACCGACATCCGCGTCGTCCCATGGAACGCCAACCACGGCGCGCTCGGTGCGGCCGCACTCATCACGAACCAGCTGTTCGGCGAAATCCAATGACTCAATCGCTCTCACACGAGGGCGATTTTTTTGTGTCGAAAAATAATTTAAATGAAACCGTTTACAAATCTAAAAACCATATGGTATAGTCTGTTTGTAGTTAGATAATAAATTTAATTTACTAAGTAAGGGGTGACACTCTCAAACGGGAAAGTGGAGGGGTAGACATGGACATAGAGACACCATTGCTGAAAGACAAGTTTCACGATATATTCGGTCGCTACGGGGCGACGCGACTATTCACAAGGGACGGTTCGACGTTCGATGAATTGGAAGCGTTCACAAAAGCGGACGGCGTCGTCGTCACCCGCTCACGGCGGGACGGCATCTTCCGGCTATATGACGAGGAGGCACGCGACATCCGCCTGTTCCGCGTCTCGGACTTGAACCAGGCCGAGCGGGCGAACAGCTTCGACGAACTGTTCGAGATGCTGCTCTGGCGCTTGAAGCAACAGGACGCGCTGCCGTTCGGGGCGGACCTGTACGTCGTCGGCTCGTACATAGACGACCATTGGCAGTTTGATTTGGAACTGATCGCGTACACGCTCACCCGGCTCGGGGATCAACCGATGCCAGACCACTTGATTCGGGAGCTTTGCCTCAAGTTGGTCGCATAACATTCAAAGGAGAATTGGACATGAAAAAATCGACAATCGCACTCGCATCATCGGTACTCGTCTTGTCATCATTGCTCGCAGCTTGCGGCGGGAAAGAAGAGGCGGCCGCGACGACGGAAGACGGCAAGCCGGTCATCAACTGGTGGGGCTGGGCGCCGCAACCGGAAGTCGGCGAGGCACTCGCCAAATCGTTCAACGAGTCGCAAGACGACTACGTCGTCAAGTTCAAGCGTCTCGAGGACTATGAGCAACAGCTCCAAGTCGCCATGCTCGGCGGCGACGGCCCGGACGTCATCGGCCTCAAGGAACCGATGATCCCGCAATACAAGGACCGTCTCGTCCCGGCGAAAGACTACATGGACAAAGCGGCCGGCGCGGGCTGGAAAGAAAAGTTGATCGAGCTCGGCGTCGAACAGACGACGGTCGACGGCGAACAGATGGCGGTGCCGGTCGGCTTCACAGGTCAGGCCTATCTCATGTACAACAAGACGATGCTCGACAAATACGGCGTGACGCCACCGAAGACGTATGACGAGACGGTCAAAGCGATCGAGACGATCAACGCCTCGGGCGACGCGGTCATCCCGATGCAGCTCGGCGCGAAAGACGCCTGGGTCGGCACGGACGTGTTCAACGTCTTGAGCCATCAGGTCGCACCAGGCTACATCCAAAAAGTACTTGCAGGCGAAGCGAAATGGACGGACAAAGAGATGGTCGAGACGGCCGAACTTTGGCAGCAACTGTTCGAAGACAAAGTGTTCCAAGAAGGTGCGCTCGGCCTCGCGACATACATGGACGGCATGAACAACTTCTTCGACAAGAAGGCGGCGATGTGGGTCATCGGCTCATGGGAAGCCCACTCGATGACGACGGTCGAGAAGCGTGACAAGTGGAACAACTTCGAAGACGAGATCGGCTTCGTCCCGCTCCCGAACCTCGCGGGTGGCACCGAGCAACCGGTCATCGCCTCGATCGACATGGCGCTCGGCGTCAACAAAGAGTCAGAGCAGCAAGACGGCGCAGCCGCTTTCATCGCCTACATGACGCAAGGCGAAGGCCAAGCGCTCTACATGGAGAAGTTCGAGATGGCGCCAGCCGTCAAGGACATCGAAGTCGCGTACGAGGACAAGTTCACGTCTGACGTCGAGCGCGAATCGTACGAGATCTTGAACGAGACGGTGAAGAACGCCGTCGCGGGCCGCGGCATCCGTGACCCGAAAGTGTACGACACGCTCGGCAAAGAACTCCAGAACATCGCGGGCGGACAAGATGCGAAAGAAGCACTCGCACGCATCCAAGCGATCGCCGACCAAGGTAAATAATCGACACGAGCGCCAGTGGCCAGCCTGACTGGTGCTCGATTTTTTTAGCGGAAAGTGAGGGAACACTATGCAACACGCAACCGACTTAACGGAACAGGAACCAAAGCTGTCCGCGGTGCCGCCGAAACGGCCGGACCCGGTGAAGAAGAAAGCGCAGCTGAAAAAGAACTTGATCGGCTGGGCGTTCGTCGCCCCGACCGTCCTGTTCGTCATCGCCTTCATCTATTACGGTATCTTCTATAACGCGTATCACTCGGTGTTCTCATGGGACGGCATCTCGTTCGAGAAGACGTACATCGGGCTCGAGAACTTCGGCCGCATGTTCAGCGACCCTGAATTTTATAACGCGCTCAAGAACACGGGCATCTTCACCGTCCTGACCGTGACGATCCAAGCCGGGTTCGGGCTCGTCTTGGCGTACTTGCTCCACACGAAAGGAGTCGGCCGGACGTTCTTCAAATCGGTGTTCTTCTTCCCGGTCGTCCTGAGCCCGGTCGTCCTCGGCGCCGCGTTCTCGCAGATCTTCGACTTCCAGTTCGGCTACATCAACGAATTCTTACGCATGATTGGCTTAGGCGCGTTCGAGCAGAACTGGCTCGGTGACCAAGACGTCGCGCTCTACTCGATCATCTTGATCAACATCTTCCAATGGACGGGCTCGTCGATGATCATGTACTACATGGCGATGCTCGCGATCGAACGGGAAGTGTTCGAGGCGGCCAACATCGACGGCGCCGGCTTCTGGCGCACGCTGTGGAGCGTCGTGTTCCCAAACTTGAAAGGGACGACGTTCACGCTGACGATCCTCGGGGTCATCGGTGGACTGAAGACGTTCGACATCGTCTGGATTTCGACGCAAGGCGGACCGGGTAACTCGACCGAGGTCATCTCGACGTACTTGTTCCGCAAGTCGATGCTGCACCAAGAGGTCGGCTACGCCAGTGCCGTCGCCGTCATCTTGTTGATCATCGCGCTCGGCATCACGTACTTCCAGACGCGTGTGCAGAAGAAAATGGACTGAGGAGGGGTACCCATGGAAATTCAAACGAAAAAAGGAAGATGGCTCACCAATGTCGGCCTGTCACTTATGGCGGTCATATGGTTGTTCCCGATCTTCGTCATGTTCAAAGAGAGTTTACGGGTCAACGGCTTCAGTAACTATATCGCAACGTTACAGAACCCGAACTTTCCCCAGTTCGTCTTCAACAGCTTCATCGTCGCCTTCTTCATGATCATCATCTCGATCTCGTTTCTCGCCTTCGCGGCGTTCGGCTTCTCGAAGCTCGAGTTCGCTGGGAAACGCTTGTTGTTCAACCTCGTCTTGGCCGGGCTCATGTTGCCGGTCGCCTCGCTCATCGTCCCGCTCTTCTTCACGTTGCGGACGCTCGACGGGCTGAACAGTTATTGGGGCTTGATCGGCGCTGAGGTGGCGTTCTTCCTCCCGTTCGGACTCATGCTCATCAAGAGCTACTTCGACGAGCTGCCGAACGAGTTGATGGAAGCGGCCCATATCGACGGGGCGTCGACGTTCCAAATCTTCTATAAGATCATGATGCCGCTCGCCAAACCGGCGCTCGCGACAGCGACGATCTACGCGTTCCTCAACTCGTGGAACGAGTACTTGATGGTGCTCACGTTCATGACGGACCCGGCCAAGCAGACAGTGACGCTCGCGCCGACGTTCTTCACGGAAGCGCTCGGCGGGGACCCGGGTAAACTATACGCCTCGCTCGTCTTGATCAGCTTGCCGACGATGGTGTTCTATATCTTCTTCCAACGCTTCTTACAAAAAGGAATGACTTCGGGAGCGGTCAAATAATCGATTGAGGTGACTAACATGTATGTAGGAGTAGACTATTACCCAGAACAGACGGACCGTGCCCTGTGGGACACGGACGTCCGCTTGATGAAAGAGTTAGGTGTCAACGTGATCCGGATGGCCGAGTTCGCGTGGACGATGATGGAGCCGGCCGACGGCGAGTTCGACTTCGCGTTTTGGGACGAGGTCGTCGCCAAGTTCGGCCAAGACTTCGACATCATCCTCGGCACGCCGACGGCGACACCGCCCGCCTGGCTGATCGAGAATTATCCGGACATCTTGCCGGTGACGGCCGACGGGGTCAAGATCAGTTTCGGGGCGAGACGCCACTACACGGTCAACAGCCCGGTGTACCGCGAGTACTGCGAGCGCATCACCCGCAAGATGGCCGAGCGCTACGGCAAGCATCCGCGCGTCATCGGCTGGCAGACCGACAACGAGTACGGCCACGAGAAATCGGACCGCTCGTACGGCGACGTCGACCAAGTCGCGTTCCAAGCATGGCTACAAGACCGCTACGAGACGCTCGACGCGTTGAATGCGGCCTGGGGGACCGTCTTCTGGAGCCATACATACTCGGCATGGAGCCAGATTCCGGTCCCTCGCACCGTGTTCCAAGAGCACAACCCGTCGCTCCTCGTCGACTTCGACCGCTTCTGCTCGGACGCGTACCGTTCGTTCAACAAGCTCCAAGTCGACACGCTCCGTCCGCTCATCCACGACGACGCGTTCATCACGCACAACCTCGTCTATAGCGACATGGCGATCAACCAGCAACAGATGGCCCAAGACCTCGACTACGTCTCGTTCGACAACTATCCGGTCTGGGGCGGGCTACCGGAGCCGAACCGGTTCGAGAAGACGGCGCACGATCACGATCTGTGCCGCTCGTCGAAACAAGGCAAAGGCTTCTGGGTGATGGAGCAGTTGAGTGGCGCCCAAGGCTGGAGCCGGATCGGCTACTTGCCACGACCGGGCCACATCCGTCTCTGGACACATCAAGCCGTCGCCCGTGGCGCCGAGGCGATCGTCTACTTCCGCTTCCGGGCCGCGCACTTCGGTACCGAGGAGTTCTGCCACGGCATCATCGACCACGACGGCAAGCCGAAACGCAAGTTCGATGAAGTACAAGGTGTCATGCGTGAACTTTCGACGCACGGTGACATGATCAACGCGGCCGAATATAAGGCCGACGTCGCCGTCTATTACGACCAAGAGAACTTATGGGCGTGGACGCACCAGCCTCATTCGGATGCGTTCAACTTCAAGCAAGAGTTCGTTCGCTTCTACGGCGCGGCCGTGCGCCAAGGCGTCAACACCGACATCGTCTTCCCGGGTGACGCGCTCGACACGTATAAACTCGTCGTCGTGCCGCTTTATTTCCTCGGCAATGACACGTTCGACAAATCGCTCATCGACTACATCGAGAACGGCGGCCACGTTATCTTCACGTACCGGACCGGCGTCAAAGACCCGATCAACCGCTGTCACGCAGACACGCTCCCGGGCAAGTTCGCGACATACGCCGGCATCGAGATCGACGAGTATGAGAGCCTGCAGGCCGTCCAGTCGAACCAGGTTCGCCTAGGCGACTACGTGTCTGAGGCGAACATTTGGTGTGACTTGATCACGCCAAAAGGTGCCGACGTGCTCGCGACGTATGAGCAGGCGTTCTACAAAGGGACGGCCGCCGTCACGCGTCACACGTATAAAGGCGACGTGACGTACATCGGCTCATCGGTCGACGATACGATGCTTGATGTGATCTACAACGAGGCGCTCACGCGCGCCGGCATCGACGCAACGCGTCTTCCGGACGACGTCGAGAAAGTCGATCGTCACGGCGACGGTCACGTCATCCGCTTCTATATGAACCATTCGACGGACGTCACGTCGACGGTCGAGATCGGTGACGAGTGGCAAACGCTCGACGGGGACGCGGTCTCGGGGACACTCGAGCTCAAACCGCTCGACGTCATTATGTTGAAACGGGAGGTGGGGGCATGATCTATCGCTTCGACAACCGGTTTGTCATCGAAGGGAAGCAGATTGCCTACGTGTTCGACGTCGACGACCGGGGCCGGCTCGTCCATCAATACCTCGGCGATCGACTCCATGAAACGGATTACACCGAGCTACCAGATCGTCGGGTATTGCACTCGTCGTTCGAGACACCAGAAGGCGTCGCCGCGTACGAGTTCGTCTCGTTCGGCGACCTCGTCTACACCGAGCCGACGCTCAAAAGCCATACGGCGACTGAACGGCTGCACGCCTTCACGTTCCAAGACGCACGGATCGGTCACGACACGCTCGAGCTCGACTTGGTCGACTCGATCCAACAGTTGACGGTCACGCTCCACTTCACCGTGTATCCGGCGTACGACATCATTGAACGGAAGATGACGGTTCAAGCCGGGACGGACGTCACGCTCGAGAGTGCGCAGTCGTTCAGCCTCGGGTTGACCGAGCGCAATCTGCGCCTCAGTCATTTTTCAGGGGCGTGGACGGGCGAGTTCCAACTCCAACAAGGCGAGTTACTCCCAGGTAAGAAGACGATCGAGAGCCGCCGTGGTTTGACGAGCCATCAAAGCAATCCGTGGTTCGCGCTCGACGATGCGGCGACGGAACAGCACGGTGAGGTCATCTACGGCTTCCTCGGCCATTCCGGCAACTGGGCCATCCATTTCGAGCGCGACCAGTTCGGCTTCACGCAAGTGACGGGCGGGCTCAACACGTTCGACTTCGCGAAACGGCTGGCTTCAGGTGACGTGTTCACGACGCCAGCGGCCTATATCGGCTACACACAACTTGGTTTCGGGGCGATGAGCCGGAACGCGCACGATTTCGAGCGCGACGTCATCATGCCGGAACGGACGCGCGAGACGCTGCGTCCCGTGCTCTACAATTCATGGGAGGCGACGTATTTCGACGTCAGCGAGGACGGGCAGAAACGGCTCGTCGATGAGGCCGCTGCGATCGGTTGCGAGCTGTTCGTCGTCGACGATGGCTGGTTCGGCGAACGGAACTCGGACGCCGCCGGTCTCGGCGATTGGCACGTCAACAAGACGAAGTTCCCGAACGGGCTAGAGCCGCTCATCCGCTACGTCGAGGACAAAGGCCTCCAGTTCGGCCTCTGGGTCGAGCCGGAGATGGTCAACCCGGATTCAGATCTCTACCGGTCGCATCCCGACTGGATCTACCACACGAATGGACGCCCGTCGACGACGTCGCGTAACCAGTTCGTGTTGAACTTGGCGCTGCCGGAAGTCGAGGCGCACGTGACGCATCTGTTGGACGATCTGCTCGAGAACCATGCGATCCGCTACATCAAATGGGACATGAACCGCGCCTTCTCTGAACCGGACAGCCCGCATTTAGGTGATGCGAAAGAGTTGTGGCTCCGTCACACGGAAGCGGTCTACCGCATTCTCGACACGCTCCGGGACAGACACCCGGACGTCGCCTTCGAGTCTTGTGCCGGCGGCGGCGGCCGGATCGACCTCGGCGTGCTCTCGCGCGTCGAACAGGTCTGGACGAGCGACAACACCGACGCGCTCGACCGGCTCGAGATCCAGGAAGGGTTCTCCTACGCCTATAACGCCAAGATGATGAGCTGCTGGGTGACGGATGCGCCGAACTGGCTGAACGCCCGCGCACTCCCGCTCAACTATCGCTTCGTCAGCGCGATGCAGGGCACGCTCGGCATCGGCGGCAACTTGCTCGAATGGAGCACGGAAGACCTAGCCGCGTCGAAGCGTTGGATCGAGACGTACAAGTCGATCCGCCCGCTCGTGCAGCACGGGACGAGCTATCGTCTCGGTTCACTCAAGAAAGAAGGATTCCACGCGATGGGCTATACGGACGGGGAGGACTACGTCGCCCTCGTCAACGCAGACCGCCGTCATTACAGCAACAACAAGTTGCGCCTCAAACTCGCCGGGCTCGACCCGGACCGCGTCTATTTATATGAAGGAAGACGTTTGAGCGGCCGCTACTTGATGCAACAAGGGATCACACTGACACAACAAATCGATTATGACGCTTACTGCCTGGTCATCCACCCGGCGTGAGCGATGGAAGGGATGGAGTCGTATGCTTGCATTTGATTTAGCACACCTGAACGAACAGTTCGAGACCGTGTTTTTGGCGGGGCCTGAGCGGACCTTCTTCGCGCCGGGCCGCATCAACTTGATCGGCGAACACACGGATTACAACGGAGGTCACGTCTTCCCCTGTGCCATCACGTTCGGCACGTACGGGATCGTCCGGAAGCGCGAGGACGGAATCATTCGCGTCTACTCGCTCAACTTCGAGGACGTCGGCGTCGTCACGTTCCCGGTGACGGACGGGACGTATGACGCCGGTCACGACTGGGCCAACTACGTCAAAGGGGTCGTCGCGCTCCTGCGACAAGACGGACACGACGTCGGAGGATTCGACTTCTTCCTCGCCGGCAACATCCCGAACGGCGCCGGACTGTCGTCGTCGGCCTCGCTCGAACTCGTGACGGCGCTCATGATCAATGACGTGTACGGCCTCGGGCTCGAGCGGCTCGACCTCGTCCATCTCGGTCAACGTGTCGAGAACGACTTCATCGGCGTCAACTCAGGCATCATGGACCAGTTCGCGATCGGGATGGGCAAGGCCGACCACGCCATCCTGCTCGATTGCGACACGCTCCATCACGACTATGCGCCGATCAAGCTCGACGGTTACGACATTTTGATCATGAACACGAACAAGCGCCGCGAACTGGCCGACTCGAAATACAACGAGCGCCGGACCGAATGCGACACGGCACTCGGCCTGCTCCAAGAGCGGTTCGACGTCGCCTCGCTCGGGCAGCTGTCGGTCGAGACGTTCGAGACGGTTGCATCAGAACTCCCGGAGACGCTCCGGAAACGGGCCCGCCACGCCATCTCGGAAAACGAGCGGACGAAGCTCGCCTTCACCGCCCTTCAAGACGAAAAGCTCGACGTGTTCGGGCAACTGCTGAACGACTCGCACGCGTCGCTTCGTGACGATTACGAAGTGACCGGTATCGAGCTCGACACGCTCGTCCAGGCAGCACAAGATTGCGACGGCGTCATCGGCGCCCGCATGACCGGTGCCGGTTTCGGTGGCTGCGCCATCGCCATCGTCGACAAGACGTCGACAGAAGCCGTCATCCAGACCGTGTCGACCGTATACGAAACAACGATCGGCTACGCGCCGACATTTTATATCGCGTCCGTCGGGGACGGCGCGCGTGAACTCGTAGAGGAGGAAGTCAAATGAGTGTACTCGTCGTCGGCGGGGCCGGTTATATCGGCTCCCATGCAGTCCGCGCCTTGCTCGCGCGCGGGGAAGACGTGATCGTGATCGACAACCTTCAGACCGGGCATATCGAGTCGGTCCCGAAACAAGTCCGCTTCTATGACGGCGACATCCGTGACCGTGTGTTCATGGACGAGACGTTCGCGAACGAAGACGTCACGGAAGTGCTTCATTTCGCCGCCAACTCGCTCGTCGGCGAGTCGATGGAGGAGCCGCTCGCGTATTACGATAACAACGTCTTCGGGACACAAGTGTTGCTCGAGACGATGCGCAAACACGGCGTCGCACGGATCGTCTTCTCCTCGACGGCCGCGACATACGGCGATCAGGACGAGATGCCGATCCGGGAGACGGCTGAAACGAACCCGACGAACACGTACGGGGCGACGAAGCTCGCCATGGAGACGATGATGAAGTGGTGTGACCGCGCCTTCGGCATCCGTTTCGTCGCGCTCCGCTACTTCAACGTCGCCGGGGCCGATCCGTCGGGTGAAATCGGCGAAGACCACACACCGGAGACACACCTCATCCCACTCGTCCTCGAAGTGGCGAACGGGCAGCGTGAGGCGATCACCGTGTTCGGCGACGATTATCCAACGCCTGACGGCACATGCATCCGCGACTACATCCACGTCCAAGACCTCGTCGACGCCCACGTGCGCGCGCTCGACTACTTGAAACGAGGCGGAGACAGCGACGTGTTCAATCTCGGTACGGAGACGGGACTGTCGGTGCTCGAGATCATCGAGGCGGCCCACCGTGTGACGGGACACGCCATCCCGGTCAAAACTGGTGTGCGCCGTGCCGGCGATCCGGCGATGCTGATCGCGTCACCGGACAAGGCGAAACGCGTTCTCGGTTGGACACCAGAGCGCTCGACGGTCGATATGATTCTCACAGACGCCTGGAACTGGCACGAGTCACATCCTGAAGGCTACAAACACGTAGAGGGGGCGAGACGATGATCGATGCAACGATTGAAGCGCTCGTCGAGGCGGCGATCCGCGAGGAACTGATCACGGGGCAAGACCGCATCTACTCGCGGAACCGTGTGCTCGCACGATTGAACAAGCTCGACTTTGACAAGCCGACGTTCGTGCCGCGCGACTCGATCCCGAACTTGCTCGAGACGTTGACCGAATACGCGGTCGAGGCTGGGCTCGTCGAGAATTTATTAGAGGAGAAGGATCGGTTCATGGCCGAGGTCATGGACGTGTTCGTCTCGAAACCGTCCGAGGTGACGCGCACGTTCAACGCGCTCCGGGCAGTTGACGTCGAGGCCGCGACGAGTTTCTTCTATAAGATGAGTCAGGCGTCGAACTATATTCAGACGAAACGGATCGCAAACAACATCACGTACAAGGCACCGACCCGCTACGGCACGCTCGACATCACGATCAACTTGTCGAAGCCGGAGAAAGACCCGCGCGAGATCGCGCGGGCCCGACTGCAACCGGCGCCAGAGACGAACTATCCGACGGGGTTGCTCGCGATCGAGAACGAAGGTTACGGCGGACACTTGAAACATCCGGCCCGGGCCAACCACCGCATCATCCCGCTCACGCTCGGCGGGGAAGAGTGGTCGTTCCAATACTCGCCGTACTTGTATTACAACGAACACTCGATTTTACTGTCGAACGAAGTGCGCGACATGGTCATCGACCGGTCGGCGTTCGAGCGTCTGCTCGACTTCGTCGGTCAGTTCCCGCATTACTTCGCCGGGTCGAACGCGGACCTGCCGATCGTCGGCGGCTCGATCTTGACGCACGACCATTACCAAGCCGGCCGCTACCGGTTTGCGATGGACGATGCCGACGTCGTCGCGACGTATCGCTCGGACCGTTACGACCAAGTCGACATCGAGACGCTCGAATGGCCGCTCTCGGTCGTCCGGCTCCGTTCGACGCAGCGTGAGCAGCTCGCTATGTTGGCGAACCAACTGCTCGGCCACTGGCAAAACTACGAGGACGGTGACATCGTGCCGTATACGGGCGACGTCCGCCACAATACGGTGACGCCGATCGCCCGGCGCCGCGATGGCCGCTACGAGCTCGACCTCGTCCTTCGCAACAACCGGACGAGCGAGGCGCATCCGGACGGCATCTTCCATCCGCACGCCGACGTCCATCACATCAAGCGCGAGAACATCGGCTTGATCGAAGTGATGGGGCTCGCCGTGTTGCCGGCCCGACTCAAGACCGAGCTCGAACAAGTCGTCCGTTTCATCGAAGGCGAGGACGTCGAGGTCGCGGACATGCACAAGGCGTGGGCCGAGGAGTTGAAGACGAAGTCAGGTGACGCTCGGATGATCGTCGACCAGGCCGTCGTCGACAAGTTCGTTAAAGGATTAGAGGACGCGGGTGTGTTCAAACAGACGGTCGAGGGGCAGGAGCGCTTCACGGCGTTCATGGGCTCATTTTTGAGTCACGTCGATAAAGTGGAGTACGGCGCGTCGTCTTCGGGAATGAACAGGTAAACTAGTCGAAGTAGGTGAGCCAGTGAGAGAAGCAACGATTGAAAACAAGAACGGCATGCGGCTGTCGGCGATCGAGTATGGTTGTGCCATGACCGAACTGACGGCACCGGACCGTGACGGCAACATGGACTCTGTCATTTTGAAATATGGCGACTTGGATCAATACCTCGAGAACCCGGTCTATTTGGGCTCGGTCGTCGGCCGCATCGCCGGAAGAATCCGTAACGCCGAGATTGATGGCGTGGCCTTGACCCCAAGCGAGGACCCGCATCATATCCACGGCGGAACGGACGGTATCACGTCGCGATATTGGGACATGGACGTCGACGGACAGGCGATTCAATTCATATACTTAAGTCCGGACGGGGAAGAAGGCTACCCGGGGAACGTCCGCTTCAAAGTCATCTATGAACTGACGGACGACAATGAACTCGTCGTCACGATGACGGCTGATACGGATAAACTGACGTGGGTCAACTTGAACCATCACAACTATTTCAACCTCGGCGGCCGGCCGACGATCCACGATCATGTGCTGACGCTGCCGGCCGACCACGTCGCCCGGCTCGATGATGAGTCGCTCCCGACCGGGGAACTGCAGCCTGTCGATGCGACACCGTTCGACTTCCGCGACGGGAAACGAGTCGGCGAGGCGATCACGTCAGACGATGAAGCCATCGCGAAAGCGGGCGGGCTCGATCATCCGTTCATCTTGAAGGATGGGGTGGCGCGGTTGCACGACCCGATGAGCGGACGCGTGCTTGACGTCGAGACGAACCAACCGGTCATGGTCGTCTATACGGCCAACTTCCTCAGTGAAGAGACACCGGTCACGCTCGAGGGACGGCAGAAGCATAGCGCCATCTGTTTAGAAGCCCAGGCGCTTCCAGACGCGCCGCACTATCCAGACATCGCCACATCGATCGAACTGAAACCGGGTGAGTTGTATCATTCGAGGACGGTGTATAAGTTTAGTGTTGAATAAAATGGAAGACCATTGGACCTGTCGTAGACAAGGACGATGGTCTTTTGCGTTACGCTTTTACAGTATATAGCTCATTCAACACGTCGGTCACCGTCGCACTAAATGAATGAAACGCAGGAGCATCGACGAGCGACGTCATGGCGTCTTTTACGACAGTTGCGTTCGTCCAATCGGAAACGTCAGTCGCCTCCGTGTAGATACGGGTGAACTTTTTCCCTTCTTGTTTTCCGGACTTCCAAAACGAGATGTTCTTCGCTTCGAGCGTCTCAAGGAGCGGGAGACGTTCCGCGAAATCGATGGGGCCGACTTCGACATAGAGTTTGAGACGCTTGCTGCCTTTTCGTTCGAACCAAATAATCAATCCATAGTTGAGCCAATAGCGATTTAAGCAATCCATCCGTTCTAAATTTGGCAACCAGTCGTCCAAGACAAAATTAGGAACACGAGTATGCGCCGAGTAAGTGGTAACTCCTTGCTCTTTTACGAATTCAAGGAAGGCTTGGTGGACAATATTGCCACCAGTCTTGAAGATGTAGTCAATCGTTTGGCGCTTTCGATTGTAGATAAGAAGTAAATGGCGTTTCGTCTCTGCATCAAGTGTCTCGAGTGTTCGGACTGCTGGCCGAAGTTCGATTTGTTTTTGCTTCGCCGGATTGGCATTCGCGTAAAGCAAGTGAATCGCGGACGCATAGTCTTGATATAGCTGAAGCGCTATATTCATCGTATCTTCATCATCGACGAGTCTCTCTTCAAGCAGCGCGATGTAGTAAGACAAAAAGTCATAAATGTTGTCGGCAATTGTCGTCCGGTTCAGCTCGAGCTCTTGCGTGATCATCAAGCGGACATCATCATAGTCGAGGAACCAATAGTCGTCGTGTGAAGGGGCATCGCTCGAAAGTGTCAAATAGACCGGCAAAATGTTTCGAGTCGGAAACGTCTCATGGACATGGTCGAAGTAATGACTCAGCTGCCCGGCAGATTCACTCGAATGGAACTTGTTTTCGATGAGAAGTATCAAATTCAGCGAGGGGATATCAATCAACAAGTCGATGGCCCCGTTCCCGGTCCACCATTCCCGGTGCACCGTCACATCTGAGAGCGGGGCGTAAAGGAACGGTAGATAGTCAATGCCTGCAATCTTCTCTTCATTTTCCGGTTTCGTGATCAAGTTCATCAGTACTTTCCGCAAGAAGAAACCTCCCAATCGATGATTTTCGTTCGGGTCAAATAACCAAGCAAGGACGTTCGAATGACGAATCTCGTATTGATCGACGCGAAGTACTTTGAGCGGATTAAATTGATGGAACTGTTGATGGAGCCGGTTAAAATCGGTGGAATTTTCTAATTGCAAGATGGTGTCGAGTGAGTATGGCATGAGAGCCTCCTAAGAAGAGTTGATAAGATTAGTAAACTACAAAAATACTAAGGAAGATGAATAAATATTGGACGTGGTTAGAAATAGTTACAGGGCGATAAAGGATTAAAAGGTAATATTATGAGACGGATGATATTGCGATTGGCTCCGATCGATGATGCATAACAAGATAATAAAAAGTTTTTTATCTACTTTGTCGAATAGGTGTCGAACGATTTTGGAGTAGTGGGCGGAATATCATCTACCTTTTATTATAAAAGAAGAAGTATTTTAGCTTCCTATTTTGTAACATCAACAATGGAGCGTCTTGAGGTAAGCGAGAATTTATCGTGAAAACTATGAATCCGGAGGGACTAGAATGGACAAAACATTCAATTTTAATGAAGTAGATGAAGAAGTGTTTGAACAAGAGTTTGATCAAAACTATGATGACCAATTCAAGCAAGCGAATGACCAGCTTGAAAGCAATATTCTGATTGCGCTCGTTGGGGATGTAAACTGTGGAAAATCGTCTACCATTAACAAGTTGATGGATGGTGAGATTGTATCGACTGGGGCAAAACCTGGAGAGACGGTCGAGATTAAAGAAATTCAATACACGGATAAAATTGTATTTGTTGATACCCCAGGTCTCGATGATATCAACAAAGAGAATTCGCAAGTGACGCTAGATTATTATAAGAAATCAGACGTTATTTTGTTCTTCACGAATGCGGCTGGTACCGTGTTATCCGAGAATGAGTTGAAGAACTTAAAAGAGATTGAGAAGACGAACAAAAACATCATCATCGTCCTGAACAAGATTGATGCAGCTGAAGATATCGGTGGACTCGTTCAATACATCCAACAGGCGACAAACTATGTTTATCCGGTCACTCCAATCTCATCACGAACAGGTGAGAATATCGAGATGCTACAAAAAGAGCTCTTAAAAATTTTAGAGGAGAAGCAAAAAGATATTTTGATGGCTCGTGAGCTAAAGGACAAATCAACAACGGCGAATCGTTGGATCAACAGCGCAGGGCTTGCATCAGCCGCAATTGGAGCATCTCCAATCCCTGGATCTGATATTATCCCGCTAACAGGCATTCAAGTTGGTCTAATCATCAAACTGTCTCTTCTATATGATAAACCAGTGTCGAAAGAGAGTGCGAAAGAGTTACTGATTGCGACGATTGTCGGAAATGCAGGAAAGACAGCATTTCGTCAATTGGTCAAATTAGTGCCTGGCGCTGGTTGGGCAGTTGGGGCTGGCGTAGCAAGTGCCGCGACAATCGCATTGGGATATGCCGTCAAATATATGCATGAGCACAATATTGAACTTACAGCTGAGCAATTGAAGTTTGTGTACAACATGTTTTTGAATAAAGAAAAGAGTAAATAATAATCGGGTTAAGTCTAGACTGGACACTCTTCATTTAGACACGTCTGTAATTTTTTAATTTAGAGGTCACCGGACAAAAGAAGCAGCCTTAGCCTCACGGCCAAAGCTGCTTCTTTATATTTGCGTTATTTCCTCCCCGTTTGTCACGATGGCCTGCTTATACCAATCGAAGCTTTTCTTCTTCGAACGTCGAGAGCCTCATTTTGACTTCTCGATAAACGGGCTCTCGAGCGAACTAAAGATGTTGCCTTAGATCGCTTTGTTGATCTCCGGGTCCGTGCACATCGTACGGCTCGCGTAATAGCTGAAATCGATATAGTCGACCGCATATTATTTTAACAGCTCGAGGTTGTCGCTTTCCATAACAGACGTAAGGCGGATTTGACTCAAGCCAGGTTATGCCCACTGAAGGTAACATTCCTTCGCAGGGAACCATTCAATTGTTATTTGATACTTGAAGTGTAGAACGCGCTAAAACGAAATATCGACGCTTACATTTACAAGTGTTCAGATTTCTTCTTTTGGATAAAAAATGGACTCACCATGGTGTGGGCGAGTCCATTTGACAGGCTATACGGCATAGTCTCCGTTGTATTGGACTAGTGAAACGTCACGTACTTCCTCGATGTCGTTCAATCGATTCATGAAAGCAGTATTGTCGATTTTCAACCGTAATTCAGCCGTCAATTCGACCACATCTTTCCGAACAATTTTTGACTTGAGCGTGTAATCGAGTTGTTGCAGTTCACGTCGTACTTCATCGTTCCCATCTTCATAGTAATGGATCACGAGGAGATAAAGCGTATCGGTGTGCTTTTTACGAGATAGCATGAAGATGACTGCCCCGACGACGACTGCCCCGAATAGCGTCAAAAAGTAGAGTCCGGCACCACTTGAGATACCAGCTGCAATCGCCCAAAACATAAAGACGACATCGAACGGATCTTTGATGGCTGTCCGAAAACGAACGATACTGAGTGCGCCTACCATGCCGAGTGATAAGACGACGTTCGTCGAAATGGTCATAATGACGAGACAGGTAATCATCGTCATGACAAGTAAAGTAGCATTGAAACTCGGGCTGTAAAGGACACCTCGGTACGTCATTTTGTAGATGAAGTAGATGAAACCGCCGGCGATAAAAGCGGTCAACAGCCCTAGCATCACATCGATGATGGATAAATTCCCGAAGGTAAACTCGTTTAAAAAACTGTTTTTAATGACATCATTAAAATTAATTGTCGTATCCATTGATTCCACTCTTTCATAATCCATGATAACGAATACTTGCCATCCGACAGTGAACATACTTCGAAATAGCAGATCGTTGGTGTGACTCTAGTTGTAGTAGTTGACGTATATACTCCGGTAAAAATTCATCGTACTTCACTTCCAAAATCGTTTTCGGATAATCGAGTACTTCTTCTGAAACGGGATGTTTCTCGAACAAATCGATACTATTTGTGACAAAGCTAAGTTCCTTGTCAAATGTGACTCGGACGTTGCCGAGTGTCCCGACGTACGCCTCGCGGACGTAGTCGACGATGACACGGGGACGCATCTGAGAACTCGTCAAATAGTAGTAAAACTCTTGATACAGCGGTTCTGGCTTTTTCAACAAGAAATCATAGTTCCAATCTAAAATCTGTTCATATTCTTCACGCGTAATCGGGACAGAGGATTTCAAAATATATTCGCCTTGCCGACTCTTTTTTTCAAGTTTAATAACGTCTTCTGAGTAGTTGTACGTTCGAATCCGGAACTTCTTACGTCGGAAGATACCGCTATTCTTTTGAATCAAATCATGATCATACACGTTGTCGAAATAAAGACTGCGAATCAAGTAGCCGTCCCGACTGACAGAGTGTTGGTCTTGGGTCAGGACAAGATTGATTTTATCTCGAAGGGTCGCATAGTCTTTTTCATTAATAAAGTACTTGAGTTCGTGCCGAAATCGCTTCATGGTTTTGCTCCTGGTATTACAATTTGTTGGACACCCCAATGCATTACCCGGTCATTATCTCGGTAATAGTCAAATGGGATTTGTGAATTTCCTTCCGCGTCTGTGACCGTGACGCGCCAATAATAACGACCGGGGTCAAGGATCGGAATCGAGTGAGAGAACGTTGTCATATTTTGCTTTTCGGTGACGTGCGTTGAAAAATCAGGAGATTTACTCAATTCAAAGTGATAACGTAACTCATCGTTTTGGATGTCGTAAGAAGCATCCCACCGAAAGACATCTTGCTTACCTTCACGAGCGTAGTTAAGGAAAATAGGCATTGGATTTTCGAGAGAGCGAATAAAATCTTTCTGATATTTCGAAGTGATGTTTTCGAGTGAACGATAACTTGTCGCGTAATCACTCGCTTCGACGCTTAAGAAGCGAAGGTCTGGTTCACTCGTGACAAGTGGAGCGACAACCGGATAGAACCCATCAATCAATCGTTTCGTGTTGTCCGCATTGATGACGCGCGTCAATTCCTCTATTTTTTTCTTCAGTGCTTCGACATGATCCGGGTCTTTCAAATAACGACGATGAAGGACGGTTCCCCAGTAGCGTTGAACACCTTGTTGCCAACTTGGCATGACGTCCGTCCGTTCGGTATCACGACCGAGTGCTTTATCGAAGTCCCATGGCATGAAATACCATTTTTCTGAGTTGAGGGGACTGTATAAATAATAGTTCGTCGACATCGTGTCATAGTTTCCAAACAAAATGTTCGTTCCAAGCCACGTTAAGTAATTTTCCTCATCAAAATAGGTATCGAACACTTCGTCGAACGGTTTGGATAGATCGTTCAAGTCATCGAGCATGGTCAACAATTCTTCATGATTATCTGAACCGTTAATTTTGAGAACCAACTCGAATGCGTTTTTGTCATAAGTCGGGTCGTCTTTCGTTTTTAATGCATCCGGATAGCGATGAAACTCAAAGTTCTCTGCCTTATATAAGTGACCATCTGGGTTCAATCCGCGCGCAGAGAGCGCTTCTTCATTCAGTTGTTCCACGTGCGTGTAGAGACCGTAACTGACAAATTCGTCAGCCTGGCTCGAATCCGTCATATCACGGACATGCAACTGAACGAAATTAGTACGTAAACTCGAGATGTCAAAGAGTTGTTCATAATAGGCGAATGCCAAGCGATTGCGAACCCGCGTTCGGTCGTCCGCGTGCTTATTTAAATTCAGCACACTTTGACCGTACCAAAGTCCGGCGCTGTCTTGGAGTCGAATTTTATACGACTTTTGTGGCTCTAAACGGCTTGATCGACCTCGTAGCTCGATGGTGGCATTTACGGTCGCATCATCGAACAAGTTGATCGAATCGGGCCCCTCAGCATCGCCTGTCTCAAAATGGACGAACAGCTTCGGACCGCTCTCGAGGTTGCTGTATTGTTTATAAGATTCATTTAAATCATACAGCGTGATGTCATTTTCCGGTACCGTCTTTTGGTCGAACACAGTGACGTACACATGTTCAAGCCGGTTACCATCATGGCTGGCATACACCCGTTTGTCTTCAGCAAACGACGTCTCGGACGATTTCGTCTCGGGGGATGCGATAGTCGATGAAGCTGATGTCGACGTTGAAGGAGACTTTAGAATGGCTTGAAGTCCAAGCAAAACAAAAAATAAACATATGATACTGAGTATCGTTTTAGGATAAGGCACCCGTTTCATTAATTAACTCCTTCTTTCATGACAGGCTGCCGATTCGTCGTAAGAATCGTTCGGTTTTCGTCGTGATTTCTTGATAAACAATCGGCTGGGAACAGAACGTGGTGTAGTCGATGTCATTTAAGCTTCGGACGAGCAGACGGCCGCCCCATAGAAACCCGAGAACGGAGGAAAGGAACATCCCGACTCCGTACATATCGAAACCGAGTACAAACAACAGGGTAGCCATGAAACTCGCTATCGCATAAAATCCAGTCAGACTGATGGCAGCGCGACGTTCATCAAAGTAGAGCAAAATCAAGAAGAACGTGATGATCATACTGAGGAACCAACTACCGAGTACCACGATAATATAAATATCGATTTGATTTTGCGTCATTCCTAGGAAAGGAAGGAGGCGCACACCTAAAAATAAGAAAATGAACGTAATTAACATTTGGACTTGAGCCATAAACAAGAGCTCGGAACCGAGTGTTCGATACATCTCTCATTTTGCATTCTGAATGTCTTTGAACGGATATCCGTTCAAAATCCGACCGTAGTACTTTTTATACGTCGTATAAAAAGTCGTCTCGAGTGTCACCATAAATAACACGAGAGAAGGCAAGACGCTCAAATAGGCATAAAACACCGGGGTGTCATAATAAGGCGCCATTAAGAAGGTTTCCCCGACAACGATGGCCCGGTCTCCAAACCAAGTAGCCAAGTTATGTCCGTATAAACCGAAGTAATACGCGACACCAATCAAAAACAGGAGCGGGTACTTCTCGAGATAGACGAGGAAGTAAAAGTAATTACGGTCGTTCACTTGAAAGTAATTATGGACATCCCGGAATAACCGAATCAATATGATAAAAAAGCCGATGTTCAGTCCGATGAAGACCGAGGTCGACGTCGGCGAATCGAGTGGTCCCGTTAATAGCCAAATGAAAAATGCCGAGATAATCGTTCCGAGTAAATAGCTCTTGACGATTTTTTTATAGTCTTTTAGAGCGGATACATACATCGATAAAATCCAAATAACAGAAAGCTGAGTGAAATATAAATACGTCACGAGCTTATAGCTGAAAGGTAGCGGGGACCCAGCATAGAACACAATCGTCATCACAAACCCGATTAAGACGACCAGACTGATGAGTCCATATAAAGACGATAATACGTGCTCTTCTTTTTCTAAAAACGTCTGATCGGCTACGAACCGAGAAATCGTGAACAAAAAGCCGCCGGTCAACAATTGAGAGAAGATGAACGTATATTGGACCGCTGCCATATAGATGTTAATCTCTGTGGCGGCGACGTCTAAAAATAGGAGCCACTCGCGTGATGCTGTGATTAATAGAATGGATAAAAACATGGGACCGACCGCAGTGATCGAGGAATATCCATAGGCACGGAGTTGGCCGAAAAAACTAGATTGGTCATACAGACGCTTCAGTTGAAATCCGATTCCGGCCATGACGTTCTCCTTTCTCGTAATAAGACTTATAACGGTCAATCATCATGTGAAGAGTGTAACGATTGACGACGCGCCCCCGTCCATTTTGTCCATACGTCATCCTCAATTCCGGGCGCTCGACTAACTTTATGATTTCTAACGCCAGCAGATGGAAATGCATGACAGGGACAATTACGCCGGCTGGACCGTAGTGATCTTCAGGTCCTTCTAACAGTTCACGGCAACCTCCGACGTCAGTCGAGACAAATGGAATCTCCATAGCAAGCCCCTCTAAAATCACAAGAGGTTGTCCTTCGCTAATGCTTGAGAGGACAAGAATGTCCATGAATGTCAAGTAGTCCGTGACGTTGACAGGTCCAGTGAAATGTACGTTTTGTAAATCAAGTGTGTCGATTAAGTCGAGGCACTCGTCATAGTAATCTTCATCCTCGTCCAGGGGGCCGATAATATAAAAATTGGAGTCAGGGAACGTCTCCTGTACGATCGCGAACGCCTGTAACATCGTTTTAATGTCTTTGATTGGGACGACACGTACGATCGCCCCAATGTGAATCCCGGGTCGCTTCGTTCGGAGCTCTGGTGAAAATCGTGTGACATCGATGCCGTTTGGAATGAGGAACGTCTTGTTTTGGGGGCAACCGAGTTCCAATTGGATCTCGCGATTCCCTTCGAACAATGTACTGATGTCATCGGCGTATTGATAGGCGCAGTTAGATAAACTATAGAAGTAATCAATCCAAACATCCTTGAAATACCCTTTGATCCATGAGGACTTGATGATTTCCTCTTCACGTTCACGTGTATAAATCCCATGTTCCGTGAGAATCAACGGTTTTCCATACTGATACTTCGCAAGTGCCCCTAAGACGCCGGCGTACCCTGTCGACACGCTATGATAGACGTCGGCAACTGGCACTTTTTGATCGATGCAGACGAAGAGCGGCAACAACATCGAACGTAGCGCCCAAAACATGTCCGTGAATGGAACTTGCATGAAACGTTTTTCACACAGAATGGTGGCGATATCATAAAAATCTTTGCTTCCTAAAAAGTTCATAACCGAGTCGATTCGACCACTCGTAAAGAAGTTAAATAATACGTCCCAATCGGTCTGACGATTGGACATGAGCGAGAGGAAGGCCAACCGTTCGGTCTCGGTCAACTTGTACCGCTTTCCTGTCACGATGGTTTGATCTAAATAATCTCCAAGGTGAATCTCTCTCAGTTCAATCAAATTTGATGGTAGCGTATATTTGGGTTTCACGCCTTTTAGTTCTTTGGCGGAAATCGAATAAACGATGAATTCGTGTTCGGGCATTTCCGTAATGATGGATTGAATCCAGCTTGATACACCACCTGTGACGTGTGGATATGCCCCTTCTGAAATCAGACAGATTTTCATATAGTTTCCTCCAATTGAATCGTGAACGATAACGACTCAGACTTCACGAGGTATAGACCTGGACCAATCGATTCGAGCTGACAATCTTCGTAATCGGCGACAGGGGTTGGTGTCGTGAAATAAAAGAATGTGTCGCCTGAGCTCTCATCAAGCGTGAACGTGTACGTATCACCCGTCTGTTTCGTATAAATCGATCCATTAAAGAAATGGTGATTTTCTACAGTATCTGACGCTTTCATGGTGCGAAGCCACGGTACTTCACGTTGTTGCATCTCCTGACTTTTTTTAAAAGAAGACAGGAATCGTTCGCCGTCTTCTTCTGACGTGACGGTTTGAGGCGTTACTTGGGTGGACACGAGACCGCTCGAAACGAGCTCATTAAACTCATACCACTTCGTCAAGTCAATGTTTGTAAAGTCACTTGGAGAAGAGGGGAGTCGTAATCGATTCGTTTGGCCAGTAGGAAATCGGGTGCCCCCTAGAGTGACAGTCACATCTGAAAATGATTTGTTGAGTGGTGTCTCGTCGAGCGGTGAAGAAACGAGAACGGTTTTGACAGTGAGGCCTGGAAGCGCATACTGCAGTTGTTGACGGTTTGCCTTGTACCAGTTTTTTTGTTGTTTTTCTGGAACCGAGATGATGGCGACCTCACCACCAGAACGTAACGTCTCACGTCCATAGAGTGCCAAATCCTCGGAATAAGCGGACGTCTCAAGTTGTGGATTCAAAGAAGGGCTCGCTGTAGCCATCACATAGTTCAAATCATATTTGGCTTCAATCCGTTGTAATTCTGCCCAAAAGATATTCCGATAATAGTCGCGATCTGTCATGGATGACGAGATGTTTTTTTCGTCCGAACTATGGAACGGGAAGCCGTGTAATGTCGTAATCTTCGAATTCAAGACGGGGCGTAGCATCGGGTCTGTTTCAGTCAGACCGACGAAGAACAAAGCGTGCTCCGAAGGGTCTTCCATCATTGTCCCATTGAAGAAGACAAAACGACCTGCTTCATAATCAGTTTGCCACAGCAGTGGAACGTCTTGGCTCGAACGTGCAAGCAGTGTTGCGCTTGGATCAAGGCGAACGGATAAGGAAGAATTAATGAGCTCTTCGGCATCGAACGTTTGATAGTCCGAGGCGCCGAAAAACGGATTCATTAATTCAATCCCAGTTGTCTCGACGAAATTACCGACCTCAATCAAACCGACATGGCGGTACATCTCCATGAAGCGGGGACTTGGAGAAGGTCTCGTCGCAAAAAAGACAGTCCCCCCTTGGGCTACGTAATTCAAGATGATGTCTCGGTCACGTAACAAGTCGAGCCGCTCTGTCGCAATGATGACGGCCGTGGCTTCTGTTAGACTGGTCAGCTTTTCAATCGAGGACACGGTCACACGTTTGCCGATGCCTTCAAGTCGTGTTTGAAGAGAGGCGCTGAGACGCGTTTCTTTTTTACTATCGATAATCAAAAACGAATCGATTGCCCCGTCTTTAGTAGGGTCAATCGAGTGGGTGCGAATCGCACTAACAGACGACTCGGTAAACAAGGGTAGCTTCAACACATAGTCTGATCGAATCAAGACGAATAGAATGCCTAACACGGCGATAAAGCTGCCAATAATATATAATCCTTTTTCAAGTTTGAACACATGTTTCACTGGTTTCACCTATATCCAAAATCGTAGTTGATTGAGTCCATCTGGTGATAAACGTATCTCAGAGGAGCGGAGCCGATGAATCATTTCGTGGACTCGACTTACATTTTTCATTGCATAGTGAACGGCCATTGCTTCAAAATAGGCAATTTCGTTCGTAGGATGTTGATGTAAAAATAAATCACTCGCTTGAAGCGCATGGGCATATTCACCAAGCGAAAGAGCCATTTGGATGCGTTCCACATGATAAATAATTTCAGTACGGTCATCTACGTCAATCAAATTGGATAGTGCATGGAGATAGGTGTAAGCGTACTTTGTTTGGGTGCGCCTGTCCAAAAATTCCATGTCCATAATTTGTTTTAAAATTTGTAAATATGATTTGATGACTTGTGGGTCCTCGTGTCGCTCTTCGAGTTCACGTTCTAAATGACGTAGTTGCTTGGAGAGATGTGTCTTAGCTTGTTGAAGCGCGGTTGCGGCGTAATGTGACGTCTCATTGTCTTCGCTCTTCAAAGCAGCTGCAAGCATCGGTGCTTGTTGGAGGAAATCATTTTTCAAGATATTCATCAATGTTTTTCGCTTGATTTGATTCGTATTTAAAATCAAAGCATCTTGTAGTGAAATCATATTTGTCTCACTTGATTTATCCGGGAGACTTAAACTTACATCTTCGTAAGCTTCTTTGCGTAAAAGCCAATCCGGAAGTTCTGCCGCCTCGTGTTTCGAACGTTGCAAGTAGTAGAGGATTCCCCAGCTGACAAAGGGTAAGGCGATAAGAGTGAACGCCATTGGAATAAAGTCTTTTCGCTGTTTGAGGAAGACGATGATAAGGACGATTACTGTAAAAACGTAGTGGAAGATTAATGCGTTACTCAACATACGACACGTCCTCTACGACATCTGCATGAATTGATTTCTGAGCCAGACGTTCGATTACGATTTGTGATTCATCCGCTGTAGCATTTGATAATAGGGCATACAGCTCATTGTCATCACGATACCCTAAATAGTCGGTCGTTCGTAAGGTTGAGTCTACTGAATGAATGACATTATCAGTTATAGAGTTGCGAATGTGAAGTAACGTGTATGGGATATTTAACTCGATTTTGCCCTGCTCTTTTTGAATGACGATCCGTTCGAAATAATCTTGCTTCAATGCGTTCGTATTTCTGACATACCGATCAAGCTGGACGGCATCAATATAGCCAAATGAACGATCAAGCGATGAATTGATCAAGCGTGTCATAACATCAATCAAGTTTCGATACGACAACGTCAAGTTTTGGAACGGGACCTGATAGCATAAAACCACTGCGAAGATTTCACCTTGACGGAGCAACGGTGCACCGAACATAGCGTCTTCTGGCGAGAGAGCTTTATTAAAGACAATCTCTTTTGATTGCATGACTTCGTTCACTAGAGAATGTTCTTCAAGGTCCAGTGAGTTTTTAGGTGAAAATGCAGGATCGGCCGATTTGGCGGCTAATCGCGCAAAAGCAGATTGATTCACTAAATAGATGGCGAAATGTTCAGCCTTCAATGTTTTTTCAAGTACCGAGATCGATCCGACAAACAATCCTTCGGGTTCTAAGCTGTCAAGTGCGCGTGTCGCTTCGTAAACACTTCCGATACTATCTTCTGAATGAATGATTTGTTGGTGCAATTGATTTTTGATATCGAGTGTCTCTTCATAAATCTCATTTAAGAAGTGGTGCCGTTCACTCGTTGCGGCTAACTCGTCTTTTAAGAACTGGATTTCAATTTTTCGACGTTCCATGACATAACTCACAATCAGTCCAACTAATAGGTAAATCGTAAATACCGCGAGAATCGAGTTGTCGACGAACAAAGAAAGAATATTTCGGCCAGTCGCAGCATGGTCATAAAATTGGACACCTACCGCTAAAATAGAAGCGACGAGAGACTGTGTTTTTCCAAACAGTAAGGCTGCCAATAAAATATAAATAAACCAGTAATCTGGGGTGTCTACCACAGGTGTCATAATGAAAGAAAACATAAAAAAGATTAAAAACAGGGTCAGGTTTTCGGCAATTTGAATGAATGGGTGCGAGAAGAGGGTACCGAATACTGTCGATTTTTTATCAATTGTGACAGGGGGTATTACATCATGTTTTTCATAGTAGGAAAGGGTTGTATTTATGCCTTCTTCAATAGTGTACTTTGGAACCCAATCCAAATCTGTTTTGAGTTTACGATTTTCAAGCTGAAGCGTGTGAGCCTTGGGGGGATGGCTGTATGTCACTTCACTCAGACCGACAAGTTCACATAAATGGTACAGGGAGGTTTGAGTATTAGATGATAAGTTGTAAATACCGGTTAGTTGACTCATGACACCTCGATACATAGCATCGGCCACATCACCTGAAAAAATGAAGTCATGGGCCCATTCAGGACTCCCGTTTACGTTGACATTTGTACCGTTTGAAATGGAAGTGGTTAAACTGGTGATGAGTGTGCTGTCTTGACTAGTATGTTGTTTTGGTCCGTAAACGCAGGCAATTCGAAACACAAGTGTCGAAAGACCATATAATTCGGACCACTGTTGACAGTAAGCTTCACCGTGAAGTTGGTCGAGTGCGAATGGTGAGTTTGGAGCCGGGATTGCAGCCTCTATGACGGGTATCTCACTCTGATTTCCATATACCTCTGAGGTCGAACAGTAAATGAATTGTTTCACCTGATACTTTTTTGAAAGTGTCAATATATTAAGGAGACCATTCACGTTCGATTGAACAGGGTGAATTGGATGTGAATGTTGATTTGACGTAGCACAATGAATCACGACATCGAAGGAGTACGTTTTAAAAAATGTTTCGCACTTCGAATCGGACGTATTTGCAATCAAGTATCGATGTTTGAAGTCGATGTTTGCTTTCGTTCCAGTAGATAGATTATCAAGAATATGTATGTGATGACCTTCTTTGAAAAAACGTTCAGCTAGGGTACTGCCGATAAATCCATAACCGCCTGTAATTAATATGTTCATCTTCTAGCCCCTTCATAATTTGAAAATAAGAAATACGTAAACAATATTATAATTGACGGATGTTGCATTTACCTAAAATCAAAGAAAGGACAATGTGTTCTCCGAAAAAGTCGGGAAATGTAGAATTTAAATTGCATTTTCAGATTCTTCAACTTTAGATTGAAACGTATTCTATATTCTGCTCGTATGTTATGTATCAATTAATCAAAGGAGCGCTGACTTATGAAACGCGAACAACATATCCGCCGCCTCGTCGACTACGCACGGCAAGGCAAAGCAAAAGCGATTATGATCGGAGCCGGTTCCATCTTCCTGACGAGCACGTTCCTGCGAACGGTCGACCTCTCACAACCGCTCCTCATTGGACTCGGGTTTCTCGGCGTCGTCCCGCTGCTCGTGCGTGAATGGAAACTCGGGACAATCCGGAGTACGTTCAACGATGACGCGACGTATCAACGGCTCATCCGCTGGCTGACGCTGTTTGGCCTCCTTGTCTTGTACGCGTTGCTTGGGTGGTTTGAAACCGGCTCGCCGGGGACGTCGTTCTTTCTAGCGCTCGGTGTCCTGTTGCTTGGCATGTTCGGCCTTCAACGCGCCTTCGACCGCGTCATCTTAAAACTCGAACCCGACTATATCACCGACCGCGAACTGCATCGCGAACTGAACTGACCGACCGTCTCCTCGCGAGGCGGTCTTTTTTTTTTAGGTCCAAGTTCCTAAAAAGACAAAGAACGAAACGGAACGGCAACATGACATGATGTTGCGAAAAAATGATAAATGATTCCCTCCGATTGTCAAGATGAACAGGGAAAGAACGTATTACGGTAGGCTCATGCCTTATTTCTGTCGTCCATTCTGTCTGTAGGGAGGGAAACATTTATGAATCAGCAAACGACGATCGTCGGTGATCTCGTCGAGGTACTTAAGAAAAGCAAGTGGCTACTCGTACCGTTCATCCTGCTCGGCGGGCTCGCTGCTTATTATGTGAGCACGGCGTTCATCCAACCGACGTACGAGGCCTCGACGCAAGTGCTCTTAGTGACCGAACAAGAAGGCGACCGCGTCGACAGCTCGGAAGTGCTCTCGTCGCTCTCGCTCGTCAATACGTACAGGGTCATTATGAAGAGCCCGGCCATCTTGAACGAAGTGACAGAGCGCGTCCCGAACGCGCCAGACCCGATCAGTGACGTGCTCACGGTCGAGAGTGAGGAAGAGTCGCAAGTCATCAGCGTCGTCATCACCCATACGGACGCGGCGGTGGCGGCCGAGACGGCGAACGTCATCAGCGAAGTGTTCGCGGACGAGATCCCGGACTTGATGAACATCGACAACGTCCGCATCTTGTCGCCGGCTGAAGTGCCGCTCACCCCGATCTCACCGAACATCCTCGTCAATACAATAATCGGTATGTTCGTCGGCTTGTTCTTCGGCGGGCTGATCGGTCTCTTACGCTACGTGTTCGACAAACGGATCCAAAACGAACAAGAGGCGGAACGGCTGTTAGACCTTCCCGTCATCGGGTCGGTGCCGGTCATCGAACGGCGTGACATGAAACCGAAAAAAATAAAAACGAACACCCCTAAAGGGAAAGGAGAGGTCCCTCATGTTTCTGAGAAAAAAGAACGACAATCTTCCTGATTACGGGCAGCGTGATTTGATCACGCTCGCCAACCCGAAGTCGCCGATCTCGGAGCAGTATCGGACGATCCGGACGAACCTCGAGTTCACGTCGATCGGTCAGAAGCTACAGATGATCAACGTCACATCGGCCTCGACCGGGGAAGGGAAGTCGACGACCGCGGCGAACCTCGCCGTCGTCTATGCGCAGCTCGGAAAGCGCGTCCTCCTCATCGACTGTGACCTTCGTAAACCGACGGCGCAGTTCACGTTCAACCTCTCGTCCCAAGCCGGGCTATCGACGATTCTCGTCGGACGGATCTTGCTCGAGCGGGCCATTCAAAAGACGGGCGTCGAGCGATTGTCGCTCCTAACCGCAGGACCGATTCCGCCGAATCCGACCGAGCTCATCGCTTCTGACCAGATGGTCGAACTGCTCGACGAGGTGCGCCGGCAATACGATATCGTCATCCTCGACGCGCCGCCGATGATGCAAGTGGCGGACGCCCGTCTGCTCGCAAAAATCGCCGACGGCACAATCCTTGTCATCGGCTGCGAAAATTCGGAGCGCCAACTCGTCGTGAAAGCGAAAGAACAGCTCGAGCGGACCGGGACGCATATGCTCGGCCTCGTCTTGAACAAGCGGAAGAGCGGACGGCATAAGTATTACGCGTACGAGTGAGGTGGCGACGATGAAGATTCTCCATATTAACGCGATCAACGACGTGAAGAGCACTGGACGAATCTGTAAAGAACTCGCATCTGTCCATCACGACTGCGGACACGAGACGCGTGTCGCCCACTCGACGGGACCGGTCACCGAGGCGAGTTACGTCATCGGCGATCCCGTAGACGTGAAGCTGCACGCGCTGCACGCTCGCATCACCGGACGGCAAGGCTACGCCTCACGATTTGCGACGGAGAATTTGGTCCGTGACATCGAGCGCTACGCTCCGGACGTCGTCCATCTCCATAACTTGCATGCCAACTACGTTCATCTCAGGACGTTGTTCGAATACTTGGCCGCACGCGACATCCCGACCGTGTTGACGCTCCATGACTGCTGGTTCTTCACCGGCAAATGCACGCATTACACGACGGCCGGGTGCAACAAGTGGCAACACGGTTGCGGCGATTGCCCGCAACTTCGGGACGATATCCCGAGCTGGCTGTTCGACCGGACGAGTGAGATGCTCGACGACAAACGTCGCTGGTTGACGGCGATTCCACGCCTCGCCGTCGTCGGGGTATCCGACTGGATCACGACCGAGGCGCGCTTTTCGTTCCTCCGACACGCTGCCGTATTGCGCCGGATTCATAACTGGGTCGACCTCGACGTGTTTCGTCCGGTCGACGCGACCGAGCTCCGGGTGCGGCTTCAGTTGGCCGACAAGATGGTGCTGCTCGGTGTCGCGAGCACGTGGAGTGAGGCGAAAGGGCTCGGTGCCTTCCTCGACCTCGCGGCGGCACGTCCGAACGACGCCTTTCTCTTGATCGGCCGGCTTGACGACACAGAGCTCCCGGACAACGTCATCCACGTCAACGAGACGAACGACGCCCGTGAGCTCGCCCGCTACTACGCGCTCGCCGACGTGTTCCTCAACTTATCGGAACAGGAGTCGTTCGGCAACGTCACGGTCGAGGCGATGGCGTGCGGGACGCCGGTGCTCGTCTTGGACGCGACCGCGAGCCCGGAACTCGTCACCGACGATACGGGTGTCGTCGTCGCGACACGGGGACTCACCGATTTGAATTACGGGATCGAGCGCATCTTTGCCCGTGGCAAACGGTCGTACAAAGACGCGTGCGTCACCCATGCCCGGACGAATTTTGCGCTCCGTGACCGCGCCATCGACTACTTGGACGTCTATGCGGCGCTCCGACACGAGAAAGTGAGGAATATTCTATGAAACCACTCGTCTCGATCATCATCCCGGTGTATAACGGGAGCAACTATTTGGCCGAATGTATCGACAGCGCCTTGGCCCAGACGTATACGCACATCGAAATCATCGTCGTCAACGACGGCTCGACCGACGGAGGGAAGACGGCCGCCGTCGCCAAAACCTACGGTGACCGGATCCGTTACATCGAGCAAGTGAACGGCGGCGTCTCGAGCGCGCTCAACCGTGGGATCGACGAGATGCGCGGTGACTTCTTCTCTTGGCTCAGCCACGACGACTTGTACGCCCCGCGAAAAATCGAGGCGCAGCTCGAGACGCTCGAGCGGGAAAGACTCGACCCGTCACGGACGATCCTCGTCACCGGCACCCGCTTCATCGACGAACACGGGGCCCCGATCCGACGTTACCAGCGCAAGTTCACCGGGCTATATCGAGCGGGTGATATGTTCCGTCACTTGATGCTGACGTCGAGCCTGAACGGTTGTGCGCTCCTTATCCCACGCGCGGCGTTCGCAACGCGGCGCTTCTCGCAGGAGGACCGGTTCATCCAAGATTGGATGTGTTGGATCGGGTTCGCGCTTGACGGGTTTGACTACTATTTGACGGATGAGCCGCTCGTTCTGTCTCGGATTCACGGGGCCCAACAGACGAAAAAGATTGTCCACCGTGCCGAAATCGAATCGGACCGCTACCTCAGCCAGTTACTCCTTGACGTCGAGCGCCGTCCGGACGCGGGTACGCTCATCCCGATTATCTTGCGCCATACGTTCAAAGAAGATGCGGCGGCGGTGCGTGAAGCGTATCTCGCGACCCGGGACGTGCGTGACTATTTCAGTCCGTTCGAACATGGGCGTCTGCGGTTCAACGGACTGTTGATCTCGAACTTGCTGTCGCTCTATCGCGGCGTCACGAACCTCATCTATCGTTAGAAAAGAGGCGACCTCATGACCATCTATCTCGTCAACATCGCACTGCTCGTCCTCTGGGCGATGCTGCTCATGCGTTCTGACACGACTTACAGGCGCGGTTGGTTCGTGACGTTCGCAACCGTCCAGTGGATCGTCTTGTCGGGATTTCGTCACATCTCGGTCGGGGACGACACGGCGCAATACGGAGCGCTTTTCCTTGCGACGAAGCCGTTGCCGCTCGAAGCGCTGACGCGGGACTTCTTTACCCTCGTCTTCACCGAGAGCGAGGACCCGGGCTATTATTTGTTCCAACGGCTCACCCAGTTCGTCATCTCGGACTATCAACTGTATCTCGTCTTGATCGCCGTCATCTTCATGGTGCCGCTCGGTTACTTCATCTATAAATATTCGAGCGAGCCGCTCATCAGCTTTTTGATCTTCTCGGTCTTGTTTTATGAATTTTTCGCCGTGACGGGGTTACGCCAGACGATGGCGACGGCGCTCGTCGTCCTCATCGGTTATCACTTCGTCCGGGCCCGCAAGCTCCTGATGTTTCTCATCCTCGTGCTCGTCGCCATGACGATCCATAAGTCGGCGCTCGTGTTCTTGCCGTTTTATTTCTTGGCCAACCGGCAACTGACGAAAGCGTACATTCTCGGCATGCTCGGCTTCATCGCCGCCTTGTTCGCGTTTCGGGGCCCGTTCTTTGAGATGTTGGTGACGTTATCTGGCTACGACACGTATGACTACATGAATGGGGCGGGTGCGATCAACTTCAGCGCCATGCTCCTGTTCGTCCTGCTCGTCGCCTTATGGCGGCGCGATGAGATCTTGGCGAACAACCCGTCGGCGACGCATTACTTTAACGCGTTGTTCCTCGCGGCATGCTTCTTGCCGCTCACGTTCATCAACCCGTCGATGATGCGGCTTGTCCAGTACTTCACGCTGTTCTTGATTCTGATGATCCCGGAGATCCTCAAGACGTTCGAGCGGCGCGAACGATTGCTCGTCTATTACGCGGCGGTGACGCTTTTAGTCTTGTTGTTCCTGCAGGACGCACCGGTGTATACGTTCTTCTGGCAGTAAGGAAGAGAGGTGGAAACACATGTCGACACGCGTCGAGCCCGATGAGGCCGCGAGTACACGCAAAATCAAATACGGGGCAGCGATGTCGTATACGCAAATCTTTTTCGGCATCTTGTCCGGATTGATCTATACGCCGTGGATGATCCAGGAGATCGGTCAAGCGAACTACGGGCTCTACATGCTCACCATCTCGCTGATCAGCATGTTCGCGATGGACTTCGGGCTCGACGCGGCCGTATCCCGGTTCATGAGCAAATACATGGCCGAAGGGGACGAGGATAAGGCGGCACGCTTCCTCGGCGTCGCCTATAAACTGTTCACCGTCATCGGCTTCGTCTTGTTCGTCATCCTCGCGGTCGTCTATTTCTTTCTCGACTCGGTATACGCGGGGCTGACCGCGGCCGAGCTCGACAAGTTGAAAGTCCTGTACGTCGTCGCCGGTCTGTTCATCGTCATGTCATTCCCGGCGAAACCGTTCACGGGCATCCTTGTCTCACATGAGTACTTCTTGTTCTCGAGCGCGCTCCAGTTAACAGAAAAGATCGCGACCGTCGTCCTCATGGTGACGGCGCTCATCCTCGGCTACGGGCTGTATGCGCTCGTCCTCGTCACCGCGTTCGTCGGCACGCTCGTGCTCATCATCGAATACATCTTTATCCACCGGAAGACGACGGTCCGCGCGAACTTCCGTGAACGCGACAAAGGAATTTATAAAGACATCTTCGGCTTCATGACATGGAGCACGGTCACGCTCGTCGCCCAGCGCTTCATCCTCAACATCACGCCGAGCCTGCTCGGGATGCTCGCCGGCAGTGCCTCGATCGCCTTGTTCTCAGTCGGGATGGTCATCGAAGGGTACGTCTGGACGATCGCGTCGGCGCTCGGTTTCTTGTTCTTGCCGAAAGTGAGCCGGATGCTCACGCGTGACGACAGGGGAGGAATCGCCGTCTTGTTCGTCCGGATCGGCCGCATCCAGCTCTATATCGTCGGATTGATCGTCCTGTCATTCTTCGTCCTCGGGCAAGAGTTCATGCGGCTCTGGGTCGGCGAGGCGTTTCACGATTCGTATTACGTCGCGCTCCTCCTCATCGCCCCGAGCCTCATCACATTGACACAAGACATCGGCAACACGACGCTCATCGCCGAGAACAAAGTGAAGTATCGGGCGTATGGCGCACTCATCGTCGCCTGTATCAGCATCACGTTATCTCCGCTCCTCATCCCGATTTACGGGCCGATCGGGGCGGCTGTCGCCATCTGTATCGGCAATATCGTCGGGCTCGTCTTCTATATGAACTTCGTCTACAGCCGCATCCTCAAACTCGACATCGGGCTATTTTTCCGGTCATGCCACGTGAGGATTCTTCCGGCGCTCGCGCTCTATACGGTCATCGGCTGGGGCATCCAACAGCTGTTCCCGGCGTCGAACCTGTTCGCCTTCGCCTTGAAAGGGGGCGTGCTCGTCGTCCTCTATGGCATCATCATGTGGTTCCTCGCGTTTGATGACAGCGAGAAAGCACTCGTCCATCAAGTGTTCGCCCAAGTGAAGATCCGCATCCTATCCATCCACCATACTTCTTAGGAGGGAACGTTATGAATCGACTCAAAGTGATGACCATCGTCGGCACGCGCCCGGAAATCATCCGTCTCTCGGCCGTCATCGCCAAGCTCGAGGCGTCGGAGGCGATCGAACACATCCTCGTCCACACCGGACAAAACTACGACTACGAGTTGAACGAGATCTTTTTCGAAGACTTCGGTCTGCGCACGCCCGACTACATTCTCGACGCCTCCGCTGACGGGCCGATGGCGACGATCGGCAACATCTTGATCGCGGTCGATCCGGTGCTCAAGGCTGAACGACCGGACGCCGTGCTCATTCTCGGCGATACGAACAGCTGCCTCGCCGCCATCGCCGTCAAACGCCATAAAATCCCAATCTTCCACATGGAGGCAGGGAACCGCTGTTTTGACGAACGGGTGCCGGAAGAGACGAACCGCCGCATCGTCGACCATATCGCCGATGTCAATTTGACGTACAGCGACATCGCCCGCGAGTATCTTCTAAAAGAAGGGCTCCCGTCCGACCGCGTCATCAAGACGGGCAGTCCGATGTTCGAGGTGCTCACGCGCCAGCGAGACAAAATCGACCGCTCGGACGTGCTCGACCGGCTCGGTCTGACGGCAGGCGGCTACTTCGTCGTCTCCGCGCATCGGGACGAGAACATTAGTGCGGATGAGAACTTCTTCGATCTCGTCGACACGTTGAATGCGATCGCCGAGACGTACGACCTCCCGCTCATCATCAGCACGCACCCGCGCACCGCCAACCGGATTCGCGAGACCGGGGTGACGCTGCACCCGAATATCCGCACGCTCAAGCCGCTCGGGTTCAGCGATTACGTCCACTTGCAACTTCATGCGAAAGCGGTGCTCAGTGACAGCGGGACGATCAGCGAGGAGAGCTCGATTCTCGGGCTGAAAGGCTTAAACATCCGCCAAGCACACGAGCGGCCCGAGGCGATGGAAGAAGGGGCGGCGATGATGGTCGGCTTGAAACGCGACCGCGTCCTCCAGGCGCTCCGCGTGTTAGAGGAGACGGATACACCGATGCGACTCGTTTCCGACTATGCGATGCCGAACGTGTCCGATAAAGTGCTCCGCATCTTGTTGTCGTACACGGATTATGTGATGCGTGAAGTGTGGAAACAGACGCCGGGGAGTCCGCTCAAGAGGGAGGTGTGAGGGATGCGCTATTTGAATCAAAAGCGGAAACTCGACATCGTCTTGAGTTCGCTCGCACTATTTTTGCTCGCACCGTTGCTCGTGTTGCTCGCGATTTTGATCAAACTCGACTCGAAAGGACCGGTCCTGTTCAAACAGCAGCGCGTCGGTCAGGACGAGACGTTGTTTTGGATCTATAAGTTCCGGACGATGCGGGACGACACGCCGAAAGACGTGCCGACCCACATGTTCGCCGACCCGACGAAACACATCACGCCGATCGGTAGCGTCCTCAGGAAGACGAGCCTCGACGAACTTCCGCAACTCGTCAACATTTTAAAAGGCGACATGGCGCTCGTCGGTCCGCGGCCGGCGCTGTGGAATCAGACCGACTTGATCGAGGCGAGACGCGCGGAAGGCGTCGCCCCGGTCAAACCAGGCCTGACCGGTTGGGCGCAAGTGAAAGGACGCGATGAGCTCCCGATCGAGGTGAAGGCGAAGTTTGACGGGGATTACGTCCGGCACATGGGTCACCGTCTCGACCTCGTCTGTATCTTGTTGACGGTCCGAAACGTCCTCCTGCGTAAAGGCATCATCGAAGGGCAGGTCGCACCGCCGACCGTCCCGTTGAAAGAAAAAGAGATGACACATGTTGCGAAAAAATGATAGGAGTTTCCCTTCTATTACCAATTCATTTCAAATTTGGCGGGTAAAAGACTTCATACACAACCTCCTGACCTCTCAGACAATGCACCTCAGAAAGGAGACTCGATCATGTTTTCGAATAAGACTTTGCTCATCACCGGCGGGACCGGCTCGTTCGGCAACGCCGTCATGGAACGGTTTCTCCATACGGACATTAAAGAGATCCGTATCTTCTCACGTGACGAGAAAAAACAAGAAGACATCCGCAAACGCTACAACGATGACAAACTGAAATTTTACATCGGTGACGTGCGCGATTCGAATAGCGTCAAGAACGCGATGTACGGCGTCGATTACGTGTTCCACGCCGCGGCGCTCAAACAAGTCCCATCGTGCGAATTTTTCCCGATCGAAGCCGTCAAGACGAACATCCTCGGCACCGAGAACGTCTTGAACGCTGCCGTCGATGCCGGTGTCGCGAAAGTGATCTGCCTGTCGACCGACAAGGCGGCCTATCCGATCAACGCGATGGGCATCTCGAAAGCGATGATGGAAAAAGTGTTCGTCGCCAAGGCACGCGCCGTCGGTCCGGACAAGACGCTCATCTGCGGCACCCGTTACGGTAACGTCATGGCGTCACGCGGCTCGGTCATCCCGCTCTTCGTCGAACAAATCAAAAACGGGGAACCGCTCACCGTGACCGACCCGCTCATGACCCGGTTCTTGATGAGTCTCAGTGACGCGGTCGAGCTCGTCGTGTTCGCCTTCAATTATGCGCACGCGGGCGACATCATGGTCCAAAAGTCACCGGCTTCGACGATTGGTGACCTCGCCGAGGCGCTCAAACAATTGTTCCAAGTCGACAATCCGGTCAAAGTCATCGGTACCCGGCATGGCGAGAAGACGTTCGAGACGCTCATGACACGTGAAGAACACGTCCTCGCCGAAGATATGGGTGGTTTCTTCCGCGTCCCGGCTGACAACCGTGACCTCAACTACGATAAATATTTCAGTGAAGGCAGCAGGGAGCTGACGGTCCAAGGCGAGTACAACTCGAACAACACCGAACAGCTCGGCGTCGAAGACGTGAAACGGCTGCTGTTGACGCTGCCCTACATTCAAGCAGAACTCGCAGCTTGGCACGTGCCGAGCTCGACGAAGCGGATCGGGTGAGGTGAATATGATGAAACAACGACTCGTCTTCATCACGAACATCGCCGCCCCGTATCAAGTCAAGTTCTGCTACGCGCTCCAAGAACATTTCGATACCGAGTTTTGGTTTTATGACCAATTGACCGCCCGACGTCCCGACTGGTGGAAAGTCCCGCTCGGCGACCGCTGTAAAGTGCTCAAAAGCAACTACTTCGCCGGACCATTGAACTATGTGTCACTCCAAGTGTTCCAAGAACTTGCCCGCTTCAAACCGGACATCATTCTCGTCGCCGGCTTCACACCGCTGCACTCGCTCATCTTGAAGCTCGCGAAACGGAAAGGCAGCAAAGTCGTCGTCTTGAGCGAGCCGATCCGCGACGTGTCGGGTGAGGATAACGCCTCGGACAAGCTGCTCGAACAAGCGAACGCGAAGTGGAAGACGCGGATCATCCACACGATGTTCCGTGACGCCGACCTGATCTTCGGAATGGGACAAGTCGCCCGCGACCAATTCGTCCGCGAGTTCGGATTCATGGAAGAACAAGTCGTCAACGCCCCGTACCCGATCGATATCGACGCCTATTTCGACCATCCGCTCCGCGTGAAGCGCCGAGGTGACCCGGTCCGGATCTTGTTCGCGAACCGGCTCATCGACCGCTACCAACCGCTTGTCGCCCTAGAAGCGTACCGGGCCTTGAAACGAGACTATCCGAACCTGTCGCTCGCGCTGAACCGGGACGGACACTTGTACGAGGCGTGTCGTGACTACATCAAGGAGCATGACCTCGAAGGTGTGACGTTCTTGGATGAAATCGACGCCTGGGACAATATGCATCTCGTCTATCGTGACTCGGACATCTTAGTCTTGCCGGCGACCTATTCGAACGGCAACTTGACGATCATCGAGGCGTGCGCGTCCGGGATGGGCGTCATCGTCAGCCGTCAAGTCGACAACGTCTCGGGGCATTTGACGGAAGGGGAGAACTGTTTCAAATGTGAGCCGACCGCTACGTCGCTCGAGGCGTCACTCCGGAACTACCTGGAAGCACCGGAACGGCTCGCGACGCATGGCGCCCTGTCAAAACAAAGCGTCGAGAATCGTCGCAACCGTGCGACCGCGGCGACGTATCGCCAACTGTTCACGCAAGCAAACATCATTTGACGCCAAAGGAGACCAACGACATGGTGAAGCTCATGCTGTTAGGAGGAGCGATGCATCAAACGCCCGTCATTTTAAAGGCGAAAGAGAAAGGGATCTTCACGATCCTGTGCGATTTCTTGCCGGACAATCCGGGGCGAAACGTCGCTGACCGTTATTACTGCGTCAGTACACTCGACCGCGAACGCGTGCTCGAAGTGGCACGCGAGGAACAGATTGACGGGATCATCGCTTACGCGTCAGACCCGGCCGCTCGCACGGCGGCTTACGTCGGCGAAGCGCTCGGACTCGTCACGAACCCGTTCCAGACGGTCGAGACGTTGACGAATAAAGTCAAGTTCCGCGCCTTCTTGAAAGCGAACGGCTTCCCGACACCTGAGGCATACGCCTTCACCGAATTCGAAACGGCCGTTTTGGCACTGTCGACGCTGCGTGGGACGTACGTCGTCAAACCAGCCGACTCGTCGGGGAGCAAAGGGATTAGCCGCATCACCTCGTCGGATACGCCCAGGAGGATTCGCGAAAAGCTAGCCGCCGCCTTCGAGGTGTCACCGGGCGGGGAAATCGTCGTCGAACAGTTCGTCAAACGTGACGGCTATCAAGTCGCCGGAGACGGGTTCGTCGTCGACGGGAAACTCGTCTTTCGTTGTTTCGGTAACAGCCATTTCAACGTGAAAGGCGTCAACCCGTTCGCGCCCATCGCTGCGAGCTTCCCGAGCGTCCAACCGGACCGCGTCCAAGCGAAAGTCCACGCCACGCTTCAATGCATGATCACGAAAGTCGGGCTGAAGAACGGTCCGCTCAACTTCGACATTTTCGTCAGTAAAGGTGACGTCTACTTGATGGACATCGGCCCCCGTAACGGCGGCAACTATATCCCGCAGATCATCGAACAGGCGACCGGCGTCGACATGGTGAGCGCGACGATCGACCTCGCGCTCGGACGACCGGTCGAACTGGAAATGAAACGTGTCACGACGCCGTCGAGTTACTTCATGCTCGGCAGCCAAGTATCAGGCCGTTTTATCGGACTCACGTTCGCATCCAAAGGGTACACGATCGTCAAATCGAATTTGGCCTACGCGATCGGTGCGGATATCCCGCGCTTCGAAGGGGCGAACAAAGCACTCGGCAGTCTCATCCTTCGGTTTGAAGACGTGCCGACGATGCTCCGGCTGCTCGATCATCCGGACAAATGGGTGACGCTTCACGTCACGCCGTCTACTCAACGAAAGGAGGGATTGTCATGGATATCGTCGTCACCGGAGCAAGCGGCTTTTTAGGAAAACACCTCACGCACGCACTTGAACAGGAAGGGCACAACGTCCTTAAGGTCACGCAGGAGACACACTTCGCTGAACGCAGCCGGATGCTCCGAGCGGCCGACTTCGTCTTCCATCTCGCCGGCGTCAACCGGCCGGAAGACCCGCACGAATTCATCACCGGTAACGTCGATTTGACCGAGGTCATCGCGACGGAGCTGTTGTCATACAACCCGGTCCCGATTGTGTTCGCCTCGTCGATCCAGGCGACGCAAGACAACGACTACGGCCGCAGCAAGCGTGACGCGGAAAACGTGCTCGTCGTCTACAGCGAACGCTCTGGGACACGGGTCCACTTGTTCCGCTTGCCGAACGTGTTCGGGAAGTGGGGGCGCCCGTTTTATAACAGCGCCGTCACGACGTTCTGTCATCAGATCTCGCGCGGCGAGACGGTCACGGTGAACGACCCTGAGCGGTTGCTCACGCTCGCCCACGTCGATGATGTCGTCGCCTCGTTTCTTGACACGTTGACGACGGACGTCGCGCTCTATCCGACGGTTCCGTCGCATGAGATCTCCCTGCTCGACGTCGTCCGGACGCTCGAGGCGTTCGAGACGATGCGGGCGGCGCACAGCGTACCGGACTTGTCGGACGCGTTCACGAAACAGCTGTATAGCACGTACACGAGTTACTTGCCGAGAGAGCGGATGGTGACTCCGCTCCTGATGCACCGCGACGCGCGCGGCTCGTTCACCGAGTTCTTGAAGACGCCGGACCGGGGGCAAGTGTCCGTCAACGTCGCCAAGCCCGGCATCAAAAAAGGGGAACATTGGCACGATACGAAGCATGAGCAATTCCTCGTCGTCAGCGGAGAAGGTGTCATCCGGCTCCGGTTGGTCGACGACACGGAAGTCATGACGTTCCATGTGAGCGGGGAAACGCTCGAAGTCGTCGAGATCCCGCCTGGATACGTCCACAATATCGAGAACGTCGGCACGACCGACCTCGTCACCATCATGTGGGTGAACGAACCGTTCGACCCGGGCCAGCCCGACACGTACGCCGATACCGTCGCCCGAGCTGAAACCGAAGTGCTGTGAGGAGGAAACGCGATGATCATGGTCAGTATCAACTGCATCACCTATAACCATGAGGCGTATATCGGTCAGACGATCGAAGGATTCCTCATGCAGGAGACGGATTTCGACTTCGAGATCCTGATCCATGAGGATGCGTCGACGGACCGGACGGCCGAGATCGTCCGAAGTTACGAACGTCTTCACCCCGACAAGATCCGGGTCATTTATCAGACGGAGAATCAGTACTCAAAAGGCGTGTTCGTCAACTTGTTGAACGAAGAGCGGGCCCGCGGCAAATACGTCGCCCTCTGTGACGGTGACGACTACTGGATCGACCCGCACAAGCTGCAAAAGCAAGTCGACTACATGGAAGCAAATCCCGACTGCACGCTTTGCTTCCACGACGCCTACGTTGAGACGGACGACACGTTGCATACGGATTGGCGCGTCATTCCATGGATGCCTGAGAACCGGAAGTATGCGTCGTTTGAAGCACGGACGTACAACGCCGGTGAGCTGCAACTGCTCGGGTTCATCCCGACGATGTCGATGTTGTACCGAAACAGGCTGATCATGGGCGGGCCGGACTGGTTGAGCGATGCGCCGGCAAAAGACGGGGCGATGAAACTGTACGTCGCGAGTCATGGCTACGCTTACTATATGCCCGAGGTGATGAGCGTCTACCGATATGGCGTCGCAGGATCGGCGACGACGATCTGGAACGAAGGGGACCTCGAGCGGGATATCGCGCGTCACGAGGCGTTCATCCGCTTCATCGATACGTTCGATGCGTATTCAAACGGACAGTATCATCAGGAGATGGAACTTTCCCGCATCTCGTTCGAGGTCGGGCTGCACCGGCTGAGACGAGACTATGCCGCTTTAAAGTCACCACGATACGATCGCTACCTTGACCGTTTCGTCGGGAAAGAGCGGATTCGTCCTTACTTGATGGTGCGGCATCCGATCGTCACCGAACTGTTGATTCGGCTTCGGTCGCGGCAACTGATATAAGGGGGTCGTAAACTTGAAACTGGCAATCATGCAACCTTACTATTTTCCATACCTCGGCTACTTCCAACTCATGGCCGCGGTCGACACGTTCGTCATCCTTGACGATGTCCAGTTCATTAAAGGGGGCTGGATCCATCGCAACACGATCCTGCTCGAGGGTAAAACGAAGCCGATTTTAATGCCGGTCGAGCACATGTCCCAATTGCGTTTGATCAATGAGCATGACCGTGTGCTTGATTCGAAGCAGCGGCACTCCCAGTTACGTCTCATCCGTCACGCCTATCAGCACGCGCCACACTTTGCGGACGTCATGCCGATGGTCGAGCGGATCATGAAAGACGAGGAGCGGAACGTCGCCGCGTACTTAGGGCGTCTCTTGAGTGAGGTGCGTGACTATGTCGGACTCGACACATCAATCCTCTATTCGTCGGAGCTCACGAACAACAAAAATGCGAAATGTGAGCATCTCGTTTTATCCATCTGTGAACATTTAGATGCGGACCATTACATCAACGCGATCGGGGGCACGGCCTTATACGATAAAGCGATGTTCGCCGAAGCCGGGGTCGAGCTCGACTTCATTAAGATGGACCCGGTCACATACCGGCAATTCAATGAACCGTTCACACCGAACTTGTCGATCATCGATGTGCTCATGTTCAACTCGAAACCGAAAGTCCGCGAGCTGCTGAACGCCTACACGCTAACTTGACTTAATAGAAGGAGAGGGACTAGATGAACTTACCGAAACACGATCTGTCGCCGCCGATCCCCGTGACACGTCCGGCGATGCCTGAGTTCGAGGCGTACGTCGAGATGATCCGGCCGCTCTGGGACAGCCGCTGGCTCAGCAATCGCGGCGAACACGTCCGCGCACTCGAAGAAGAATTGACGGAAGTGCTCGGTACAGAGCACGTCTCGCTCCTGACGAACGGACATTTGGCGCTCGAGACGGCGATCGACGTCCTCGGCCTCTCGGGCGAGGTCATCACGACACCGTTCACGTTCGCCTCGACGACGCATGCGCTCGTCCGAAAAGGACTGACACCGGTCTTTTGTGACATCAATCCGCTCGACTATACGCTAGACGTCTCGCAGCTCGAGTCGCTCATCACCGACAAGACGTCGGCCATCCTTCCGGTGCACGTGTACGGCAACGTTTGCCACGTCGACGAGATTGACCGCATCGCCAAACGGCACGGGTTGAAAGTGCTGTACGATGCGGCCCATGCGTTCGGGGTCACGTATCAAGGACGGAGCATCGCCACATATGGAGACATGAGCATGTTCAGTTTCCATGCGACGAAAGTATTCCATACGATCGAGGGCGGTGCGCTCGCCTACAATGAGGCGAGTTTTCACGCCGCCATCGAACAGGCCGTCAACTTTGGCATCACCGGACCCGAAGCGGTCGAATCGGTCGGGGGCAACGCCAAGATGAACGAGTTCCAGGCGGCGATGGGGCGCTGTAACTTGCCGCGGTTCGAGCACGACGTCATGAAACGGCGCGCCATCGTCGAACGCTATGATGAACGGCTCAGGGGAATCCCGACGATTCGCTTGAACCGCCGAGGCGACGACACCGTCTCGAACTACGCCTACTACCCGGTGCTGTTCAAAGGTGACCGGCGCCACCGCGACGAGATGATGGCTTGGCTCGCCGAGCACGGCATCTTCGCCCGGAAGTACTTTTATCCGCTCGTCACCGATTTTAGTTGTTACGCGTTCGACGCCCACATGCCGAACGCGAAATATGTATCCGACCGCATCTTGACGCTGCCGCTCTATCCGGACATGACGCTCGAGATGGTCGACCGGATTTGCGACTTGATTATTGAAGGAGGGAACCGGACATGAAAGGAATCATTTTAGCAGGCGGTAATGGGACACGGCTCTATCCGATGACGAAAGCCGTCTCGAAACAGTTGCTCCCGATTTACGACAAGCCGCTCATCTACTATCCGATGTCGGTCTTGATGCTCGCTGGGATCCAAGACATTCTGCTCATCTCGACACCGAAAGACATCGATGGCTATGAGCGGTTGTTCGGGGATGGACATCAGCTCGGGTTGTCGATCACGTATAAAGTGCAAGACAAACCAGTCGGTCTCGCCGACGCCTTCATCCTCGGTGCGGACTTCATCGGCGACGACTCGGTCTGCCTCATCCTCGGTGATAACGTCTTTTATGGACAGGATTTGACGCAATTCTTACGTGACGCGAAACAACGCGAGACGGGGGCGACCGTGTTCGGATATCCGGTCAAGGACCCACGCGCGTTCGGTGTCGTCGAGTTCGATGATAATCGCCGCGTCATCTCGATCGAAGAGAAACCGGCGCAGCCGAAGTCGAACTATGCCGTGCCTGGTCTCTACTTCTATGACAACCGTGTCGTCGAGTACGCCAAACAAGTCCAGCCGTCCCCGCGCGGCGAGCTCGAGATCACATCGATCAACCAGATGTACCTCGAGGCCGGTGATTTGAACGTCGTCTTGTTCCGACGCGGGATGGCGTGGCTCGATACGGGGACGCCGGAAGGGATGATCAAGGCGTCGGTGTTCGTCCAGACGGTGCAGGAGCGGCAAGGTTACTATATCGCCTGTCTCGAGGAGATCGCCTGGCGCCGCGGGTTCATCACGTCGACCGAGCTCCGCGATATCGGCCAAACGTTAAAGATGACGGATTACGGGCAGTATATCCTATCACTTCTTGAAGAGGAGCGTGTCGAGCATGAAGACTTTACTCGTAACTGGCGGAGCCGGGTTCATCGGATCAAACTTCATAAAGATGCTTCTGGAAAACGAGCAGTGGCGTATCGTCAACCTTGACGCGCTCACGTACGCCGGTAACCTCGAGACGCTACAAGACATCGACGACCCGCGTTACGTGTTCGTCAAAGGTGACATCCGGGACCGCGAGACGGTCGAACGCGTGTTTGCGACGTATGACGTGACGCGCGTCATCCACTTCGCGGCCGAGTCGCACGTCGACCGGAGCATCGTCGAACCGGACGTGTTCTTGACGACGAACGTACTCGGGACACAAGTACTGTTAGACGCGGCGAAGCGGCACTGGAATTTACGTCCTGACGATAAACACTCACGTGACTATTCGGAAGGCGTCAAATTCGTCCACGTCTCGACCGACGAGGTGTACGGGACGCTCGGGCCAGACGGGTTCTTCACCGAGACGACCCCGCTCGCCCCGAACAGTCCGTACTCGGCCTCGAAAGCGAGCTCCGACTTCATCGTCCGGGCCTATCACGAGACGTACGGCCTCCCGGTCAATATTACGCGTTGCAGCAACAATTACGGGCCATACCAATTCCCTGAGAAGCTGATCCCGCTCATGATCCAACGCGCCGAGCGCGGGGAGACGCTCCCGGTGTACGGTGACGGTCAACAGATCCGTGACTGGCTCCACGTCAAAGACCATTGCGTGGCGATTTGGACGGTCGCTGAGCGCGGACGCGACGGCGACGTGTATAACATCGGCGGCAACAATGAACAGGCGAACGTGACGATCGTCCGCTTAATTTTAGAACTGCTCGGTAAAGATGACTCCCAGATCACATTCGTCGCCGATCGTCCCGGGCATGACCGCCGCTACGCGATCGACAACACGAAGATCACGACCGAGCTCGGATGGCGTCCGGCCTACACGTTCGACCAAGGCTTGCGGGAGACGGTCGACTGGTACGTCACGCATCCTGACTGGGTCGACCACATCGTTTCCGGGGATTATGCACACTACTACGACAAGATGTACGCGAAAGGGTGACGGGGAATGGCTGAGACGACGAAGACGACGAACACGACGTACGAATGGACGAACCGGCGCTTGCTGTTCAGTCCGGAACGAGATACCGACATCGATTGGATGGATGCATTCGCACAGGCGCCGTCCGTGCTCGAGCGCGATACGTATTTGCGCATCTATTTCAGTTGCCGGCCGAAACCGATTGATGGCCGCTACGTCAGCTATAGCGCTTACGTCGACGTCGATAAACGAGACTTCTCGATTTTGCGCGTGAGCGAACAGCCAGCGCTTGCGCTCGGGGAGCGGGGCACGTTCGACGAGTTCGGCATCTATCCGTTCTCGGCGATCGACGTCGGGGACGAGGTACACGCCTACTACGGCGGCTGGACACGTTGTACGTCGGTCCCGTTCAACGTCACTATCGGCAAAGCAGTGAGTCGGGACGGTGGCAAGACGTTCGAGCGGATCGGGCCGGGACCGGTTTTGTCGTATACGCTCGATGAACCGTTCGTCTTGAGCGGGCCGAAAATCCGGCGCTTTGGAGACACGTGGTACTTGTTTTACATCGCGGGCCGGGAGTGGCTCATGCACGAAGGTAAACCGGAACCGGTGTACAAGATCCGTCTCGCCACGTCAGCCGACGGCGTGAACTGGGTGAAACAAGAGCGCGACTTGATCGAGAGCATCATCCCGGACGAGGCACAGGCGAGCCCAGACGTGTTTTATGAGAACGGGTCGTACCATATGTTCTTCTGTTATCGCGACGCGACCGATTACCGGAAGAATCCCGAACGGACGTATCGGCTCGGCTATGCGTCGTCTCAGGACTTGTTGAACTGGACGCGCGACGATGACGTCATGCGCTTCACCCGCTCAGACGTCGGGTTTGACGACGAGATGGTCGCCTATCCACACACGTTCGTCGTCGGCGGGAAGCGTTATCTGCTCTATCTCGGCAACGAGGTCGGACGGGCCGGTTTCGGCATCGCCGAGCGGAAGGAGGAAACGACATGAAGTGGCGGAAACTCGGGCATATTTTCGATCCCAAGCCGCACGGCTTTTTCGGAGACTATTCAGCGTTCGCTCAATCACCGCAAGCACTCGTCTTCGACGACTTCGTCCGCATCTACTTCTCGACCCGGGAGCCGGATACGGACGGGACGTTCAAGAGCCATATCCGTTACGTCGATATGACACCGTCGTTCGAAGTGATCGCCGTATCGCACGACCCGGTCATCCCGCTCGGAAAACTGGGCACGTTCGATGAGCACGGCATCTTCCCGTTCCACGTCACGCGGACGGACACGGGCCTGTACGGATATACGAGCGGCTGGAGCCGACGCGAGTCAGTGTCGGTCGAGACGGGGATCGGCCTGTCGGTCAGTCATGACGACGGGCATACGTTCGAGCGGCTCGGTGACGGGCCGGTGCTATCGGCGAGTGTCGATGAGCCGTTCCTCGTCGGGGACCCGTTCGTCTTCACGAAAGATAAGCTGTATATGTACTACATTTACGGTACGACGTGGAAGACGGGCCCGGACGGCGTCGCCGAACGGACGTACAAGATCGCGCTCGCGACGTCCGAGGACGGGCGCACGTTCACCCGGCACGGCCGCATCGTCGCTGATGTGATTCCAGACGAGAGCCAGGCGCTCCCGACCGTGTTCGAGGCGGGTGGCCGCTATCACATGGTGTTCTGTTTCCGTGACACGTTCGGCTTCCGAGACGACCCGACGCGCGGCTACCGGCTCGGTTACGCTTATTCCGACGACCTCATGCAGTGGACGCGCGACGACGCCTCGCTCGGTTTCGAGCGGAGCGACTCGGGGTGGGATTCAGCAATGGAATGTTACCCGCACGTGTTCGAGATGAACGGGCGGCAGTATTTGTTGTATAACGGCAACGCCTTCGGACGCGACGGCTTCGGTGTCGCCGTCTTGGAGGAAGTATGATCACGCTCGGCCGCGGGTCGGTCGCCGACTACGAGGCCCACCTCGAGGCGTGTGATGCCTTGTTCCCGACGGCACTGTCGGAGAGGATCGACTTGCACGAATATGCGCGCAAGCTGCATGACCGGGCGACATCGTTCGAACTGTGGGACGATGACCGGTTGATCGGCCTCCTTGCGGCCTACTTCGATACCGACGTCACCTTTATCAGCCATATATGTGTCTTGCCGGAGGCGCCGAAAGGGAGCGGGCATGATTTGTTGGTCAGACTGTTCGATGAAGCGGCGCAGCAAGGTAAGCAGTTGATCCGGCTACACGTCGAGAAGACGAATGAGCACGCCATTTCATTTTACAGAAAGCATGGCTTCGTCGGGATGGGACAAGCGGGGAACGATGTGATTATGGAGCGCGAAGCGTGAAGGTTCTGAATAGAATCGAAGCGCTTCTTTTTGTTTGGCCCGGGGAGTGTCAACAGAACGTCACTCGAATTTTCATAGGAGGCGTGGTATAACAGACATATGTGAATAAATGAACATACGGAGGGTGAGCATGAAACGTTTACTATTGATTCTATTAGGTGTGACGATGTTGGCGGCTTGCGGGACAAGCGAGTCGGATGAACGGGGAGAGCAGTTTACATATACGAGGTACGAGCTCCCGCTCGAAGATAAGGTCGCGCTCGGCGAGACCGGAGATCACGAGATCGTCTTCGTCTTTGACTACAGTTGCCCATGGTGCAAAAAATGGATGGAGAGCGTCTTGCCGGAGATCGAGTCGCGGTGGATCGAGACGGGAGAGGCGACGTTCAAAGGACAGCCGCTCGTCTTGTTGAATGAGCAGTCGCAACTGCTCGCTAGTGTCGATGCGAATGCGGAACAAGTGATGCCGGAACGGTACTATGCGTTGCAACGCCACATCGGGCTCGACGCCGAGACGGTCTCGGACTTTGGTACGGAGGCGTACGTCCAACGGCTCGCGGAAACGTTCGATGTGGACGCGGAAGCTCTGCTCGCGCCGCAAGTCGACGCGGGGATTCAAAACGCACGGCTCTATACGCGTGACCTCGGCGTCGAATACGTGCCGACCGTGTATGTGAACGGGATCAAGTTGCTCGACGCGTTCAGCTTAGAGGAGATGGAGCGGGTCATGTCTGGTGAGATTGAGGCGGGGGAACAAGTCGAGATGCCGAAAGAATGAACAAGCGACACCCTCACGTCTACTGGGTGTCGCTCTGTCCGCAGGCGATGCCGTCAAGATCGGTGTCGAACGACAGTAAATAGGCGTCGTGTTCGAGTGGGACACCGTCCGGATAGACCGCGTTCAAATCGGTGCAGGAGCCGTACACCTCGAAGAACGCATCCGTCTCGTCGGCCGTGGCGACTGCGTCGTCTTGGAGGGCGGCTAGTTCACTTTCGAGTTGTTCGTTCAAGGCGTGCGCTTCCCGCAATTCGTCTTCGAGCGCGTAAATCTCGGTCCGTTGTGTCTTGATGACTTCTTCTAGATCGAACACTTTTTGAAACAAGTTGTCTTTCATCGTGTCTTCGCGGACGGCAAGGCGTGCCTCGAGTTTCTCGGTCACGTCCCGCTCGATTTGAATCGCTTGCCAGGCGAGGGCGTCGGCATGTTGTTCCTCGAGGGCGAGCAGGGATTCGTCGTAGTTCGCCTCGACCTCAGCTAAGTCGGCGCTGACGTGTAGCTTGTCTTGTTCCAAGTTGTAGTAGTAGACGCTCGAGCCGACGAACAGTAAATATAAGACGGTCGCGAAGACTTGTAGTTTGATCGGCTCGACCGGATGTTCGGCGAACCAGATGGACACGAGGCTGAGCGTGCTCGCCACGCATGCGGCCGTGATGAACGTCATGATCGTCATAGACACCCCTCTTTTCCTAGACTCTCTTTGACTATTCCTGTTTCGACTCGAAAACGAAGCGACAACGCGAGCATACTTTCAAGAAATCGAATCGACAGCTAGATATTGAACCACATTTATCACAGCGAATGTTCACGCGTCATACATATCGAAAAAGCAGGAGTTTCGGCAGATTCGTGGAATAAGTGCAAAAAGAAAAAAGCGTTCGACTGTCGTCAAACGCTCTTCTTGTCTTCAAGCTGTTGATTTTTCCGCCATTTCCAAATCACAAGACCGAGGACGAGGAAAATCGGAGCGGCCACCCAAGGACGGGCTTCGAGAATCGCGACAATTTCAAAGATGGACAACCATCCGCTGATCATGACGAGGATGAGCAACAAGGTTCGCAGTCCCCCCCGGACCGGAAACCAGTAATAGATGAATAACGTGATCAAAAAGAAAGCGAGCAAGCCCATGCGGTTAGTCCTTTCTAGCATCATTTTGACCAATTATAGCAGACAACATTGCGAGAGTGTTAGAGGCTTCCCTTTAAGACGACTTTTCGCTACAGTTGAAGATAGATTATTTAAGGAGGAACTAGCGTGAAATTTGGAATCATCGGCTTAGGGTATGTCGGATTAGCCACCCTGTGTGGCCTTGCAAAAGCGGGACATGAAGTCATCGGTGTCGAGAAAGACCAACCGAGACTGCGCCGCCTCATGAGCGGCCACGCACCGTTTCACGAGCCGGGTATGGCAGAAGTGCTCCAAGACTATGCAGACTCGATCACACTTACGGATAACACCGCCGACACAAATGATGTCGATTACTTGTTCTTGGCTGTCGGTACGCCGAGCAAGGAAGATGGCAGCTGCGACATGACGTTCGTCGATGCCGCTTTGTCTGAGATCAACACGAAGCAAAAAATCGTCATCCGCAGCACCGTGCCACCGGGAACGACCGACTTACTTAGCATCATGTATCCATTCCACACGTTCGCAGTCATGCCAGAATTCTTACAAGAAGGGCGTGCGCTCGCCGACGTCCTTAAACCGCACCGCGTCGTCATCGGCAGCGGAAGTCTTGAAATCAGCGAAGAACTCGCCGGCATTTATGGCCGTCTCGGTGTGCCGATTGTTTGCACGACACCGATCAACGCCGAACTGATCAAATACGCCTCGAATGCGTTTCTCGCCACAAAAATCAGTTTCATGAACGACTTGTCACGCCTCGCGGATAAAGCTGGCGCCGACATCGCGACGATTGCCGACGGGATGGGGCTTGACCCGCGCATCGGACGTTCTTACTTAAACGCTGGTCTCGGTTACGGCGGCTCGTGTTTCCCGAAAGATATGAACGCGCTCTTGAACGTCGCGGCCGAGAACGAACTCGACTTGCCGGTCATCCGTGCGGCGATTCAAGCGAACGATGAACAGATCGCCTATGTCGCATCGAAGATCGAACACCGCCCGAACCTGCGCGTCGCTTTCCTCGGTCTCGCCTTTAAACCAGGGACGGACGATATGCGTGACGCACCGTCGATCACACTCGCCAATCACTTACGGTTACGTGAAGTCGAAGTCGTCGGCTACGATCCGCTCGCGAAGTGGGAGTACCGTCAAGCGTTGACACCGGAAGAGGCGCTCAAAGGAGCCGACGTGGCGATTCTTGTCACGGAATGGGACGAACTCGTCAACTTGAAACCGGAAGCGTTCGCCGGGATGCGGACGAAACGGTTGATTGACGCACGCAACGCATGGAAGTATGCGCGCGACCCAGAAGACGTCGAGTACGAAGGCGTCGGCCGCATGCAGGGCAAGACGAACACACCGTCATCGAAATGAGCAAAGACGAGACCTTTCAACAGGTCTCGTCTTTTTGGTTGCGGTCCATAACATAAGTGCTGAGTGCGACGGCGGTTAGCGATTCGTCTGTTCTTTTGTCGGGCCCATGACACCGGGAACGTGTTGTCCCGCTTGGCGTAAAAGTACCGTCATCTGACCACGGTGATGCGTCTGATGGTCGATCATCATGCGGAGGACGGCACCACGCGGCGTCATCTTCCCGTGGACGTCGACTTCTTCTAGCAAATAGTCATCTGTAAAACCGTCAGCGGCGCTTGAGATTTCTTGCGCGTATCGTTCGTACTGGTCGGCGATCACGCTCGCTTGATCGGGCTGAGTCAGGCTCTTCAAAGCTGAGAGACGGAAACCGAGCAAGTTCGTGAAGTAGCCGAGGGCGGTCGTGACGTGCCAACCGATCCAACCGAGTGAGTTATGGTCGGGGACGATTTTTTGGCCGAGCGTGTCATCGGTCATGGCGCGGAGCACGTCGAGCGTGCCGGTCGATGATTTTGTCCAATCCTGTTTGAAGTCGTTAGCGGTACGGTACATAAACTAACCTCCTCCTGCGTATTCTACCGCTAGTATACGCATGCACCTTTCGTTCACGCACGTCTGATGATCCGGTGAAACATTTCGGTCGGTTTTCCCGTAGAATGAAGGAGATAGGAGGGACTCGTCCATGTGGATTCTTGTATTTGCAGCACTACTCATGTTTGTCCTCGGTTTTGCTGTCCACAAGTTAGGGTGGCATTTTCTCATCTCGGGCTATAACACGATGAACGAAGCAGACAAGGCACGCGTCGACATCAAACCGGTCGCGCGGTTGATCGGTATCATGTGTTACGGCATCGGCTTCATCTTTCTCATCGTCGGCCTCATTGATTGGTTCGGGCTCGTCGTCCCAATCGAGCCGCTCTTTATCGTGCTCATCCTGTTCATCGTCGTCATCCTTTGGCGCGCCCAAAAGTATGACGGGAATATTTTTGACGACACGGGACGGCTTCGTCCGGGCGGGAAGAAGAAACTCATCCCGATCGTCCTCGTCTCTGTGCTCTTGCTCACGGTCGTGCCGGGAATCTTGATTTGGTTCTCCCAACCGACCGAGGTGACACTCACCGATACGGCACTCGTCATCGAAGGCAGTTACGGGCAAACCGTGCCGTATGACGAGATTGTTGATGTCATATTGACCAACGTCCCGGACGTCGAGCGTCGAATGAACGGGGCCGCTACAAGCTCACAACTGACAGGACACTTTCGAACGACTTATAAGGAAGACGTGCTTCTCTTCATCAACCGTGACGTCACAGCAGCCATTCGCATCGACTGGAGCGGAAAACCGATCTATCTAAATCTTGAAACGAACGAAACAACGAAACAGTTATATGAGGAGGTGATCACTCGATGAGTCCATGGTACGCGCGCAACATGCCGTTCTTTTTCCTGACGTTCTTTTTTCCACCGCTCGCGCTGCTCTTGCTCGTCTGGCAGTGGGACAAATTCACGACGGACCGGGGCGTCAAACTGTTTTTCGCGGTCGGGATGACGGTGTTCATCGTGTTCGGTCTATTGCCGCGCGGCACGCTTCCGGTCATCTTGCCGATCATTTTCGGCTTGATTGCCTTAAAGCTCGTGCTGAACGTGATCAGACGAAAAAAAGGCTGACGCGCTAGACGTCAGCCGATCGGGACGCTCACTCAGGGCGTCCTTTTTTTTCGTTCACCCAAGCCTCGAACGCGTCAGGTTTGAGCGCCGGGGCGTAGTAGTAGCCTTGTCCGAGCTCGACCCCTTCGGCAATCATCCGTTCGAGGTCTTCCTTCGTCTCGATGCCTTCGGCGAGGGATGTGAGCGCCTGCTCGCTCGCGAAGCGTGAGACGGCACGGAGGAATGATGTGCTGTCTTTCGCTTTCCCGCTGACATACATCCGGTCAATCTTCACTTCTTGAATCGGTAAGTGCCAAATCGCTTCGAACGAGGCGTAGCCGGTGCCGAAGTCATCGATCGACAAGCAGTAGCCGAGGTCGGCGATGTCCTCGAGCCGATCGAGCTCGTTCGCATGTGACATGATGTCGGCCGACTCGGTCAATTCGATTTTCAAGCGGTCCGGCAGCCACGGATACGTCTCGATCAAATCACGCAGCTTCGTGACAATCGACGGGTCGACCGAGTGGGCAGACAAGTTGTACGACAACGAGACGCCGGAGAATGACGTATCGCGCCAAGCGACGAGCTGGTTGATGACTTGGTCGAGGATCGAGTGAGATAACCATAAAATCTGGTCTGACCGTTCGGCAATCCGGATGAACTCGTTCGGCGGGACGTGACCGATATCCGGATGCTGCCAACGGGCGAGCGCCTCGGCCCCGACGACGCGTCCAGTTGTCAATTCGACTTGTGGCTGGTAGGCGACGGTGATGTGTCCTTGCTCGATCGCCTCGGGGAGCGCCTGTTCGATCAAGGCGGCCCACTGCAGCTGGGCGAGGATGCTCGCGTCATACCAGACGAACGGCGTCCGCGTCTCTTTGGCGTGTTGGAGTGCTCGCGTCGCCTCGAACAAACAATCCGTATAGTTCGGCGTCGTGTGTGCCGCCCCGATTTGAACGTGGACGGTCTGTCGTTTTTGATTGATCAACAGTTCGGTCGGGAACAGCTCCATCAGTTCATGTTCGTCGAGCGTGTTGAACCCTCTGACGTACAGCATGAGCGTGTCGTCCCGATAGCGGCCGAACAAGTGATGCGCATACTTCTCGAGCCGGTCCTCGACGTGACGGGCAAACTCGGTCATGAGCAGGTCAGCATAAATCGTATCGTACCAATCGACGAGATGGTGGAAATCGTTCAACTTGATTAAGAGGAACGTCCCATCGATGTCTTGTTTTTCCCACGCTCGGATAAAACCGTATTCGTTATACAGTTCGGTCGCGAGGTCGAATCGGACGAGGCGATCGACTTTCCGTTCACGCTCGACGCGTTCGGTCTCATCTTCGAGGATCAAATAGTACGTGAGTGTCTCGCCACGCTTGAGCGGGATTATCTTCGCGTTCAAGAAACGGACGTGCTCCCCTTTTAAATGCAGAATGAACTGGGCGCTCGTCCCGTGCTCGGTCACACCTTCAAGTGCTTCCTGGAACAGGCGACGACCTGTGTTGGTGAATAGCTGGTTGATCTCGTACAAGTTCCGGGCGCCGAAGAACTGATCGAACACATCGTTCCGTTCGATGAAGTTATAGGCATCATCGATCAACGCGATGGCGAGACCGGTCTCTGAGAACAGGGACGACCAACGCTCGTGATAGCGGAGCAGGTCGTTCGATTGCGTCTCGAGCGTGTTGACGGTCGAATGGACGCTCACCGCAATCTCGCGGAGCTCGTCCTCGATGCCACGGAAGTCATGACTGGCCGGGAATGACGCCTCGACCGGTTCGGTGCTTGGGTCGATGGCGAGTGCACGGGCTTTCAAATGACTTAAATCATGGGCATACATTTTACGTGTATAGCAAAGCGCGGCCAAGAGCCCGGTCGAAAGCACGAGCGTCGCGAGCAGGACGAGGACGGCGAGCGTCCCATATCGGTTTCGTTCTTTCAGGAGCAATGACTCGGTCGACGAGCGGATAGTCTGGAGAACTTCATGCGAGTCTTCGTAAAACTTGGTCCCGTTGACGTAACGCGCCTCGAGCGTCGAGCCGCTCGAAGTCAGTCGTCCCAACGCTAGGGCGCTCTCCGTTAAATCAGCGGTCGACTTCGTTTGGAGAGTAGGATTCGTCGCGATAATCTCTTCAAGTAAACGCGCTTCAGTGGCGATGGAGGCGAGTTCGGCTTCTAATTTTTCTCGGTCCGGCGTCTCCGCCAGCAAGTTTGTCACGTTTTGGACGAACGTCATCTGCATCCGCATGACGGCATCGGTCAACTCGTAGGCCGTGTTCGCTTGGGCGGTCCGCTCTAAGCCTTGGTAGAGCCAACGCCGATCAATCGATTCGATGACGTCAAACGGGACGTTGTCGAATTCGCTCAACTCGCCGTCGAGCGTCTCTTCTAGTCGTTCAGAAAAAGCGAGGAGGGCATCCCGTTCGCGTTCGTGGACCCCGGTCTCGAAATCATCGAGCAGCTGGGTGTTATACTGGAGCGCGCGTTCGCGATAAGGCGAGGACAACAACGCTGTCGGCTGGCCCGAGTTCAGTTCGTACAGTTTCGCGGCCTGGTGGAGGACAAGGTAAGACTCGACGCCGGCAAGGTCGGATGCATGGTTCAAGTTCGTCACGGACTGATCGACGCTGACGTGTTTCTCTTTCCAGTAATAGCTTAATCCGAGACCGAATAACAACACACCGACGAGGCAGGCGACAGCAAGTACCATCGTATAGATCCGGTACGGAATTTTGGCGAATCGGTTGCTTCCCATCGTACACTCCCTTTCTACCTTTCCTATCTTATATCGCATTTCGAGTCTTTCAAGTGAAATCCTGCTAACTAAAAAAAAACCCGACAAAGGTCGGGTTTTCAAATGCGTCAAAGGTCACGGTCGCTTATAGCCGATGAGGCGTGATTTCCAATACGGCTCTTTGCTGATTTGATTGTAGCCGAGACCAAACGTCCCGGCGTGGATGAACGTATCGGCGTCGATCATGATGCCCATATGGGACGGACCGGCCGTATACGTGTTCTCGAAGAAGACGAGGTCACCGGCCTGGGGCACGAACGATTTGTCGAGCTGCGGCCCGAAGTAAGACCCGGCCCAATAGTTGGCGACGTTCGTCCGCGGGATCGAGACACCCGCTTGATTGAACGCGTAATAGATGATGCCTGAGCAGTCAAAGCCGCCGTTGACCGGACTAGATGACGCCCAAATGTACGGCGTCCCGACGTATTTCTTCGCGACGGCGATCGTCGCGAGCCGGGTTGCTTGGGCGGTCTGCCCGTTGACTTGGGTGACGAACGCTTTGGCGACGAAGCCTTGTGTCCCGTTCTCGTTGACGCGGTAGTGTGTCGCCGTCTCGCCGACGACGTTCAACAGTCCGCCGCGGAGCGTCGACCCGACGACCTGACTCGAATCGTTTGCTTGGGCGCGGATCGCGGCCGGACTTGCTGTATAGAACGTATGTGAGTCGAACGACCCGCTGACCCATGTCGGTGCTGTCGTTGAGCCTTTCGGTACTTCTTTGACGAACGAGGCTGCGACGAAGCCCGTCGTGTTGCCGATATAAATCTGGTGCCAGCCGTTTGCCGTCTGGACGACGCGGAGCGTCTGGCCGGCTTTGACGCTACCGACGATGGCGGAACTCGTCGACGCAGAAGCACGGACGTTCAAGGACGGGGTATTAACGACGTAATCGACCGAAGTGTTCCCAGCCCCGGCGTCACCTAAGTTCGGTGCGACCGGTGCACTCGGTGCGGTCGTCGTCTGTTTCAAGTAGCCGGCACTGACATAACCGCTCTTCCCGTTATATGTGACGTAGTACCAAGTGCCGCTCTGTTTCGTTGCTTGCACGGTCGCGCCGTTCGGGATCGTCGTGACGAGCGCGAAACCGATGCCTGCTCCTTTACGCACGTTCAAATTCGCCGTCGTGACGAACGATTGATTGACGCTCTCTTCTTTCGGCGCTGCCGGTGTCGCCGGCTGACTCGGTGAAGGTGTGGCAGGTTGACTCGGTGAAGGCGTCGCGGCGGCTTTCTTTAAGTATGTAGTGGCGACAAAGCCTGTCGTCGAACCGTATTTGATGTGCGACCATGAACCTTCGACTTTGAGGATCGTGACCGTTTTTCCTTTCGGGATCGTGACGAGTACGTTCGCCTTTGTCGATTTCGAAGCCCGGAGGTTCAAGTTGACGGTCGTCTGTGACGTCGATTGGGCGGTCGGGCTGACGGTGCTCGTTGATGCCGTCGGCTTGGTCGTTGCTGCCTTGGCTGTACTGAGATAATCGTTATGTACCCAGCCGGTCTTCCCGTTAAAAGTGACTTGCGACCACTTACCGCTCGTCTTGAGCGGTTTGAGCGCTTGACCTTTCGGGATGGTGAGCAAGACATTATGGCTCGTACCGGCACCGGTGCGAAGGTTCAATGCAGCGGTCGTCACTCGATTTTTGCTTACCGCCGTGCTCGTTGTCGTGAGTACGGTCGGTGATCCGGCCAAGTGAAGTGTTTGTCCGATGGCGATTCGGTCGGTCGTCAAGTTGTTCATCGACTTGAGTGTCGCGAGCGGGATGTGATGCTGTTGGCTGATCGACCAAAGCGTGTCACCGGCTCGGACGATATGGGTGCTAGCGGCGGACGCTTCTTCGGCCTGGGCGAGGACGCTTACGGCGGCGATTGCGGCGAATGAGTACATGAGGCCGGACTTGTGATTCATGGAGTCACTTCCTTTAATATAATAGAGTCATTCATGACGGGTAACGATACACGTTTATTGTACGGTGCCGAGAAACCGGGAAGCAATGGTGGAAAGGACTCATTCGAGCGATATTCCTTGAAAAGCAGGTCAATATTTTTTGATAGGTCTGTCAGATAGATACCTCCTAAAAAGAGGGAAATTAAAAATTGACTTTCTGTTGAATTTTGGAAGGTCTCGTATTTGTGCTTCATGCTATCATTAAGGCAAAACTGTTTGAACGAGGGTAGGGGACTATGATCGAGGGGAACTTTTCAACACAAACATACCGTAAACATCAAGAGAAACTGTTCGAACTCGTACGGATGCCGGACGTGTCTGATGCGACAGTCGAGCAGGCGATCAGCTATATGTGCGAAGTCGTCGCGGATATGCTCGAAGTCGACACCGTCTCGATCTGGCACTTCGATGAGACGCAACACTCGATCAGTTGTCAAGTCGCGTATTCAAAAGATAAAGGCATCAGCAAGCCGGCATTAACGGTCTATCGTCAGGATGCGCCGGTCTATTTTGATGCGCTCTGCACGAACCGTGTCCTCCTGTTTGAGAATGTCCGGACGCACGAATGGGTGAAAAATTTATATCAACAATACTTCGTCGAAGGACAACGGGTTTACTCGATGCTTGACGCACCAATCTTTGCGGACGGACAAGCCCGCGGTGTCATCTGCTGTGAGACATACGAGCTTCGGAAGTGGACGTATGTCGAAGAGCTGATCGTGAGTACACTCGCCGATTTTGTCGCTATTTTATATAGTCGGCTCGAACGTCAGTCGGTCGAACAACACATCGCCCGGCTCGCCTATACGGATGAATTGACAGGACTGATGAATAAGAACGCGTTCATCGAACGAGTCGACCGGATGCGGGACGAACTCAATCATCACCTCGGGTCACTCATTTACGTGAGAATCGATGAGTTCCGCTCTGTCGAGGACGCGTTCGGCAGCGAGAAGGCCAATCAATTAATCCAGGAAATCGCAGATCGGCTCCGTCTCGTCGTCGATCCGGCGATGATCGCCCGAAGTTCTCAATCCGGGTTCGTCATATGGACACCGTACGGCGACCGGATCAAAGCGTACGGGATTGCCGACATGCTTTGTGAGACGGTGACGAACGAGCCGTTTACCGTCGATGAACTGGATGTCGTCCTGACGATGAGTGCCTTTATCTCGATTGAGGATAAGGCGCGCTCGACGCTCGAGATGATTCACACGACACGGATCGCCGCTAGTCATCATCATGTCCAACGCGGTGGCATCATCTTCTATGAAGAGAAGATGGGCGAGAAGGCGACGGCCCGATTGACGCTCGAGATGAATTTGCGCAAAGGGCTCGCGTTGAACGAGTTTGCGCTCTACTATCAGCCGAAAATTGACGGGTCGACCGGACGGCTTAACGGTTTTGAAGGGCTCATGCGTTGGATCCATCCGGAAAAAGGGCTGATCCCGCCGCTCGACTTTATCCCGCTTGCCGAGTCGACCGGTGTCATCATCGCCCTCGAAGAGTGGGCGCTCGAGGAGGCATGCCGCCAATTGAACGCGTGGCACGCCTCTGGCCGGACATATCACTTGGCGCTCAATTTGTCGGCCCGTCACTTCCTATCAGAAGGCGTTGTTGAGAAGTTCGCCCGTGTCGTCGAAAGCATGGGTGTCTGCCCGAACTATTTGACGTTTGAAATCACGGAGAGCGTCGGAATGGAGAATCAGCAGCACGTCATCGAACGGTTCATCGCCTTCCGCAAGCAAGGTTTCTCGATCTCGATCGATGACTTTGGGACCGGTTTCTCGGCGTTCGTCTATTTAAAGCATTATCCGATCCATGAGATCAAAATCGACCGTCAGTTCATCCAAGCGACGGAGAACGACCCGACCGGAAACGTCATCGTCCAATCGATCATCGAGCTCGCCCGCGGCCTCAGTTTAAAGACCGTCTGCGAAGGCATCGAGACGACCGAGCAGCACGACGCGCTCCGTTTGCTTGGCTGTGACGAGATGCAAGGGTATTACTTCTCGCGTCCGCTCCCGATTGATGAGCTCGAGGCGTGGATTGAAGCTTATAACAATGAAAACAAGGATTCGCTCCGTTGAGCGAATCCTTGTTTTCATTGTGGCAGGTCAATCTGAATCGTCGTCCCGACACCGAGGTCACTCGTCACGGTGACCGTGCCCCCGTGTGCCTTGATGATGTCCCGGGAACGGTTATAAAAATAGACTCAAATCGAGTTCAACTCAAAAAGCCTTTCCCGACGATCAACGTGTCGTCGGGAAAGGCTTTTTGGGTGCTCATGCGAGTGAACTTTCTCGCTCGGCTAATTCGTATTGGAGTATGTACGTCAATTCTACATGTACTTGATCTGAAAAGTTAGTCTTTCTGACGTGCGTACGTGGTCGTAATCCACATTCCAAAGCAATATCGATGATTGTCCGAATCTGATTTTCCGTATAAAAACGTTTGCGTCCCATCGTGAACGGGGTCGGCGGTAAGACGCCGTCCGTCTCCCATTTGATCAACTGTTGCTGGCTGCGTGGGATGCCGGCGACAGTGAAGGCGCGACTCAATTCTTTAAGCGGATAGACAATTAAATGGCGTCCGTTATATTGAAATGGTTTACCTAGTTCGGGACGATATGCATCCCATTCGGTCGCAAAGAACGTTAAATCGATCGTGTCAACTTCAAATTGAGCGGAAGGAATTGGCGTGGCGAGTGTGATGTCTAAGTTGTTCATCTAGTGTTAGCTCCTTCTTCAAGTCTGCCGGGTGGTAGTACCCTCCCTCGTATAGTACCCTATTTTCAAAAAATTAACTGTTCATTTTTTGAAAGCGTGGAAATGAATTTATGGGACTTTCGATGCGGTTGTGAAATTTACACAACGTCTATAAAAATACCCTAAATGGTATGGCGATGCAAGTCATAGGAATGATTTGAGGCAGATATAACGACTGCTTGATGATGTGGTTCAAAAGTCACGGTTAGAAAATTTGCGGTTTTTGAGCAAAACGGTTTTAGTGTCGGTTAATAAGGGCGAAGGAGGTGAGACATATGGCAGTGTATCGAGAATACGCAAGCGTTTTTTATCTCGACACGAAACGGCTCGTTGACGGCAAGGAAAAACGTCAGCTCGTCCGCTTCGGTCCGCTCGGTGCGCGGATGGAGACCGAGGAGATCAAACAGTTTGGCGACTTGTTGATCCCGTTACTCGCGGTCGAATCCGCTACGTACGTCGTGTCGCGTGAATTCCACGTGACCGTCTAAATTGGAGGCTCCCACTTATGCTAATACCCCCTCGTCCCGCCGCTCACAATCGGCACGATGAGCAGGTGGTCACATGAGCTGGCCCGAACTCATCTCAAATCTCGGATTCCCGATCGTCGTCTCGCTCTATCTGCTCCACCGGATCGAGACACGTCTCGAGCGGATGATTCAGCTGCTCGAACGTCTGGACTCCACCTATCCGTCTGAATCGTAACCACTCCCCGAAAGGAGCCATCCCCTATGGCACAGCTGACAGAAAAGAAAGCCACGCTCGTCCTGACGACGCACCATGACCTCGAAAGTTTGAAACCGACGAAGAAGACGCAACGGTTCGGTCCGATTCGTTCAGCGCTCACGGCAGATGTTGCCGACTCATATGGTCAGCTCATGCTCGATCTTCTCGAACATGAAGATTTCACCGTGTCGGTCGTCCGCGAATACGACTTAGCCTAATCGACTCACATTCTAAGGAGGAAATGAACCATGACTGAGACAAAACTAGAGATCGCCTTTTTGGACACGTTTAACAAAGTTGCCCGCTTCCGTTTGAACAACGTCAAACAACCGGTCGACCCAGCGAAAGTGCAAGCGCTCGCCGACTTCATGGTCGCGAACGACCCGCTCGGCAAAAACGTCGTCAAGTGGACCGAAATCAAGATGATTGAAGGCACCGAGACGGTGTTGAACATCCAATAATCGAACCCGGAAGGTGACTGAGTTTTCAGTCACCTTTTTTTATTTTGGTCAATCCGCTTTAAACTTCTCAATTTCAAGACGATAAAGAATGAAACGTTGTACTTGAGAGGGGAATACATACATGGCATGGAAAGAAAAATGGACAGCGGCTGTACGTCGGTTGAACCTGCGTCGCATCGATACCCGCCGCTTTACATGGAAACCGAAACAACGGAGACGACAAAAAGTAGAGACATCCGCGCCTTCAAGTAAAGGCCTGACGATTCGTCAAAAGTTATGGGGGCTCGTCATCCTCGCGCTCGTCATGGTCGCCGGTGTCGGCGGCTACTCGCTGTTGTCACTCGCCGACGCGAACCGTCAAGGCGACGATATCGTCAACAACTGGAATAAAGGGCTCGACTACGCCCACGAACTGAACACGCTCGCCGCGAACTATCGTGCGCTCGAACTCGAGCATATCGTGACCGAGGACGCGGCCGGGAAAGAAGAACTGATGGCGAGACTGAAAGAGATTCGGACCCGAATCAATGAACTCGCGCCGAAATATGAGGCGACAGCGTCAGGCGAGACGGACATAGAACTGTTTACGAACTTCGCCCGCCAATGGGAGATGTATCAACGCGTGTCAGACAACATGCTCATCTTTAGTACATCGGGCAACAACGGTATGGCCCGCTCGTACTACGATGCCCAGTCTCAGTCTACATATGATAACTTTACGCAACGCCTGACCGAACTCGTCGATTACAACTCAGGAGGCTCGCGGCAAGTCGGGGCGGACATGGAACGCAAGTTTCAACAAGCGCTCATCGCCTTACTTGCCGTGACGGTTGGGGCGTTTGTCATCCTCTTGTTCCTCGGGATGAGTCTACTTCGTTCAATCATCAAGCCGATGCGGATGCTTCAGACGAAATTCGATGAACTGGCATCACAAGGCGGAGATTTGACGATGTCGATCCCGGTCACGTCGAGCGATGAGATCGCGCAAGTGAGCCGTTCATTCAACGTCTTCCTCGCCTCGCTTCGTGAGATTATGATTGATGTCGACGAGACGGCGAAAGTCGTGCTCACGTCGTCGCAAGAAGTCGCCGCGGAAGTGACCCAACTGAGCCGTTATATGGAAGAAACGTCAGGTACGGTCGAAGAACTGACGGCCGGGATGGAAGAGACGGCCGCTTCGTCGCAAGAGATGAGTGCCTCGACGACCGAGATGGGCAGCTCGATCGATACGATCGTCGAACTCTCGAACGATAGTGCCAAAACGGCAGAAAACGTCGAGCGTCGTGCCCATACGATGCGTACGCAAGCCATCGCCTCGAAGACGGAAGCGAACGCCATCATCCAGAAAAAACGCATCGAGCTCGATGAGGCGATCAAAGGTGCCAAGTCGGTCGAAGAGATCCGCGTCTTGACGAGTGCGATCCTCACAATTGCCGACCAGACGAACCTGCTCGCCTTGAACGCATCGATCGAGGCGGCACGGGCTGGTGACGCCGGACGAGGATTTGCCGTCGTCGCGTCAGAGATCCGCAAACTCGCCGAGAACTCTCGTCAAACCGTGAACGAGATTCAAGCGGTGTCGAATACGGTCATCGATTCGGTCGAACGGCTCAATACGAGCTCGGCGGATATGCTCACGTTCTTGAACACGAACGTGCTCACCGACTACGACCGGCTCGAGGAATCGGCAACGCAGTACGAAGAGGACGCGACCGTATTCGGCAAGACGGCGAACACGTTCGAGACGAACGCGCTGCAGCTCCGCCATATGACGGATAGCATTTTGCACGTCATCCAAGAAGTCGCGACGACCGTGACAGAAGGAGCCGACGGAACGCAGTCGATCTCAGAGAAAGTCCAACTGTCCGTCGAGCGGTTCAACGATGTCCAACAGCGGATGAACGAGACAGAACAGCGGGCGACCGAACTATCGAATCGCGTGTCACAGTTCAAGTTATGAGACAGGACCACAGTCAAACGACTGTGGTCTTTAATTGTGACAAAAATTGGAACATAAAACTGATAAAGGTAGTCAATAAGAAGTCAGACTTCTTTTATTTGGTACATATTAGGTTTCGTCATCCGATATAAGAGTGGCAATACAAAATTAGAGAGAAGTAGAGGTGGGAGAGGACGTGTTCCTCAAAAGAGATGAAACGATTGAAAACACTGTCATTAACGCAAAAATTATTTAGTGGTATCGGACTTATTTTATTGTTCGTCGCGTTCGGCATGGGTTATAACTTATGGACGCTTCAAAATATGACGACTCAGTATGAAGACATGATCAGCCATGACGTGATGAAGATGAAGGCGGCCGACGACCTGTCGCTCGGCATGACGCGTCAGGCGTATGGACTTCGGGGTTACATACTCGAGCAAGAGGACTCGCGTCTCGAAGCAGAGCAACGTGGGTCAGAAGACAAGAAACAGGCGATTCAGACACTCATTGAGCTTGCCGAGACAGAAGAAGAGCAGACAGAACTTGAGAATCTTTTAGCCTACGCAACCGGCTATGATGAGTTAGCCGCCCAATTGATTGCAGCAATCGATGAAGGGGACGAAGAGTCGATCGACCGACTCGCGCTTCGACTCATGCCGGATGTGACAGCGTCAATCACGGAGACGGGCGAGCGGTTACAAGCCGAGTCAGAGGCGGAGATGTTTGAGCAGCAGCGAAGACTTGAAAAGTTAGGTGAGAAGGCACTCTTGTACTCGGAGGGTATCGCGATTTTCATCCTACTCTTGACGGTCGGTGCCGGTTACGCCTTGAAACAAATGGTGACCGTTCCGCTTCGGATGTTGTCAGACGAAGTCGCCGTCGTCGCGAATGGCGATTTGACACGCGCCGACTTGGACGCGCTGACGCGTGACGAGATCGGGCAGCTCATGGTCGGCTTCAACCAAATGAAAGGCAACTTGCGTGAGTTGATCAATGAAGTGAACCGTAACGCCCAAGAGATCACGGCGCAATCGGAAGAGCTTTACGCCAGCACGGAAGAGATGTCGTCGCAAACTGAAGAAACGACGCGGATGATCGAGGCGGTCGTCGAAGAGACGATTCAACAAGCGAAAGAAGCGACGGGCAGTGCCAAAGCGGTCGCTGCGGCCGATGAAGGCGTCGAACAGATCGCTCGTTCAATCGGGACGATCAGCGAAGACGTCGCGATGAGTCTAAAGCTCGCCGAACAAGGGGACGAGACGATTCAACAAGCGAAACAAGAAGTGCTCGCCCTCGAAACCGAGACACGAATGACCGGGGAATCGATTGCGGCGTTGAAACATCAGTCGGACGAGATCGCCTTGATCACGGAAGTCATCCAATCAATCACGGACCAGACGAACTTGCTCGCCTTGAACGCGGCCATCGAAGCGGCCCGGGCCGGTGAACAAGGCAAAGGGTTTGCCGTCGTCGCCGAAGAAGTCCGGAAACTCGCCGAGCAGTCGAAACAGTCGGCGACACGGATTGCCGGGTTGATCGAATCGATCCAAGTCCAATCGAACGCCGTGCTCGCAAGGCACGAACTCAGTGCGAAGCGGGTCGAGGCGAATACGAAACTGTTGGAGAAAGCGACAAACGCGTTCCAACAAATCGTCGTCCAACTCGAGACGTCGGTTGAGAACACGAAACATATTCGTGTCGCCTCAAACGAGATCGCTTTGACGACAAAACAAGTCGCCACGGCCGCCCTCGGGATTGCGACCGAGAGCGAACAGATGGCGCAGACGATGCGTTCGGTCGGCGAGACAGCCGATTCACAGCTCGCGATGATCCAAGAGTTGAACGGCGTCGCCGAGTCACTCGGGAACATGACGGGCGATCTGCAGACGTTGATCGGAAAATTCAATACATGACTTTAGCCGTCCTCGGACGGCTTTTGTACGTTCAAAGGATTGACGATGCTACGTTTCGGGAATGACGGGATAGAACGCATTTTAGATGGAAAAGGGGAATTTGAATGAAATATACGGTCATCACAGGGGCAAGTTCAGGCATCGGCTACGAGGCGGCGAAGCAGCTTGCCAAGCAAGGGAAATCGTTCGTGCTCGTCGCGCGTCGCACGGACGAGCTTCAAAAATTGCGTGACGAGATCAAGTCGATCTCACCAGACAGCGACGTCATCCTCAAAACGAATGACTTGTCATATAGTGAAAACGTCTATGCACTCTATGAGTCGCTCGCCGACCTCGATATCGAGACGTGGATCAATAACGCTGGGTTCGGGGACTCGAATCTTGTGAAAGACGCCGAAGTCGGGAAAATGGAAAACATGATTCGTCTAAACGTCGAGGCGCTGACCGTCTTGTCGAACTTGTACGTTCGGGACTACCACAACGTCGCAGGGGCGACACTCCTAAACATTGCCTCGGTCGTCGGCTACCGCATCGCGGCGAAAGGGGTCACGTACAGCGCGACGAAGTTCTTCGTCAGCGCCTACACGGAAGGACTCGCCCAAGAACTCATCCAAAACGGGGACAAGCTGCGGGCGAAAGTGCTCGCACCGGCTGCGACCGAGACCGGATTCGCGAGCCGGGCCCGCGAGGAAGAGAACTTCGATTACAGTGAAAACGTCGCGAAGTACCATACGGCCGAAGAGATGGCCGAGTTTTTAGTTCAATTGCTTGAGAGCGATGAAACGGTCGGCATCGTCAATCACGAGGACTACTCATTTGAACTGCGCGGACCGATTCACCCGTATATGGGGTGAGTTAGACAGCGTTCAATACCATAAGCCGACGACAGCCCGAACTCTTTTTGAGTTCGGGCTGTCGTTTAGGATTGTCGCATCGTATCCGCATAGCCCCCGGTCAGGCGGTGGGTCAGGCGATGATACCAGTAGCGCAGGCGCAGGCGATATACATACGTTCGGGACGTGTTCGGCAAGACGACGTTATCGATATAGTCGGCGAACATGGCGCGGAACATTTTGTCCTCACTATCGTCGTACGTCGCACTCCACATGCCGTGCTCTTCGACTTCGAGCAGCGTCGCGATCGTCTCGTCGTCGAGTTGGCCGTCTTCCGGCAAACGTTTGACGAGCATCTCGACCCGGTGGCTGCAAATCGAGGCATAGAGCGAATGGGCCCGCGGGTTTCGCGGATTTGCATTCAAATAGCCGATTGCGGCTTTGAGCAGCTCGTCGTTCATCTCGAGCGGAATCTCGTCGAACGCTTGGAAGAATTCGAGTAACATCGGCACGGTCTCTTCGCTGAAACCGGCGAGACGGACGTAGTGCATGATGTGTAAGCCCGCTTCGCCGTAGAATTTACGATTGAAGTAATGGACGGCAAGGGCGCGCCGTGTCATCGGCACGTCCGGATAGCGCTCGACGGCGCGGCAGTAATGTTGCTCGGCCTCAAACGTAAACCCGGCGTCTTCGCTGAGGGCGCCGTGCAGGCAATGGATGAGGTAATGGTCGCCCATCGTACTCGCGGTTTCGAGCACTTGTCTGGCTGTCTTGAAATCGCCTTCGCGAATGAGCGGATAAGCGCGCATCGCCGGGAAGAACGGGTCGTTCGGGAAAGCCGTCTCGCCGCGGACGATGAGCGTCTCGATGGCCTCGGCGTTATAGTCTTCGATCAACTCTTCAAGGAGCATCATCTCAAGGAAGGTGCGCTGAAAGTCTGGGGTGTGTAAGTCGATGGTGTGTTTCAAATGAGGTCCCTCCCAGCTTTTGTGATTGTCGCTTTATTATACAAGTCAATCGCTTCATGAAGTAGCATTATTTGAAAAAATGGGAAAAGAAAAGAGGGGGAGCGCATTTGGGGGAAGGAGGAATCAACGTGGTCACGTTCACGGGCTATATCGTCGAACTCGGGGCAGCGCGAATTCGGGTCGCACCGAATTTGGAGGCTGAACCGTTCGACGGCATCGTGTTTCATCTAGACGAGCAGATCGAGGACATATCGACGCTCTTGGTCGGCCAATTCGTGCGGGTCGAGCATAGTGAGATGATGACGAAATCATTGCCGCCCCAGGCGGCGGCGCACCGGATTGATGTGCTATGATAGATGCGAGGTGAGTCATATGGGACAGTGGAATTTTCTTTGGCTCGGCGGCGTCATCGCGCTGAGCGCATTTCTCGTCTGGCTCTTGCAAGACGCGATCCCGTTTTGGATGCTATCGATTTTGCTGCTGTTACTCGGGGCCGCGGTCGGTAACGTGCAACGCAAATTGAATAAGGGCGAGTAAAAAGCACGTCTTCCGATTTAGTCGGAAGGCGTGCTTTCTTCGTCTCGCTCTGTGGCAACCGGTTTAGCTTTTTCTTCTTTAGCAGGCTTTTCTTGTTTAGCAGGCTTTTCTTGTTTGGCAGGCTGTTCTTTTTTAACGGGCTGTTCTTTTTTAACAGGCTGTTCTTGTTTAGCAGGTTGTTCTTTTTGAACGGGCTTTTCTTGTTTAACGGGCTGTTCTTTTTCAACATGCTTTTCTTGTTTAGCGGGTTGGTCTTTTTTAACCGGTTTTTCTTCTGTGACCGGTTTCTCTTTTGGCTGATCTTTCGGTTTGCTTTCTTGCTTTTTGACTGGTTTCTCTGCTTCAGCCGCTGGTTTTTCAGGCGCCACCGGTTCTGCCGGTTCTGTCACAGGAGGTTCCGGCGTGACCGGTTCTTCTGTGACGGGAGGCGGCGTCGGTTCTTCAGCTGGCACTTCCGGTTCAACGACTTCAGGCTCTGGCGTTTCCTCTGGCGTTGCCGGTGCGTCTTCAACCGGCTCTTCGGCAGGCGCGGCCGGTTCTGGTGCAGCTTCCGGGGCCTCGGCTTCTGGTTGCGGCGCTGGCGCTGGTTCCGTCACAGGTTGCTCATTTCGAGGTGGCGTGATTGGTGCGACCGGTGCTAGTTTAGCTAACGGTGGCGCTGGTGTGTCCGATTCAAGAAACGCGAGCACGTCTTGTTCGAACAGGGCGACCGGGAGTGCTTTTGACTTGAGGTGCATGGCGAGTACCCGTCCATCTGAAGCAACAATCGGACTGCCGATTGCCCGTCTCGGGATATCGAACTCGCGCTCATACCCGGTTTCATTGAACGTCATCTGGCCTTCGATCCGTTTAGACGGCATGAGCGTGATGAGCGTCTCGTCCGCCGCAGCAATTGCGTGGCTGAACATGAACGGCGTCTCTTTCATTTGATTGATCCGGATGACGGCGATGTCGACGGTACGTCCGACGACCGTTCCTTTTAGTTTCTTCCCGTCGTGGTCGATTGTCATCGTCGTTAACCCCTCAACATTATGGGCAGCCGTCAAGACGTCTTGAGGGCTGATCAAAAACCCTGTACCGGCACCGACGGAAAACAGACTGTTCTCAAGCGTCGCTAAATCAATCGTCGAAGCGTTATCGGCTGAGACGGTGTCTTCGGCGATGTTCAAGTTGACTTTGTCAGCGAGTGAATCCGTCGAACGAGGAGCTTCTTTCAAATAGGCGACTGTTAAAATAGAGATGAATGCTATAAGTGCAATCACGGTCGGAATGGCAATCCATTTCAAGCGACGGGGGCGATGGCCACACGTCGGACAAGCAGTTGTTTTTGAGCGGGTCTTCGTTCCGCAGCGTGGACAAGTCACGAGGGTGACACCTTCTTTCATATACATAGATGATTAGCTATACCTTAAATAAAGAGGGGATAAACAATATTTTGATGGGGCAAGCAGATGGGGTTGGAATGAACTTCCGGAAATCGGGAATGAAATAGATATCCTTCAAGAAAGGGGAAACGTCCATGCAGCCCTTTTGGACAACGCGTGCGTTCCGTAACGGGATCTGGGTACTGCTCATTTTGACGATCATCTTCATGGCGAAACAAGTCGAGTTTTTGTTCTATCCGGTCGGCATCTTTTTCGCGACCGTACTGACACCGTTCTTGTTCGCCGGCATCTTGTTTTATTTGACGGTCGGTCTCGTCGATTTCCTTGAGATCAAATGGAAACGGCGTTCGCTCGCAATCATGAGCGTGCTCATGTTGTTACTCACGCTCACCGTGTTGTTCGTCGTCACGCTCGGACCGCTCATCACAAGGCAACTGCTCGCGCTGCTTGACGCGTTCCCACGTTTTGCCGAAGGGAGCTACCGCCAGTTTTTGCTGCTGTACGGACGGCTCGAGGAATACGAATGGTTTCGGGACTATGCCGAGCAGAACGCGACATCGGTCGAGACGTGGATTCGCCAGTTGACCGACGCGCTCGGATCACTCATCGGCACCGTCGCCGGTTCGCTCGGACGCGTGCTCGCACTGATCGTGTCTGGACTGTTCACATTGTTCATCGCCCTGTTCTTGTACGTATTCATGCTCATTGACGGGGGCAAGCTGTCGACGGCAATCGTACGTTGGATCCCTGAGGTGTACGAACAAAACGCCCGCCACATTTTGCATGACATGCATGAGACGATCAAACGTTACGTCCGGGCCCAGCTCATCGTCTGCACGTTCGTCGGCTTCTTCGCGACAATCGCTCTTTGGCTGCTCGACGTCCCGTTCTTCCTGCCGCTCGGTCTGTTCATTTTCGCAACGAACATCATCCCTTACTTCGGTCCGTTTCTCGGGGCCGCACCCGCCGTTCTGATTGCGTTCATCGACGAGCCGGTCAAAGCGCTCTACGTCATCATCGCCATCACCATCGTCCAACAGCTTGACGCCAACGTCATCTCACCGCTCGTTCAAGGCAAGTCACTCCGTGTCCATCCCATCACCATCACTCTTGTCCTGCTCGTTGCGGGACGCCTCGCCGGTATCGTCGGCATGCTGCTCGCCGTCCCATTCTATGCCGTCCTGAAAGTCACGTTCCTCAACTTGCAAAAACTATACGCGTTACGCAAACAGTCGAAGCTTCCGATCGAAAGGAATCAGGTCTAAATGTCTCCGAGAAAGGTTGAAAACATCTAAAACAGCTGACCAGTCTAGTGCCAACATCATTCTTTATGTCTACGGCGGGAACTTGTCTAGCGAAACCATTAAATGATATGTCGAACAACGGATGAGGAAGTTGTTAGAAGGATACAAGACAATTATTCAATGGTCGCAATCATGTCTGTGTTTATCACCGGTATCTTGTTGCTTTCATCTACTAAGGAGGGAACGACATGGCATTATCAACAGAACTCGGAAAAATTAAGCAACTGCATAACGCGGAGGCAGGCGTACTGAGTCTCTACTTAAGTACGAAGCCGAGCGAACGCGACAAGTGGGAGATTCATTTGAAGAATGAGCTGCGCCGACTCGAACAAGAAATCAAGAGCGGGGACGAGGCGAAGTTGAAAGCGTTCAAGGGCGTCCGGGAACGGGCCGAGCGTGAGATTATGGGCAACGAACATAAGCTGTTGCGCAGTATCGTCTTGTTCGCGGAAGGAAACGATGGCTTGTTCGAGCTCCACTTCCTGCAACTCGATGTCGACAATGATTTCCATTACGGCGACAAGCCGAATTTGGATCAAATCGAGAAACTTGACGCTGAATTCCCGAACACGGGCATCTTGTTGGCTCAACTCGACAGCATCACGGTGTACGATACGCGGCTCGGTGAAGTCGAAGACATCGTCGTATTCGATCTTGATTTAGACACCGATCAATGGAGACGGTACCAAGGCCGCGGAGCTGGTGGACATGCATCGTCGAGTAGTCAAGTCGACCAATTCGACAGCCGGAAAGAAAAACAAGTCCGACAATTTTATCGCGACGTCGCCGGTGAGATTCGCTCGCTGCACAAGAAGCACAAATGGAGCGATGTCGTCATCATCGGGCAAGACCGGAGTGCCAACTTGTTGAAAGACGAACTCGACATCGACATCGAGCGCGTCGTCAATCGGAACTTAGGTCACGCCGAGGAAGAAGAAGTATTGCGCCGGGCGTTCGAACAATAAAAAGTAGCGAGTGACGTCTCATGTCGCTCGCTTTTCGCTCTTCCTACTCGAGGACTCGAGCCTTATGGTATGCTAGCAAGAAATGGATAAAGGACGGGGGAAGAATGAAGCTTGTCATACTGATCGGTCCACAAGCTGTCGGCAAGATGACGGTCGGACAGGAGCTTGCGAAGCAGACAGGGTTGAAGTTACTGCATAACCATATGACGATCGATCTCGTCAGCCCGTTCTTTGATTACGGGACGGACGAGGGGCGCCGGCTCGTCCAACTGTTTCGGCACGAGTTATTCGAAGCGGTCGCGAAAAGCGATCAGCCCGGCTTGATCTTCACGTTCGTCTGGGCGTTTGATATGGAAGAAGACCGGACCTACATCGAAGGAGTGGCGGAACTGTTCGAGTCGCACGGGGCGGACGTCTACTACGTCGAACTCGAAGCGGACATCGAGGAGCGGCTCGCCCGGAACACGACCGAGAATCGGCTGGCACATAAGCCGACGAAACGGGATATCGCTTGGTCCGAGGCCGAATTGAAGCAGACGGCGACGCTGTACCGCTTGAACTCGCGTGACGGAGAGATCGATGTCGACAACTATTTGCGGATCAATAACACGGACCTTGATGCCGAAACGGTCGCGCGACAGATCCAACGCCAGTTCAACCTTTAGAAGTTTGAAGAGCGACGGCTGATTTGCCAATCGGGACGAAAAGAGATAATCTAGCACTAGATAGTAACCATTACATTCTTTGCAGTCTATCCATTGAAATGCGAGGTGAACAAGATGATAGAATTCAAATATGATACACAACTGTTGATCGAAGGGGAACAACTGTCCGAAGATGCGATATTTGAGTACATCAACACAAGCTTCGCGGGAGATTGTTTGTTGGCAGTCGGGGACGAAAATCTAATCAAGATTCATTTTCACACGAACGAACCGTGGGATCTCGTTAAATATTGTGCGTCGCTAGGTGAGATTTACGATATTGTGATCGAAGACATGAGTAGACAAGAAAGAGGTCTACCTGGTTAATCTACGAACAGAAAAGAGAGTTGTTCGCCGGCAAACGGTGAACAACTCTCTTTTTCTACACCCACCAATCAGGGCGCTCATAGTCGATCAATAGCTGCTTTTCCAGTAAGCGTTGCACGAGGTAAGACGTGACGCTTGGTAAAATCTCATCGATGTCGGCCGGGTGGACCATGACCTCGATCGAGTCGCCTGGTTGAATTGCGTCGAGCGTTGCCCGAGACACACCATCGCCGTAGAACTGGTCACTGAACCGCTCGGTCACCCACAAGTCCCGTCGTGCATCGAGTGTCGTTAAGGCCCGAAACGTCGTGCCATATTCTTCGGCGAGACGGACGATGACGTCTTGGATCGCCGGCCAGCCATGGACGTGATGATGGCTGTCGAGGTGATGGAGCGACAGTCCCGTCGCGCGGAACGCGTCGATTTGCGCTTTCCACTCGAGGTAGACGAGCTCAGGGTCGGGTGCCGCTTCCGTCAGAAACCGGTTCGTGTAGCGGAACGTCCCGTCTTCTTTCGTGAGCGGTGTACTTGTCTTTGCGAGCGGCCGTCCCCACGTCAAGGCGAGGTGCACGCCGACGTGTAAGGCGGGATGAAGTTTTGCGAGCGCGACGGCTTCATCGACGGCATAGCCGTTCATCATAAGTGTCGCCGAATTGACGATGCCGTGGACGTGACTGTCGATGGTGCCCCGGTTCACGCCGGTCGTCAATCCGAAGTCGTCGGCGTTGATCAAGACGTGCGTCTTATGCATTTTGCACGAGACCGAGCGCTTGGTCGAGCACTTGGTCGCCTTTCATGAGCCCGTAAGCCATATTGTCGATGACGGCGACCGGTACCGTGACGGATGCCTTGATCTTACCTTCGAGGTAGCGGACTTGTGGTCCGATCAAGATGACGTCGACGTTCGTTTGTTCTTTCAAGCGTGATTCCGGGATGGCATCGATTGTCGCGTCCAAGCCACGTGAGGCAGCCTCGGTGCGCATTTTTTCAACAAGGATCGATGTCGACATACCGGCCGAGCAGACGAGTAAGATGTTCATTTCAGTTCCTCCAATTGGTTGAGTCGAGTGATCATGTCGACCATCTCGATCGCAAGTTCTTTGACGGTCATTGCCGTCATCAAGTGATCTTGGGCGTGGACGAGCAGGACGCTCATGTCGCTCGTCGCACCGCGTGCCTCTTCCTGCAACAGTTCGGTTTGAAGCTTGTGGGCTTCTAAAAACGCCTCGTCCGCTTCTTTCATTTTCGCTTCGGCGAGTTCACCTTCGCCGCGTTTGGCGGCGGCGATCGCCTCGAACGCCGACGAGCGGGCGTTGCCGGCGTGTAAGATGATCATGAACGATAATTGTTGGATGCTTTCTGTCTTCAACTGATTTTCTCTCCTTCGTTGATTTCTGCTTTATTTTTATTGATTTCGGCCGTCATCGCTTTCGCCCCTGCCATGACGAACGGGATATACATCGCCGTCGCAATCGTCAAGTTGACGAGTTGGAGCAAGACGCCGCGGACGCTACCGCCGGTGACGAGGTAACCGCTGATGATCGGTGGCGTCGTCCATGGCACGATGGCGACCGTCTTCGGTACCATGCCCGTTGAGAGGGCGACGTACGACACGATCGTGAGCGTGACCGGTACCAAGATGAACGGGATCAACATGACCGGGTTCAACACGATCGGGAGACCGAAGATGACCGGTTCGTTAATGTTGAACAGTCCAGCCGGCGCCGACAGTTTCGCGACTTGGTGGTACGGGTGGTTGCGCTGTTTGCGGACGACGATGAAGATGGCGAGAAGCAGGGCGAACGTCGTACCTGATCCGCCCATGAAGACGAATGAGTCGAGGAACGGTTTAGTCACCGTGTACGGCACGTCATACGCCGACACACCTGCTTGGAACGCGGCCAAGTTTTGCTCGATGAGCGGGAGATAGATTGGCTCGATGACCGAACCGATGATGTTCGTGCCGTGAAGTCCGAAGAACCAAAGGATATGGTTCAAGAAGGCGATGACGAGACCGGCCGCGAGCGAGTCGCCGAACCCTTGAAGCGGTTGCTGGATGACTTTAAAGATGACTTCAAAAATGCTGAGCTCGACTTGGAGTGTCATGAACAGTTGAACCCCGGCGACGAGCGTCAAGATGAGCATCGACGGGATGAGTGCTTGGAACGAACGGGTGACCCCGCCCGGCACGCCTTCCGGCATCTTGATCGTCAGTTTCGTGTTGATGAGGTAACGGAACAGTTCGGTGACCGCGATCGAGACGATGATGGCGACGAATAATCCTTGGGCACCGAGCCAAGCGAAGTTTAAGCCCCAGTCTTCTGTGACCGGCACGAGCATGATGTATGACGCGACCGATAAAATACCGGCGGCGAGTCCATCGACCCCATATGACCGGGCCAAGTTATACCCGATCGAGAAAGCGACGAGTAACCCGAGTATGGCGAACGAGGCCGTCCAAATATTGCCGCCGAGTCCTTGCCAGCTGCCTTCGCCGAACGCATTGTTCATCATGCCGACGAAGTCGAGCGAGAGGCCACCTAAATTGATAGCCGGGAAGTTGTTAATAAGGACAGCGAGCGAACCGACGATGATGAGCGGCATGACGGAGACGAAGCCGTCACGGATGGCGACTAAGTGTCGCTGGGAGCCGATGCGCCCAGCGATTTCGATAAACTTGTTCATGAGTAAACCTCCTTCTTGAATTGGGGTAAGTACGCTTCGTGCGCGTCGAACAAATCGCGCAAGAGCACATCGATTTTCTTCTCGTCTTGGATGAGCGGGTTCATCAGGCAGGCGAGGTAGGCGTCGTTGTATGAGCCGGACATCGCTGCGCGGATGGCGAGCTGTTCAAACGTCTTCAAGTTGGTGATGAGTCCTTTGATCGGGAGCGGTAACGCACCGATTGAAATCGGACGTGGACCAGCCTTCGTGATGACGGCGTTCACTTCGATGACGGCGTCGTCCGGTAAATCGCGAATCGCGCCGCGGTTCAGTGTGTTCACAGTCTGGATATCACCGCGGTCGTTGTAGATCGAGTCCATCAAGTTGCAGGCGGCGTCGGAATAATAGGCGCCGCCGCGCTGTTCGAGCTCAACAGGCTTCACGTCGAGTTCGACGTCTTTGTATTTCTCGAACAGTTGCGCCTCGACTTGCTGGACGACCTCGGCGCGCGTCCCGTTCTGTTCATACGCCGCTAGATCTTTCGCGAGTACGTCCGCCGTTTGGAAATAGTATTGATGGTACGGGTTCGGCAACATGCGGAGCGATTTCAAGAACGACTCGCTCCAACCGAGCCCGACGATGTTCGCCGGCGAGTAGTCGGTGCCGGCATTCAGTGACGCGAGCACGTCGTCCGTGCGATCGACCCCGTCGACCCAGACGTGGCGGCCGAATACGAAATGGTTGAGTCCGATGAATTCGATGGCGACACGTTCGACCGGCGTGTCTAAAATCTCAGCGACCGAGTTGCGCATGTTGAACGGGATGTTGCAGACGCCGATGACTTTTTTGTGGGCCGAGTGCTGCAAGACGGCCTCGGTGACGATACCGGCCGGGTTCGTGAAGTTGACGAGCCACGCGTCCGGGCAAATCTCCGCCATCTCATTAGCGAGCTCGACGAGGACCGGGATCGTCCGGAACGCTTTGAACAAGCCACCGGCACCGTTCGTCTCTTGCCCGATGAAGCCGTGCTTGAGCGGGATGCGTTCATCCAAGGCGCGGGCTTTCAGTCCACCGACGCGGATCTGCGTCGAGACGAAGTCGGCGCCAACAAGTGCGGCTTTCCGGTCGAGCGTCCAACTGAGTCTGATGTCTGCGCCTGCCTTTTGAATCATCCGTTCGGCGAGACGGCCGACGATGTCTAATTTGTCTCTTCCTTCCTCGATGTCGACAAGAACGATCTCCCGAACCGGAAACGTCGCTTGCCGCTGGATCAAACCTTCAATGATTTCGGGGGTATAACTCGAACCTCCACCGATGATGACGACCTTGACTGCCATAGTGCCAACTCCTCCTTGTGAAAGCGATTTCTTTTTGTTGTAACAAATATAACAAATAGTACAACTTGTCGCAATATAAAAAGTACAAATAATACAAATTGTTTTTTGTATTTGCATTTGTATGTTTGCTGTATCAGAATAAAGGAAAGAAGGATGACACAAAGGGGTGACAGAATGTCGCAGTCGACGCTTCAAACAGCCATCAAAGAAGAGTTATTGTCCCGCATCAAGAGCGGGCATTATACAGAAGGCGAGAAATTCCCGACCGAGTACGCGTTATGCGAAGAGTTCGACGTCAGCCGGACGACGGTCCGCGGCGCGCTCAACCAGTTGACGACGGAAGGCTATCTCGTCCGCCAGCAAGGGCGCGGCACGTTCGTCGCCGGGAAGAAAGTCCGGCAGACGTTATCGCATACGCCGAACAATTACGCGGCCCAGCTCGCCATCCAAGGCAAGCGCGGGCAAGTGTCGCTCATCGACTTGTCGGTCGTCTCGGCGAACGCTCAGCTCGCGGACGTATTCACGGTCGACGAGCAAGCGCCGATTCAAAAGATCGAACGCATCCGTCACGCCGACGGGGAGCCGACGCAGTACGAGGTCTCGTTCATCCCGTGGCAGATCGCGCCGGGTATCACGAAAGACCAGGCCGAGCATTCCCTGTTCCAAACGCTAGCGGAAGTCCACGACGTCCACGTCGCCAAGACGACCGAGGCGCTCGAGATCGCGCTCGCCGACGAACGGATAAGCGATCTTCTCGACTGTCCGCTCGGAACACCGTGCTTTTATATCGAGACGGTGACCGAGGACGCGTCGGGAAAAACGATCGAGTACTCACGTTCATATTTCCGAGGGGACAAGACAAGTTTTGTCATCGAACGGAGTTATTCCTAAACACGCCGAGGTCGGCGTGTTTTTTTAGAGTCATATTAAACAAAAATGAACGGGTTTAGGATTTGTCAGCCTTGGAGATATCGCATTCATTGAAACAAAGGGTCATGTTGCGTACAGTTAACAGTAGGAAGGCGGGATGTCATGTTATTCAAGAAAAAAACAGACGAGGAAGTGACAGGGGCGACACGTTTTCAAGTCAAATTGACGGAACAGTTGCCGGAACTTGGCCAAGTTATGGTACTCGTCGACACAGCGACCGGTGTCAACTACATCCAGACATGGGTCGGGACGGGTGGTGGCATCACGCCGTTACTTGATTCAAACGGTGACGTCGTGGTCGACGACGTGTCTAACTTTCAGTAAATAGGGATCGGATCGAGAAAGGATTGAAGGCACATGCACATTATCGAATTCATTGGGGTCAGTCATAACGACATCCTACATAACATCACCGGCCACTTCCGCGAAGGCCGGATCACGACGTTCGTCGGACCGAGCGGCGCCGGCAAGACGACGTGCCTGAAACATATTAACGGGCTACTGTCGCCGGACGCGGGCGACATTTATTTCAAAGGCGAGAACATCCGCGATATCGATGTCATCGCGCTCCGGAAACAGATCGGCATGGCGTTCCAAAGCGCCCCGATGATCGACGGGACGGTGTACGACAATTTGAATTTGCCGAAAGCGATTTTCGGGGAGACGCTCGACCGGGCTAAAGCGACAGAGCTGCTCGGAAAAGTCGACTTGGACGGCATCTCGCTCGACCAACCGATCAAGACGTTGTCGGGCGGGGAGCGGAGCCGGGTCGCCATCGCCCGGACGCTCGTCAATAAACCGGACGTCTTGCTGTTAGATGAGATCACGTCGAGCCTCGACTACCGGACGGTGAAAGAGATCGAGCATTTGATCGTGCGACTTCAAAAAGATTTCGGGGTCACCGTCATTTGGATCACCCACGACCTCGATCAAGCGAGACGGGTCAGTGACGACATGTGGTTTTTACGGAACGGGGAATTGATTGAGTTCGGAGACGCGTCGTTCATCGACGAGTCGGACAATCCGATGATCGGACGTTTCGTCAGGGGGGAAGAGCTATGACGTTCATCGAACTGATGACTTCCTTGATTTTCGTGGCGATTCCGCTCGGGTTGGCGTTATTTTTGAAGCTCGGTCTCGAGCGTGACATCGTCATCGCGACGGTACGCTCGATCATTCAACTGTTGTTGATCGGCTACATTTTGACGTTCGTCTTCGAGAGCGATAACCCGGTGTTCATGCTGCTCATGATCCTCCTCATGATTGGCGCGGCGACGCAAAATATCATCAAAAAAGGGGACGGCATCCCTGGCATCACCTGGATGATCGTCCTCACACTCGTCACGGTCGAATCGCTGACGATGGGGCTCATGCTCGGGCTCGGCATCATCCCGTTCGAGCCGGAGAAAATCATTCCAATCAGCGGTATGGTCATCGGCAACTGTATGGTGTTGTCACTCCTGTTTTTGAACAAGTTCAAAGACGAGGTCGAACGGAGCGACGAGGTCATCGAGCTCATCCTGTCGATGGGCGGGGCACCGAAAATCGCAATCGAGCGGAGCTTGAAGAACGCCATCCGGACGAGTATGATCCCGACCGTCGAGGCGCAAAAGACGATGGGGCTCGTCCAGCTTCCGGGCATGATGAGCGGCCTTATCATCGGCGGCGCCGACCCGATGGAGGCGGTGTTGTACCAACTGCTCATCTTGTTCCTCATTTTGACGACGGCGACGATTTCGGCCGTCATGGTCGGCTATATGGCGTATCCGCGTCTGTTCAACCAAAAACTACAGTTTATCGGATTGACGTATCGGAAGGGGAAAACGACATGATCATAGGCATCCATCACGTCCAAATCACGATCCCAAAAGGTGAAGAAACGACAGCACGCGCGTTTTATTGCGACGTGCTCGGCTTGAATGAAATCGACAAACCGGAGTCGCTTCAAGGACGAGGCGGGTTTTGGCTTCAAGTCGGCGACCGAAGCGTCCATGTCGGTACCGAGGACGGGGTCGATCGGCTGAAAACGAAAGCACATGTCGCCTATACGGTGACCGATTTAGAGGAGTGGGGACGGAAACTCGAAGCAGAAGGAATCGAGCGGCTTGAAGGGATTCCAATCCCTGGCTTTGACCGGTTCGAGTTCCGCGACCCGTTCGGCAATCGGGTCGAGATGATTCAGGCGATATGAGAAAAGGGAGCGCCCAAGTGGGTGCTCCTTTTGTCGGTTCACGAGATGCCGAACAGTTCCGTGACGGCTTTCCAGCTTGATGGGTAGGCGTTGCTGCCGGAATGCTGATGGATCAGTTTCCCGAGACGTTTCACAACGAGGCTCCACTGCGTCCCATCGGTGGTGTAATATCCTTTTTCTTCAAACACTTCAGGCCAACGATGTGAGGAGAGGGCGACGAATCGTTCGTGGACGCGTATCACATCCTCCTTCTCGTACCAACCTGAGCTTGGGATTGCTACGCTCAAGTCGTAATCTTCGCGCCAAATCACTTCTCGTTTGACCGACCCGTCTTCAAAGAACGTCAACGTGGACTCGTTGTGGACACCGAAGCCACCGACGGAGAACGTGACAGTGACGGTGGGTCGTCTTTTGCGGATGGATCGAAGCGGGATCGTCGGCTCGAACATCAATTTCTTTCGGCGTGACTCCATAAGCGCTAACTTCTCTTCTAACGTGGCTCTCGGTCGTCGCATGACCGGTTCAAGGTGGTTGCGTGTGCTATATGTATTCAATTTTGTCGACCCTCTCTTTTGGTGTCATTCATACGTGAATTATAGGACATCCGGACAAGGCGGGTGAGCAAAATAAATGGTAGGGTGAATAGAAAAAAAAGGGGGCGCTTAAATCGGCGCGCCCTATCTATCGTTATTGTGCAGGTGTCCCTTGATGGAATCGCATTTTCCATACGCCGTCAATCCTGACCCAAATCGAGCTGCGGAGAGCGGTCTTCTCAGTCGCGTGATTTTCGGTTCGATACGTAGCGAGCACGACATCGTCGCGGATGACTTCGAGGTTGAAGTCGGACAGTGTGATGTCAATCTCTCCAAGGTCCATCGTATTCGTGTCGTCTTCTTTGTATAAGACGCGACCGGAGCTCCCGATTTCAAAAAAATCTTCGGTCAAAAGTTCACGCAATCGCTCGGGCGACGTCCGAACTTCAGTCGTCAATAAAAGTCGTTCTTTCTCTTCGATCAATGGTGCGAGCATTCGCGTCACTCCTTTCTAAAAACGTTAGCCGTGTACCGTATTCGTTTTCCCGAAATTCATGACGATGACACCGAGCACGATGAGTCCGGTCGCAACTGTGCCGAGTTATATACGGGTGTCGACAGAAAAAGCGAACGCAAACACAGAAGCTTAGGAAAATGATCAAATATCTACAGCATTCTCAAACGAAAACGAGACAAGAGAACCTGAAACCTAACCTTTCAGAAAGTGGTCGAGCACCACTTTCTTTTTATTTTGCGTTAGATAGTAGGAAAAATATTTCCAATCTCTTTTTGAAATTTTGGCATTGCGCATCCTTTTTTTGTTTGCTATGCTTCTCAATGAAAACGACAATGATAATCATTATCAATGAGAAAGTATTCCTGTGACTTACATAGACAAAACCAACAACCGGGATGCCGTTCGATTGAGAAGGTTGTCAGCGTACTCAATACATATAGGGAGATGGAAAAAGTGGGGAAATTGAAAGCATCAATCATGGCGACATCGCTCGTCTTGTTACTCGCGGCGTGCGGGAACGAGAATGAGGCGAAAAATACGGGCAACGCGGAAGCGGAAGCGACACCGAAGACGGTCGAGATCACGGACGCCCATGGCAAGATCGAAGTACCGGTCAACCCGGAGACGGTCGTCGCACTCGACAACCGGACGTTCGAGACGCTCGCAGAGTGGGACGTCGAACTCGCGGCGGCGCCGGTCGGCTTGATGCCGGCTGAGTCACCATACGTCAAAGACGAAGACATCGTCGACGTCGGCATGCACTTCGAGCCGAACTTAGAAGCGATCGCCGGAGTCGATCCGGACGTCGTCATCGTCGGTCAACGTTTCGCCGACTACTACGAGGACATCAAAAAGTTGGTCCCGAATGCGGCTGTTATCGACTTGAACATCGAACTACCGGAAGATTCAGGCACACCGGGTGAGATTTTAGTCCAAGGACTTGAAGACACGACACTCACGCTCGGTCAAATCTTCGACAAAAACGAAGAAGCGGAAGACATGGTCGCTGACCTCGGGCAATCAATCGAAGACGCGAAAACAGCTTATGACGGCGAAGACACGATTATGTCGGTCATCGTCTCAGGTGGCGACATCGGATTCTCAGCTCCAATCAGCGGCCGCGTATTCGGACCGATGTACGACATCTTCGGCTGGGTGCCAGCACTAGAAGTCGAGAAGACGACAGGCGACCACCAAGGCGACGAAGTATCGGTCGAAGCGATCGCCGAGAGCAACCCGGACTGGTTGTTCGTACTTGACCGCGACGCACCGCTCGCTGACGCGGAAGGCGCAGTCCCGGCTGAAGACGTCATCGATAACGCACCTGCACTTCAAAAGACGACAGCCGTCAAGGAAGACCAAATCGTCTACACACCGAAAGACACGTACTTGAACGAATCGATTCAAACGTACTCGGAATTCTTTGAGAGCGTCGCAAAAGCGCTCGCGAAGTAACGGGGTCACGTTGTGCAAAATCCAATACTAGACAGGGTTGAGACGAGTGCTCAACCCTCCTTTTCTAACATTTGGACGAAGTCGTTCATCTTTGCCATGCTCGTCGTCCTGATGCTTGCGATTCTATCGCTCTTCACCGGTGTATACGACATTAGTAAAGCGGACGGCTTCGATATGTTTTGGATCACGCGGGTCCCGCGGACGGTCGCGCTCATGTTGACTGGTGCCGCAATGGCGATGGCGGGGCTCGTTATGCAGTTGATCACGCAAAACCGATTGGTCGAACCGACGACGACCGGCACGATTGAATGGGCTGGTCTCGGGTTGTTGGCAGTCTACTTGTTAGTCCCGGCACCGTCACTCATGATGCGTATGACGGGAGCAATCGTATTCTCGTTTATCGGAACGATGGTATTCTTTTGGTTTTTACGGTCGGTCAAACTTCGTTCGTCCTTAATCGTCCCGATTATCGGACTCATGCTCGGGGCGGTCGTCTCGGCCGTGTCGACGTTTCTTGGATTGTTCTTCCGGGCTAGCCAGACGCTCGAAGGCTGGTTCGTCGGCTCGTTCGCCTCGGTCCAAGTCGGACGTTATGAATACTTATGGCTCATCATCATCGCCACGTTCTTTATTTTCTTACTCGCGAACCGGTTGACGCTCGTCGGACTCGGGGAAGATATTGCGACGAGCCTTGGCGTCAACTACAACTTATTGATGTTGATCGCAACCGGCTTGATTGCGTTATCGGTCGGGGTCGTCGCGACCGTCATCGGTAACTTGCCATTCCTCGGCTTGATCGTCCCGAACCTCGTTTCGATGTTCCGCGGTGACGACCTCCGCAGCAACTTGCCGTGGGTGTGTGTCATCGGGATGGGGGCGATCCTTGTCAGTGACTTGATCTCCCGGACGATCATCATGCCGTTCGAGTTGCCGGTGTCACTCATTCTCGGGACGGTCGGCTCGGTCGTGTTCATCGCGATTCTGTTGCGACAACGGAAGACGGGAGGTGTACGATGAGTACGGTCATGGAGAGAGAAACTTACGAAGAAGACGTTCGTCCGCTAAGCGGGAAAGAGCGGAGCGCGTCTGCGTTTCGCTCAAAAAAAGAAGAACGCCGCTATTGGGTGTTCCTCATCGCTTTCATTATTGGGGGTCTGTTATGCGCGTTCGGTCTTCTCGTCTACAACAATCCGGTCCCGTTCGACTCACCGTCATTCATGCCGGTCGTCGAGCGCCGTGTCGTCGCCGTCATCACGATGGCGATTGCGGCACTTTGTCAAAGTCTCGCGACCGTCGCGTTTCACTCGGTGACGAACAACCGCATCATCACTCCGTCCTTACTTGGGTTTGACGCGCTCTATTCAACGATTCAAACGAGTATGATCTTCTTCTTCGGGGCTGGGGCTTTGGTCGGTTTCAGCGGGACGGGTGCGTTTTTGAGCCAAGTTGCCGTCATGGTGCTGATGAGTCTTCTGTTGTACGGCTGGCTGTTATCGGGAAAATACGCCAACCTCCAACTGATGCTCCTCATCGGGATCATCATCGGGACCGGGTTGAACTCGGTGTCGACGTTCATGCGCCGCATGCTCGCACCGTCCGAGTTTGATCTGTTGCAGGCGCGTCTGTTCGGTTCGGTGACGAATGCGGACGCCGCCTACTTCCCAATCGTCATCCCGATCGTTGTGGTCGTCGGTGTCTTGCTTTACTTGTTCTCGAACCAGTTGAACATCGTCGCGCTCGGGAAAGACATGGCGACGTCGTTCGGGGTGAACCATCGCCAAAGCGTCATCTATACGCTTATACTCATCTCGCTCTTAATGTCAGTGTCGACGGCCTTGATCGGACCGCTGACGTTCTTCGGCTTCTTGGTCGCGACGCTCAGTTATCAGGTCGCGGCGACGTATGACCATAAATACGTCTTCCCGATGGCGTTCGCGCTTGGCTTCTTCGTACTGACGAGCGCATATTTTTTTATTTATCACATTTTCAATGCACCGAGTGTCGTGTCCGTCATCATCGAATTGTTCGGCGGTGTGATTTTCTTAGCGGTGATATTAAGGAAGGGGTCCCTATGATACAAATCGAGCAAGTAAAAAAATCGTATACGGACGACGTCCAGATCGGGCCGCTCGACCTTCAAATCCCGAAAGCTGGATTCACGTCGTTGATTGGTCCGAACGGGGCCGGCAAGTCGACGACGCTCATGATGATTGGCCGTCTGCTCAACTTGGACGAAGGACAGATCCAAGTCGCAGGGATGGACGTGTCGAGCACGAAATCGAAAGACTTGGCGAAAATCATCACGATCTTACGGCAAGAGAACCATTTCGTGACGCGTCTCACCGTACGACAACTCGCCGGGTTCGGCCGTTTCCCGTACTCAAAAGGGCGGTTGACGCAAGAGGACGAGCGCATCATCTCGAAATATATCGACTTCCTCGACTTGACGAGTTTGGAGCACCGTTACCTCGATGAACTGTCGGGCGGTCAGCGCCAACGCGCTTACGTCGCGATGGTGCTCTGTCAGGAGACGGAATACGTGTTGCTCGACGAGCCACTCAACAACTTGGACATCGCCCGCTCGGTCCAGATGATGGAGTACTTGCGCCACGTCGCCGACGAGTTCGGCCGGACGATCGTCACCGTGCTCCACGACATCAACTTCGCGGCCAAGTACTCGGACCGGATTTGTGCGATGAAAGACGGCAAGATCGCCGCCTTCGGTACGGTTGATGAGATCATGGTCGCCGAGACGCTATCCGATATCTTCGAGACGAAGCTTGAAATCATTCAAGGACCATACGGACCGATTGCGGTCTATTAATAGAAGGAAGGAGTGACGACGATGCAAATTTACTGGACGCCAATCCTGAAAATCGTGAACGAAGCGCCGGATACATACACGTTCCAACTCGAGCTGCCCGACGGATTCACGTGGGACGAGGGGGCGCATACCCACTTCGCTTTAGAAGGGTTCAACAAAGAAGACAGACCGAACCGGAGCTTGATTCGCCACATGTCGATCTCGACGTTGCCGCGTGAAGGCGCGATCGGTATCACGACACGGATCAAGCGAGAGTGCTCCGAGTTCAAGTCGATCTTGCGTGATATGAAGATTGGCGAACAAGTCGCCATCTTCAAGACACATTCGAACGTCCCGCTCCAGCGTGACGGGAAGAACGTCTACCTGCTGTCGGCTGGCGTCGGGCTCGCGACGTTCCGCCCGATCGTACTCGAATACTTACAGAATGGGGCAGGTATCCCGCATCTCCATTCGTTGAACGTCGACACGTCAGCGAACTATCTATTCAACGACGTATTTACGTCATCAAACAGCTTCACGGCAGAGTTTGTCGCCAATCGTTCAGATTATTACGCGGCGGTCGAGATGCTCGCGACCGATCAGGATGGTTTGTATTACATCGTTGGGAGCGACGACTTCTTGCGGGAGACGATCGCGACACTACGTGAGCGAGGCATCGCACGCGATCAAATTATGCTCGACAAGCATGACTTTCAGTTGGATGAGTTTTTAGCAGAAAGAGACAAAAACACGATCTCTTCTTCAGGCAAAGGATAACGATTGAGCAATCTCGTGCAATCAAAAAAAGGGTGCCGATTCATTCGAAAACAGAATGAGTCAGCACTCTTTTTCATTTGCTATGGACGTCAGGCATGCCTCAGATTGTGAACTCGATCCCTTTTGAGGTGAGCCAAGCTATTAACACGCCATACCCGAATATACTGATGGCTGAATAGATGAGAAGTGTAGAGCGCCTCATCCCAATCGAATGACCAATCACGCCAACTACCCATGATCCTAATAGAGGCGTGACGAGGATGATGGACCAACTGCCATGTTCGCGCATTAAATGACTAAAACGGTGTTTCTCTAGGCGGTCTAACCAGCCACTAAGACGTTTGAATCGATGAAGCCAATCGTAAAAATAAGCGAGCAGAGGAACCGGCAAGAAGTTACCAAGCCCGGCCCAAAGGACGGCAGAGACGCCGTCGAGACCTAGTAACATCGTACTCGGGATGGCTAAATAGATTTCGAACATAGGGAAGAACCCCATAAACCATGCGGTTGCAGACAGACTGATGTATTCAAATAGATTCATTTTGATTCTCCTTTATGTTCAATCGTTTGACCACTTGTCTTCACGGTGAATGCCTAAATTCAAATTATTGAATACTTCAATTGAGCCTTTGACATCAGTCCATTCTTCTAATAAATAATCATAGAATCGTCCTTCGTCTCGAATCAATTTCTTTGAGTTGGGCGGGACATCCTCGAGAAAGAGCTCCATCTGATGTTCATTTTTCACGTGTACATAATAGTGTAAATCACCGATGAATCTTGGGTCTTCAATCACTTCGATTTTCATCAGTCCGCGTTCCTCGGCATTCGAGAGTCGCATCACAAAGAGCCAACAATACATACATTCTTTTCACTTTGACGGTCTTTACTAAAAAACATGTCTCGGAAGAATTATTGCTTAATCCATTTCGCACTCCGGCCGAGTCCAGACGGAGCGATTTCCCTTTCATCCCGCAATTCCCGAAGGACACGGTTGATGGTCGCCTCACTAATGTCGGGGCAGGCGCTTCGGATATCCGACTTGGTAAACGGTACGATTCTCCCTTCTACGAATCGTCTGATCCGACTACTCTTACTTTGACTTCCTGACGTGACGAGTCCTACACGATCTTCTAGCTCTTTATATGCGGCAAGAATCACGCTCAACAGATAATGAATCCATGGAAAAGGGTCTTGTTGATTCTCATGCCAATCGATTGAGGACAATCGTAGGGATTCATAGTAATCTTCTTTTCGTTCCTCGACAATCTTCTCGAGACTAATATAGCGACCGACCTCGAAGCCGAATTGATAGAGCATCAACAAGGTTAAAAGACGGGCGATTCGTCCGTTCCCGTCATTGAACGGATGGATGGATAAAAAGTCGAGGATGAACATACTCGTCAAGATGAGCGAATCGACGTCTTCATTTTGCCGACGTTCTTTTACACTGTCACATAAGGCCTGGACAGCCGCTGGGGTCTCAAAGACTGGGACTGGTACGAAACGCGTCCGGCGCGTGCCATCAGGGAAGGTCTCACTGATTTCATTATCGACATTCTTCCATCTCCCGCCCTCAATCGGAACAAACTTGTAGAGCTCTTTATGGAGCTGAAGCAATATGTTCGGGTTGATTGGGATGTCCTGAGCTGAGGCATGAATCAAGTTCAATACATCCCGGTATCCGGCAATTTCAGCTTCCGAGCGGTCGGCCGGGTCAGAGGTCTTCGACATGATGGTGTGTAGGCGGCTCTCGGTCACGACGATTCCCTCGATTGCATTGGAAGCCTTGGTCGATTGGATGACAGCCACGTCACGCAAGGTGTTCAGAATTTGAGGCGCCTGTTGTTTATACAGGTCTTGTTTGCCTTTGTATTCATTGATGTGGCCGATCAATCGTACGGTCTCCATCGGCAAGGAGAGATTTCTTAAATACTGATAATCGTAATTTCGCATAAGAATCACCCTCATTCATTATCAAAATTGATTAAACATATTCATTTCATCAATTTTTGACTATGTTTAGCTATAATATAACCTATTTATGATGAGTTTAAAATATTAAACATACTCATTCTCTTAATGTATGACTATGTTTAGGGATAGATGAGTTATATTTCAAATTATGAACGTGAGTGACATGAAAAAGCGCATCTCCGATTTCAACGAAGACGCGCTTGGTTCATATGATTCATCGTATGTGTAGCATCAGACTTCTTCATCATTGTACGGAAGTTCGACACTCAGACCGAGGACACGTTCCTCGGTCTTTTTGTGTGACAAATCGCGACGAACCGTTCGAACAGGTCCCGTCCGTCGGGTGTCCCGATCGACTCGGGGTGGAACTGGACGCCGTACGTCGGATGTTCGGGATGCTCGAGCGCCATGATGACACCGTCCGCAGTCGTTGCCGTCACGGCGAGTTCCGTCGCTTGGACGACGAGCGAGTGATAGCGCATGACGTCCATCGGCTCGTCGTCAAACAAGGCACCAGGTGTCGTCTCGATCACGGACGTCTTGCCGTGCATGACCTCCCGGGCCCGTCCGACTGTGCCGCCGAACGCCTCGGCAATGACTTGATGACCGAGACAGACGCCGAGAATTGGGATCTGTCCCGACAGCTGCCGGACGACGTCGAGGGAGACACCGGCGTCACGCGGACCCCCTGGACCAGGTGAAATGATGATGCCAGACGGGTTAAGGGCGCGAATTTCATCGACCGTCAGCTCGTCATTCCGGACGACCGAGACATCGCTGAACCGAGCGACGTCTTGATAGACGTTATACGTGAACGAGTCATAGTTATCGATCAGTAAAATCATGCGAACACCTCCAGTAACGATTTGGCTTTATGCAGCGTCTCTTCATATTCCGATACCGGATCCGAGTCAAAGACAATGCCGGCCCCGGCTTGGACGTACGCCGTATCGTTTTGGACGACCATCGTCCGGATGGCGAGGGCGAAGTCGAAGCCGCCCCGGACGTCGAGATAGCCGACGGCCCCGGCGTATACTTCACGTTTCACCGTCTCTAGCTCATCGATCAGCTGCATCGCCCGAATCTTCGGTGCCCCGGAGACGGTGCCGGCCGGGAGACAGGCCCGAAGTGCGTCGATCGGGTTCAAGTCGTCACGCAGTTCGCCTTCGACTTCGGAGACGAGATGCATGACGTTTTTGAAACGCTCGACTTCCATCTGTTTCGGGATCGTGACGGTGCCGACTTTGGCGACGCGGCCGATGTCGTTCCGGCCAAGGTCAAGCAGCATCCGATGTTCGGCCAGCTCTTTCTCGTCTTCAATCAAGTCGGCGGCGTGGCGCATGTCTTCTTCGACGGTCTTGCCGCGCGGGCGCGTACCGGCGATCGGGTTCGTCGAGACGCGGTTCCCTTCGACACGGACGAGACTCTCAGGCGACGCCCCGAGGACGATCGCTTCGCCGAGGTCGATGTAGAATAAGTACGGGCTCGGATTAAGTTTTCGCAGCGTCCGGTAGAAGTGGAACGGGTCACCGGTGAACGTCGCGTCAATCCGTTGCGACAACACGAGTTGGAACACCTCGCCGGCAAGGATTGCTTCTTTCGCTTTCAAGACACGCTCGATAAATGCGTCCTTGTCGGTCAAGATCCGTTCGCTCGTTCGGACGACCGGCGCGAGTTCATGCGTCTTCGCCGTCTCGAGCTCGATTTTCAACTGTTCGAGCCGGGCCGCTCCGTCGCTGTCGCCGGTGTCAATCAAGATGACACGCTCCTCGAGATGGTCGTATAAGACGACCGTCTCATAGCGCTGGAACAACGCGTCCGGCAAGTCGCGCGTCTCGGTCGGCGTGTTCGGGATCGGCTCATACGTCCGCAGCAGGTCGTAGCCGATATACCCGACGGCGCCGCCGATGAACGGGTAGGGCGCGTCTTCCGTGTCGCGTTCGATCAATGTGGATAAGACGGCGAGCGGGTCGTCCGCCTGGGTCGTGCCCGTTGCATCGGTCACGGTGTTGCCGTCGACACGGATCGTCTCGACCGGATTTGCCGCGATGATCGAGTAACGTCCGTGTTTGCCTTCAGCCCGGCTCTCGAGCAGTATTTTTCGTTCTCCTTGCAACCGGTGGAAGATGGCCACCGGGGTCAGTTCGTCGCCGTTGATGATCAGTTGTTCCATGTAATCTCCTCCTCCAAATAAAAAAGTCCCCCGCCCGACATGTCTAAATAGACATGAAGGACGGGAGACCCGTGGTGCCACCTTCGTTGGGGGAGTTCCCCCACTCATCGCGAACGATCATTCGCTGTCCTCGGTAACGGGAGGACCCGTCAGAGCCTACGTATCGGTCTGAACGCTCAAAAGCCCATTCACGCGAGACACGTCACCGGTTCGCATCGACCACCGGCTTTCTGGAGACGTTCCTTCGCGCTACTCTTCTTTCTCATCGCGAGTTCGTATAATGTTATCGTTACTTTAACGGGATGAAGTGAGATTGTCAAGGTCTATCCGAGAGTTGCTGATCCGTCTGCTGTTTCCCGATGAATGTATAGGCAATCGAGAACGAGATGACGGGGAAAATTAAATTCCAAGAACTTAAGCTGATCATGCTCCATTCATAATGAACCGTCACCGGGGCGCGCTGATGGACGCGATCGAGGACAGATGCAATCGGCTCGGTCGAATGAACGAAATTGTGCTATGATGTACGGTGAAAGGAAGGTACAGCTATGGAAACACTCAACATGAAACAACTTTCTGACGACCGGTCCGCGTCTCAAACGGCGGGCGACCTTGACGCGATGCGGGGCATCATGCACGATGAATTCCGCTATGTCGACTCGAGCGGGCGTCAGTTCGATAAAGAGACATTTTTAGATCAGTTCGTCGATCCGGCCGCCATTCAATGGATCGCCCAAGAGACGGTGACGTTCGACGAGACGATCAAAGGTGAGCTCGCCGTCGTGCAACTGTTGCTCGAGGAGCGGTTCATCCTTGGGACGAACGCTTACGAGGGCCGATTCTGGGCACTGCACTTGTACGTGAAAGACCAGGATACGTGGCTCTGGCAAGGCGGACAAGCGACGATGATTCACGAGACGTGATCAGGCATCTCCAGCGATGGAGATGTTTTTTGTGTGCTGAAGAGAAATGTGCACCTAAAATAGAAAATTATGTACCTATTTTTAAAAAAATCCATTAAAATAAAGCTGTTGTCTAATTCGATACATTATTTAGGAGGAATTCATAAAATGAAACAACCGAAATACTTAGCGCTTTTCCTCGCCGGGACACTCGTCATCGGTGGCTTTACACCGACGTTCGTCGCGGCTGAAGGAGACACGACGACTGTCGCCGACGTGACGGCACCTGCTGCGCCGGTCGTAGCGGCACCGTTCCATACGTCGACGTCGCTCACGATTCAAGGGGAGATCGGTGCAAAAGCTGAAATCCTTGTCGCTGGGAAAACATACGAGCGCGTCATCCGTACGAACGGTGAAGCCGTGTTCACGATGTCCCCACAACCAGTCGGCCGCGTCATCGATGTCCGTTTAGTCGATGCGAGCGGGAATGCAAGCGCCGTGACACGCGTCATCGTCGCGGAAGACCCGGCGGCACGTCCGGCGGCACCGGTCATCAATCCAGTCGATAACTCGGCTCGTGCGATCGAAGTGAAAGGTACACCAGGACTCGCCGTCACTGTGACGGTCGGGGGCAGCACGTTCAACGGCTCGTTCGACGCGAACGGGAACTACCGCCGTGTCATCGCGCTTCAAAAAGTCGGTACCGTCTTGACGGCGCAGGCGAAGACGGCGAACGGTGCGATCAGCGAACTCGTCAAATCGACGGTCGTAGCGGATAAGGTCGCACCGAGCAAGGCGCGCCTCACGCAAGCGGTCACGACGCTTTCGAACGGGATTGCCGGAACGGCAGAGCCGCTCGCGACGGTCATCGTGACGATCGACGGGAAAGCGTACACGGCCCCGGTCATGTCGACAGGGAAGTTCGTTCTCCCGATCCCGAAACAACCGCTCGGCAAGAAGATGTCGCTCGTCGTCCGTGACGGTGCCGGCAACCGTAGCGCATCAGAGACGCTCACGGTCCAACACGCACTCTTCAACAACTTCCACCGTGTCAGTGACGAAGAGGGAAATCGTATCGTCGTTCATAAGGAAGTGTTCGCGGCGGATGGTTCGACTCGTTACAACGAGACGTTCGCACCGTTCTTCTTCGAACGCCCGACGAAAGCGAGCATGGGCTTCCTCTTGCAGTACTATGCGGAAGACGGTGAGCCGCTCGAATTCGAGAAGCTCCGTATCCGTGTCGGTTCGGCATCGTACGTCCATACGATCGATCCGTTCGATGTCGACTATATAGAGTACGACGATGGAACGGTCGACGAGACGTATTGGTTCATTCCGGATGCGAAGATGATTGCGTTCATTAAGCAACACGTCCGTCCAGAGAACCGGATCGTCATCACCATCGAAGGCTACGAGTATGAATTCGAATGGGCGCTCCTCGGGGGCGAGAAACGGGCCTTCATTCAATCGCTCCAATACGCGGGTTACTAATATAGAAGAAAGACGTTTTTCATAAGCTACGGACCAAACCGGTTCGTAGCTTTTTTTGTGTATAATTTGCAATCGGACTAGTCAAAATGCATTCCCTGAATTTCAAACTAGTCTTATTGAATCAGTTTTAAAAGTTTGGTCAATGTAAAAATAAGGGTTAATTTATTCCTTATTTTGATACAATCTAAAATTAGACATGGTAATTATATGAGGAGGTAATAAAAGTAAAATAAAATACATTTAAAGGATTAATTTAATCGAAAGATGTCGAAATGGCGTTATATCGGCGTTTTTCGACGATTTTCGACATTTGTAAAAGAGGTAAAACCGATACTTAATTATCTTTAAAACTCCAAAATTCAAAATCATTCCCATTTTTGCGAAAAAAAACGCTTGTGCTGATTGGAAGCGTTATGTATATTATGGATGTAAGGTTTTCCAAGTTCATACTTGGTAAATTGTTCAAGATTCACATCTTGAAAAGTACCTATCAGTTTAAGTGAAGCTCAAGACCTAAAGGATCAGGTTGCATAAGTCGTTCGAACGAATGGCGTATACATATGGAATCGTTTAGTGGGGGGAGCGTAGCTTGCAAGCTGGTAGCGCAAAATCGCAACATACCAAAGGGAGGATTTACACAAGATGGCAAAGAAATCATTCAAGTTAGTCAAAGCGTCAGCAGCACTCGCTGTGACGGCAGCAGCTCTTACTCCGGTAATGGCAGCAGAAGCTTCAACTTCAACAGTAGAACTTAAAGCAGAGGTCGTACTCGGCGGCAAGTTCAAAGAAGCGCTCGCGCTTAACACGCCTAAAGGTGTAGAAATCAAATGGGGCAAACACCTCGTAACTGCAATCAACACATGGCAGACAATTAAAGGCCAAGGTTCTGATGGCAAGACTTACATCAAGAAACTTTATGCTCGTAACTACCCACTCTACGTTCTTGACCAAGACCTCGGTGAAGTCGAAGCTGGTTCTGAACTTGTGAAACCATCGATTCGCGTAATGTACCGCGACGGTAAAGTTTACACACAAGCTCCTGAGCGTTTCACAATGAGCTCAACTTACAACACGAAAGATGCAGGCGAGCAAAAAGTCCTCATCTCTTACAACCACAACGGTAACCGTATCACTTCGTTCTTGACTTACACAGTTGTCGCAAGCGAAGTTGCATTCTCAAACGTTGCTTCTTCAGTCGATCAAGCGAAAGAAGTTCTTTCTGTAACTGCTGACGTTGAAAACGCTAAAGAAGATACGAAGGCAGATGTTCTCATCTACCCATTCAAAGACGCTTCTAAAGCAATCCCAGTTGCTGCAACAATCAAGGATGGTAAGTTGACTGCTAAGACTCCAGCTCTTCCTGCAGGAACTCACTCATTCGTCATCAAGTCTGGTGAAGTAATGACTGAAGAAACTGCTTTCACAGTTGAAGCTACTGAATTCTCAGTGAAGCCAGTTAAAGTTGACCAACTTGAAGTGAAATTCAACAAAGAAGTTTCAGGCGTTGAAGCTGCTGACTTCAAACTCAACAACGGCCGCTACGTTACTAAAGTAACAGTTGACGCTGACGACAAGTCTAAATTGCTTCTCACACTCAACGCAGACTTGGTTGACCGTGGCGAGTACACGCTTTCAGTTAACAACTTCTCAGTTCCATCTGGCGAAGTGACAACTGCGATCGAAAAAGACTTCGAGTTCGAAGTTGCTGCTGCTGCTTCAATCACACTCACAAAAACAAACTTCCTTGATGGCGAAAACATCTACGACTTCCTCGTTGTCAAAGACAAAAACGGTGTTCTCTTGTCAAATAAAGAGTTAGAAGTTTCTTCAACTTCAACTGTTTTAAAATCAGATGGAAAATTTGTTTTCGATTCTGAACCTACTACTGGATCTGCAAACACATTCTTCGTTGAAGTTAAAGCAGTAGACGGTTCGAAAGTCTTGGCAACTACAGGCGCTGTGAAAGTAACTGTATCTAGTGCTCAAGAAATCGCAGCATTCGATGGCGTTCACATCTCTTCATACGATGGTGACACGAAAGCACCGGTAGTTGTAGCGGCTTACAAGGAAGCTAAGAAAGATGGCACACTTGATACGACAATCAAACTCTCTGAGAAGGACCAATTCTTGGATGTCTTCGTGAAAGACGTGTCTGGTAACATTCAAGTTCTTACGAAAGCAACATCAACGTACACGAACTTGACACCGGCAATCGCGACAGTATCTGAAGACGGTATCATCTCTGCTCACGCAACTGGAACGGCTAAAGTGAAAATTGTGAGCGGCGACTTCGAGCGTATCGTAGAATTCTCAGTTGTAGCTGACTCTAAAATTGCTGATGCAACACTTACAAAATCATCACTCAGCTTCGATTCTAAAGATGTATCTGGTAAAGTCGACTCTCCACAAACTGTAGAAGTCAAATTCCTTGATCAGTATAAAGAAGCATTCGGCGCAGTCATCGAAGCTGATGGAGACGTTAAATTTGGTACTTCTAAAGTTGGTACACTTGAAGTGAAATCGAGCAACACGAACGTGGCGTCAGTCAAACTCGACGATAACGGCAAAGTGTCGGTTAAAGAAGAGGGTCGCAACGGTTCTGCTACTGTGACGATCACGTTCAAAGACAACGCTGGTAAAGTGGTATTCACGAAGTCAGTCGCTGTTAAAGTATCTGAATTCGATGCAACAGTCGCTTCTTACGACCTCGTTCTTACATCAGAGAACACGTCACTTGATGCTGACGTAGATGTCGAACCAGCTGCGAATGATAATTTCGTATCATTCGAAGTCCGTGGACTTGACAAGTATGGCAACGTTATCACAACTGTCGACAACGCTAAAGTTGACTATGTTGTAACTTACTCTTCAGCTACAGATAAAGCTTTCTTCAATGAACTTGATGCGACCGGGGTACTTGAATTCAACACCGACGCTGCTGTGAAGTTCGCTTCTTCAGGTAAAGCAACGATCAAAGCACTCGTGAACGGTGTTCAAGTTGACACAAACTCAGTGGACTACACAAACACTGATTCTGTAGCGACGAAAGCACAAGTCAACACAGCGATGCGTACAATCGACGCTTCTGACTTTGCTACTAAGTTCAACAAGTCGTTGACAGTGGAAGACCTCCTCTTCGGTCAAATCAAAGACGACAAGTTCGCATTCGCTCCTGCTGTAACGGTCGTAGACCAGTTCGGTAAGACAATGGACTACAAAGATATCGCTATCCTCTCGAACGGAGTGGAAGTTAACATCGCACCAGTTGTCACAAACTTGGTTGGTCTTAAGTACGAAGGTGGGGAGCTCACACTTGTAGAAGGTCGCCTTTCAGGTACTGCTACAATCGTCGTACCACAAATTACAACTTCTGCTAAGAACGGGAACCTCCTTTCTTCACCAGTATCGTTCGACGTAAAAGTCGTTCAGTAATCGTTGACCCTCCCTTAGGGTTAAATAGAGCAAAGTCTTCGGACGGAGCCATCTTGTAAACCGGTAGTGCCTCGGCACTGCCGGTTTTTTCTGTATTTTTGCACAAAAAACTATTCCCCTTTTCTAAAAAAGCAATTATACTTTTTTTGTAATAAAAAATATCATTTCCCATAATTTTAAGAAAAGAGGAAAACATACGTGAATCGAATCATCTTTTTATTAGCTTTCTTTTTGATGGTAGGAGGACTCGCCTTGCCGAGCGCGAACGCTGCGACGGGCAGTGAGCCGCTCCCGCCCCATCAAATCATCCCGAACAGTCCTTACGTCTTATTGAACGACGGGAAGGCGCTGTATCACACGACGACAGGCGAGCGGATTCCGCTCACCCGAGACGTCACGTTCAACCGCTTCACCCAGGTTGACCAGTTTGCCAGCCCGGAAGGCGACTATCTCGTCTTCACCGAGCGCTGCACCGACTGTTCGTCGACGCTTTATGTCGTCGGTTTAGACGGGACGGTTCGTGTCAGCTCGTTCCCGGAAAACGATCGCCTCATCGGGGCCGATATCGGCAACGACCGTCTGTTCTGGTATCTCAATGACGGGAAAACCGTCGCGACGACGTTCGACCGCGAAGTCATTTGGGAGAAGAACCTCGGCACATCGAACGTGTCGCTGACAGCGGATGGGAAGACGGTCCTTGCGGCAGCGGACTACTTGGAACAAATCGAACACGTTTCTGCTGAGACGGGGGAGACGCGCCTCACCCGCACGCTTCCCAAACAAGGCGTCCTTGTCAAAAAGCCGTTAGCTTTCGAAAATATCACCATCTATACGGTGCACGCCCATCACCAAGCGCACTATATTTATAATGAAGTGACCGGGAACGTTACGTTGACGACACGGAACGAATCGTACACGAACTATGCGATGACGAATGGCGCGATTCATTGGTTCCATAACGGCGCGTACTCTGTGTACGATGTCGCGACAGCGGACGTCAAGACGTATCCGGTCGCGGTATCGATGAACGTATTCCCTGAACGAATCGTCTTCAGTGACGGAGAACGGATGGCGCTATCCGACTATCGTCAACTCCCGCAGAAACTCGAGCTGTTCGTCGACCGACAAGCGAACGAGCCAGGGGATGCGACGTTATACGTCAACCGGTCGTATCCGATTTTCTTGAAAGAGACGCGGATCGACGGCACGGAAGGAATGATCCCGCTCGATCGCCTGACGCCGACCTACACCGATTCCGGTATTTCTTCGCCGCTTCGGACGAACTATGCGACGTCAGTGTCTTACAACATGATGTATAAAGGGGTCAAGTTCTCGGGCACGTTCCATACGAAGCGTGAAGGGACCGTCACCGTCCAGCAGTATGGGATGGACGGCGAGGTGATCGGCGAATCGACTCCGCGCGCCTACATCACGATTGAAGCCATCTCGGGCGGGCAGCCGGTCACGTACACGGGCCGCGCCGATGCCGGCGGACGATTCCACATCCCGACGGACCGATTGGTGAAAGGCACCACTCTCGTTATCTCGTCGAGTGACAGTACGACCGTCGCCTATCAAAAACGCTTCACTGTGACGGACGGCATCCCGCTCGACATGAACATCACGGTCGTCGGCGACAATGCGGAGACGGGCGTCGCCTTCAAGACAGTCCCGCACGGAAAGATCAGCCTGTTCGTGAAAGAGCGTTACCATAGCTACTATGAGACGGTCCAAGCGGATGCAAACGGGAATTTCCGGGTGACGGACTCGGTCGACCCGCTCACGAAAGGCGTCCAGTTCTACTATCGTCCGTTTGGCGGTCCTGTGAGCAGCGAGAAAGTGCTGACGATTTTCGAACGGGCCGAACCTGAGTTCACGTTGCGTAAAACACCGGAGGCAGGGGACTTGTCAATCGGAGTCACGACGACGACGCGCCTCGTGACGACGAGCTACTACGTCAACGACGTGTTAATCGGGACCGGCGGAAGCCTGCTCCATCTCGAGAAGTCGCTTCAGCCAGGTGACGTCGTGCGCGTCGTCATGCGAGCCGGCGACCGGACGAAGACGATCGAGCACCAAGTCGCCGCGGTCGGTCCGACGATTTTAGAAGTGACGGACGTCGCAATGACGGCGACACATACGGTCGTCAGCGTCCGTCGTGACACGCGCGCTGTGCTCCAATTCTTCATCAACGGGAAGTTGACGACGGCGACACCGGTCTCATCGACACGCTTCACGGTGCCGGCAAAACCGGGCGACATCGTCCTCGTCCGCTTGACACGAGGCGGGCAAAAGCTCGACACACGCCTCGCCCTCCCGCAAGTGACGTTCAGCAACATTCGTCTCCACGATGAACAGAAGACGTGGGTCGGCATGGTGCTCCCGAACAGTCGCGTCACGTTGCAGAACGGGACGAAACAAGTCGCGAGCGGCAAGAGCTCATCGACGGGTCGTGTCGTCATGAGCTTGGCACCGCAACCGCTCAAGGCGAAGATCACGCTCGTCAGCACACGCGGTGTCTATCGCTTCGTCCAGACGGTGAACGTGAAGGCGGGTCTTACCCCGGTCATGAAGGTCGCCGCCCCGACGAGTACGATGCGCACGCTTACGGTGAACGCGAACGTCGACTACGGCACGATTACGGTCCGTCGCGGAACGACGCTGATCGCGACGAAGACGGTGACGTCGAAATCGACACCGGTCGCGATTGCGGCACAAAAGTCAGGCACGCGCCTGACCATCAAATTCACGACGCCGAAAGGGCGTACGCAGACGGTGTATGTGACCGTCCGCTAAACCGAAAAACGCCTGTCCGAATTGAAATCGGGCAGGCGTTTTCTTGTAAAGAAAAACGAGGCGCGTGAAGCACCTCGTTTGAAAAATTAATTGATGACCATGACAGACAGGCAAGACGTCGCCGCTTTGAGGCAGTCGCGCTGCGTGTCGTATTTGGCTTTGACGTTCGGGAACCATTTCCAAAGCGCTGCCGAGTCGAGTGAATCGATTTGTTGGAATGGCTCGGCCAGCTTCGCTTGCTTACTGACGCGCAGCGTGAACGAGAATTCAGATGTGGCTGACTGGTGCAAATCGATCTCCGCGAGCCGCTGTAAATTTCGTTTATATGTGAATCGCTCGGAACAAGGGAGAAAAGTTGTCATGACCGCACCTCTTTCTATCAGTTTCTTCCACATCAGTATACATTCATACCCATAATTTGTCGCTTCTTTTTTCGTTATTTAGGTCATGATTTTGCATTAATTGACGTCTGATCTTTTTTTGAATTCCAAATACAAGGAATTGAATAATTTTACGAAATTGCGTTTCGAAAGCATAGAAATTAAGGGGTTCGGACGAGTACATCTGTGTAGCCATACGCTTGAATTCGAATCGATTTTCCTTTGCTTGATATGTATCCGCCTGCCTGAAACATGTTGCCTACTGCGAGTGGGGCCATCCCATCTGTCTTGAACTGCTGAGCGTGTTGAAGCCATGCCTGTTCCGACGAGCGGATACGCAAACAGCCTCCTTTGTATGAAGGTAGAAACGAGTTGTTTGAAAACAAAAACCAAAAAACAGTTCCCTCTATTTTGAAAAAGTTTCCTTATGTACGTGTTATGATGGTAAAAAAAGAAAAAATGGGGTATTCGATGAAACATTTAATCAGAGGGACGCTTCTCACGACGGCGCTCGTCATGGCGGCGACGTCTGTCGGGGCCGAGGCCGGCGCGCGTCCCTTCTTCACAGAAGTCGCGAAAGACACGACCGTCTATCGGCTCATGCCGGATAAGTCGATGAAGCCGATCGCATTGCTCACGCCGAACAAGCGCTATGACGTCGTCGGCGTCTCGGGCGGGTACTATCAAGTCGAGGTCAATGGACGTCGTACATACGGATTGAAACGGGACATCCCGCTCAAGACGGCACTCCTCACGCAGGCGGTCGTCGCGGACAGTCAGTACGACCGTCTGCTCCACAACTATACGGCGCACTCGGTGAAGCGCGGAGTGCCATACTATTATGGTTTCTTGACCGAGGCGCAGGCGGTATCGCAAGCGGACTCGGCGCTCAAAGGCAGTTGGCGTCTCGGTGCAGCACCGGGTCGACAAGCCGTCCCGGACATCGCGACGTTCGATTGGGAACGTGACATTCGAGTCGGCGACTCGACGTCGTTCATGTTCCAGGCCCAGTACTGGATGGTCTTGAACCAAGTGACGATGGCGTACCATTACACGAAAGACGCCAAGTATTTGGCATACGGTAAACAGCTCGTCGAAGGGTGGGTCAAACAATATCCGACGGCGCAGTATAAGCGTTATCCGAACGCCTACCATCAGCAAGGGACGGCCATCCGGACGTTCCACTTGATCAACTTTTGGAATCAATTTAAAAAGTCGCGTCTGAATAACGACCCGGCGTTCAGCGCGCTCGTGTTGCGCACGGTCGAAGGACACGGTGACATCCTATCGACGCCGTCATTTTATCGTCCGCGCCATAATCACGGCATCTTCCAAGACATGGCGCTTACCGATATCGCCGAGACGTTCCCGGAACTCGAACGGTCATCGGAGTGGCGCGACCTCGCCGCGTTGCGTCTGACCGAGCAGCTCGACCACTCGTTGAGTCCGGACAACGTCCATCTCGAGCATTCGCCGGGCTATCAAGTGTACACGTATGAGATGCTGTACCGCTTCAATCGCTGGATCGAGGCGAACGCCTTCACGACGTCACCACGGCTCGAAGCCGTCCGACAGATGCCGGAGACGCTGACTCATCTCGTCAAGCCGAACCGGACGCTGCCGCTGTTTGGGGACACGACAGGCGAGCCGCGGACGATGTCGATGATATCGACGCTGCGCAATTATCCGCATCTCATGTATGCGGTAAGTGGCGGGAAGGAAGGGGAACGTCCGCTCGAACGGACGAAACAGCTCCATACCCAATACGCGATTCTACGTGAACATTGGGGTGAGAAGGAGCCGTTCGCTGATGCCATCTCCCTCATGATGACGGCCGGCTTCCATAATACGGCGCACAAGCATCAAGACGACTTGAGCATCGACTTGTACGGCTACGGCCGTGACTTCATCGTCGAGACGGGACGCTTCGGGTACACGACGCTTCCGCAGAGAAATGCAGCGGTGCACGTCAACGCCCATAACACGGTGAACACTGGCACCCGGCAATTGACGCTTCATCCGAGTACGATCGGTAAGAGCGGGATCGTATCGGTCGAGGAGACGGAAGGGTTACAACGAGCACTTGGATACAGCGAGTTGATTGGGCAGGATATGCACCATACGCGCAGTATCGCCCATGATCAAGCGGGCACGGTTATTGTCGCCGATACGATTCGGTCGGATTCGCGTGCCTCGTTCACCCAACGTTTCCACCTCGGTGTCGGGTTAGAACCAGTCGCGGAACAAACTGGTGAGATGACGTTCCGCGACAAAGAGGGACGCACTCTCCAAGTCGTTCAGCTTCCGGTCGCGTCGTCTGGTGCCATGAAACGAGAGTCGAGCTTTATCGCCTACCGTGACTTCGAGTGGGTGCCGCGTCACCAAGTCGTCTCGACGAAAACGGGTGCAGGGACATCGTTCGTCACGTTGTTCCACATGTCGAAGTCGGGGACGAACGTTACGTTCTCGAACGTGGTTGAGAATGATGCGAGTTATGTTGTCACGTATTCTCTTTCGGACGGACGCTCGCGGACGATTGAGATGCCGAAGGGTGAAGGACCGGTGTTGGAGCTTGAGGAAGTTGAAATATCAGAATGAGCGAGAGGATGCCAATCGGTGTCCTTTTTTTCAAAATTCAAAAGAAATAACGAAATATTTACAGAAAAGTAATTGTGTTATTCTGTGAGATTGCGTATCTTTAAAAGTGAAGTCTGTACGCGTTTTGTAATCGCTTCCATTGGCTTGAGGTCAGACATCTGGCAGTGGCGACGAAATGGCGGTTATGACTTCGGTTCGGTCGACTTATACATAATAGAGGAGGAACAGTGCATGTTGAATTCGAAGACACGCAAGTTTTATCAAGGGATGCTCGCGGCGACGCTCACGGCATCGGTGATCGCCCCGGCGGTCGTGACAGAGGCAGCCCCGGCGAAAAAAACGTTCAAATTGAAGGCGGCTTTCGTTGAGAACGGGGATCTTGACGCAGCGCTCGATAAGACATACCAAGGCAACAAGATCTATTGGTACAAATCGACAGTCAACATGGACAAACTCGGTACATATCAAACGGTAAAAGGCTACATCAAGTGGAAGAACCAACACTTCGAGAAGAAAGTGCGCGTCATCAACTATCCGAAAGCGATCATCGCACCGAAGGGTGATTGGACGTTCAAGCACGGCGAGAAGTTGACTGGGCAATTGAACACGCTCCAAATCCAATTCGTCGACCGCGTTCTACGCCAACCGGTGAAGTGGACGAACTTATCGACTGACAAGATCGGTACATTCACGGCGACGGCATCATACACGCACAAAGGCCGCACGGTGACGCTCGACGTTCCTTACGAAGTAAAAGGTTTCGAACTCTCGTTCATGCATACGAACGACACGCACGCGTCGCTCGACTTTGCGGCGAACCGTGCTTCGGCAGTCAAAGAACTCCGTGCCGCTAACCCGAACCGCCTCTTAGTTGACGCGGGTGACGTCTTCTCTGGCTCGCTCTACTTCAACGAATTCAAAGGACAAGTCGATCTCAAGCTCATGAACTATATGAAGTACGACATGATGGTACCGGGTAACCACGAGTTCGACCTCGGCACAGAGCAAGGCCATAAAGAGTTGGCACAATTCGTCCGTTACGCGAACTTCCCGTTCGTCAGCTCGAACGTCGACTACTCGAACGATCAATACGTGAAGTCGCTCTTCCGTGATGAGATCGCGATGAAGCCTTACAACGGTCGCTTGTATGAAGGGATCATCCAAGAAGTCGACGGTAAGAAAGTCGGATTCTTCGGTTTGACGACGGAAGACACGGCGAACATCGCGAGCCCAGGACCGATTCAATTCCAAAACTATATCGACGAAGCGAAAAAAGCCGTCAAAGCGTTCGAAGACATGGGCGTCGACCAAATCGTCGCCGTCTCGCACCTCGGTTACGACGACAACCCGGCAATCGACAACGACCTCGAACTCGTGAAAAACGTCGACGGCATCGATGTCATCATCGGCGGTCACTCACACTCACGTCTTGACGCACCGGTCGTCATCACAGAAGGTGGTAACTCGACCGTCGTCGTCCAAGCGTATCAATACGGTGACTTCCTCGGGACGCTCGACCTCGTCTTCGATAAAGACGGAAAAGTCGTCTCACAAGCCGGTAAGCTCATCGATGTGAAGACGTATGCACCAGACCCAGGCGCAGCCCGACTCCTCGCACCGTTCGCGGCTGAAATCGACGGCATCAAGAACGCTGAAATCGGCGCGACAGCGACTGCCGAGTTTGAAAACTTGCGTGACGCAGGTGACGTGACGAAGCCGAGCGTTCGTAAAAATGAGACGGCTCTCGGTAACTTGATCACGGACGGCATGCTCGAACGTGCGAAACAAGCCGACCCACAAGTCGTCGCGGCGATTCAAAACGCGGGCGGTATCCGTGCTAAAATCGATGCGGGTTCGATCACGACAGGCGAAGTGCTCACGACGCTTCCGTTCGGGAACACACTCGCGGTCATGACGCTTCAAGGCAGTGAGTTGCTCGCGGCACTTGAACGTAGTGTCAGCGTCTATCCGATCGAGAGCGGCGGCTTCCTCCACATGTCTGGCATGAAGCTTGAGTTCGATAGCTCGAAACCGGCGAACAGCCGTGTCGTCAAGGCGCAAGTGCTCCAAGGCGAGACGTATGTCGACATCGACCCGGCAGCGACTTACAAGATTGCCACAAACTTCTTCGCAGCGAAGGGTGGCGACAACTACCTCGAGTTCAAGAAGGCTTATGAAGAAGGACGCGTCAACGACCTCGGTCTCATCGACTGGGAGATCATGCGTGACTATCTCGTGAAGCAAGGCGAAGTCACACCAACTGTTGAAGACCGTATCAAAGACGTCAAATAATGATTTTCGAAAGGACATCCTCGGGGTGTCCTTTTTTTGTCTCCGTTTTGTCAAACAGATGATTTTGCCTTTTGAATTGAGCGTTTGCTATAATCAATGGGTGTCGAAACGAGATGTTTCGAATAACAGGGCATCGGCTAAAGAGAAAACGATGCCATTATGAATTTGGAGGAACCCCCCATGAGTTGGAAACGAAAAGTGAAGCGTGGTGTCTATTTAGGCATGCAACGCGGCAAACGAATCGGCCGTCGGTTGATGAAAGGAACGAAGACGCAAGTGCAGACGAGACAGTTCGTCGAAGTCGTCCCGTCTTGGCACGCTCGGACGTCTGCGAACTATGAAGTTGACGGTGCGGCGCTCGTTTCTACGATGGCTGAAAAACAATTTTTATCATACGGTGAGCGCGCCTCGTCGTTTCGGGCGGTACCTGGTGCGAACTCGTTTCAACTCAACCCGTCAATCCGTGAGTTTGACGCGAGTTTAAACGTTGAGAAGAGCGGTGACATCGAGGTCACGTTGCTCGTCATGATTTATAGCGACGAAGAACGCAAGCGTGTCGTTCGCGTCGGAGACGGTGTCCGTACGACGGTCTCGCTTGTAGACGGTGAGACGAAGACACGCTTTGTGATTCAAACGCAAGGAAAAGGTCGGGTCTTGATTCAATCGCTCCTGATTGACGGACAATCGCTTTGGAACGTCGAAGGAATGAGCAGTGCGGTGGCAGACGCCGACTTTGACGCGATGATTCCTTTAGATGTGGATTCGCTCGAACTCATCTCGCCGCTTAGCCGAATCGTTGAGATCGATGGCGGGCTCATTCGTGTCAGCGGGCAAGGGAACCAATACGAGCACTACGGTGTGTTCGAGACGGCGCTCCCTCACGTCGACACCGAACGCGGTATCGATTTTTCGCTCGCCGATATGGACGATTACGTCTATCGTTTCTATTTAAAAGGAGAAGCCGAAGAGCTGGCGAAAGCGACGTTGTTCGTCGCGACGTATGCCCACGGTGAGCGCGACCAGCTCATCGAGGTCCCGCTCGGCTTCAGTAACGTCTTGAGCCTTACGCCGAGCCATGATTCGGTTCGTTATTTCGTCCGTTTCCACGGCAACGGTACACTCTCAGACTTGAAGCTCGGCGTCATCCGTGAGAACAGTGTACGCCGTACCGAGACGTTCGACCTTGACCCGACGTTCTGGACGATCCCGACACCGGAATCAATCAAGTTAAAACAAGATCCGTCTGGTCTCCGTCTCGTCCTCGATGTCGAGCCGGACGTGCGCCGCTACGTGTCGTATATGGAAACGAACAACCGCTTCACGGTCCTCCCGAAAGAGAAACCGTATACGGTCCGACCGAACCATCGTTACCGTGTGACGGTCGACGGTGAACTCGATGCGAACACCGGTGTCGTCCTCTACATCATCTCGTATTCGTTGACTGAGCGGTTGTCGATGCAGCAAGTACAACTCGGTAGCGAGAAGATTTTCGAGTTCGGGAAAGACGTGCGCTACCTGCGCTTCGCACTCCGCGTCGACGGGACTGGCGAAACGCTCGTCACGAACATCCGCGTCACCGAAGAGATCATCACGGACCGGACGCAAGTGCCGGAGTGGATCGACCCACGCGAGGCCCGTCTGTTTGAAGCGAAACCACGCGAGCTTCACGAGATGAAAGTCGCAGCCATCTTTGATGAGTTCACGACCGCCTCGTATCGCCCTGAATGTGAACTGATCACGTTCTCGCCGGACGATTGGCCGGCTGTTCTCGCCGACCGTCAACCGGACTTCCTCATGGTCGAATCGGCCTGGAAAGGGAACGACAAGACGTGGGAGAAGAAAATCGTCAAATATGGCACGAACACGTGGGAAGAGCTCGACGCGCTCCTTGACTGGTGCCGCGTCAACAACGTGCCGACCGTGTTTTGGAATAAAGAAGACCCGATTCACTATGACCGCTTCATCGAGACGGCGAAACGGTTCGACTTTGTCTACACGACGGACGCGAACATTCTCGATAACTATAAAGAAGACTGCGGACATGACCGGGTCGGTGCTTTGCCGTTCGCGGCGCAGCCGAAAGAGCATAATCCGATCCGTCTGCCGGGCACACGTGAACCGTACGCCTCGTTCGCCGGTTCGTATTACGCAAACCGTCACGAATCGCGCCGTATCGATATGGATCGCTTGTTCGCGGCGGCTGATAAATATGGCCTTGTCATCTATGACCGGAACTATGAAATGAACCAACGCGGTGAGACGGATCAACTCCAATTCCCGGAGCAGTTCCGTAAATCCATCCGCGGTAGCTTGAAGTACAACCAAATCGCTAAAGCGTATAAAGGCTTCAAAGTCATGCTGAACGTCAACTCGGTGAACGATTCACCGACGATGTTCTCACGCCGCGTGTTCGAAGGGCTCGCTTGTGCGACGCCGGTCGTCAGTACGCGCTCTGTCGGCGTCAAGCAGATGCTCGGGGATTACGTCTTCCTAGACGAAGGCGACGAGATGCTCGAAGAGACGTTCCGCAAACTGCTCACGGACGACAGCTTCTATGAAGACGTCGCCATGGGCGGCATGCGACACGTGCTCAAGTACCACACGTACACACAACGTCTCGCCCAAGTCGTCGGCAACATCGGTCTGCCTTATCGTGTCGATCACCCGGAAGTCGCGCTCGTCGCGTTCGTCCGCTCAGCCGACGAGATGGACCGCGCCGTCGAGACGTTCCGCGCGCAAGACTACGAGCATAAACACCTCGTCGTCTTCCTCGACAAGTTCGAGGGGCATCTTGACTTGTATGAAGCTTACAACACCGAGGACATCTCGACGTTCATGCTCAGTTACTTGACGCAATATAACGCCTTGTCTGAGATTCTTGAAGGCTTCGACTGGATGGCGTTCATCCGTCCGAGTGACTATTACGGACCGGCCTACGTGTCGGACTATATGCTCGCGACGCGTTACGCGGACTCGAACATCTTGACGAAAGAAGATTACTTCGTCTGGAAAGACGGACTCGAGAAGATTGACTCGGACGGCACGTACCGCTACGTCTTCGACGCGACCCCGTCGCGCTCGATCATGAAGCCGGATGTGCTCCGCTTCTACAGCGTCCTTGAAGCGCTCGATGTCTTAAAACAAGACGAGACGCTCAAAGAGCTCGCTCAGTCCGGAGAACGGATCTTCAGTACAGACCCGTATCAATACGTGAAAGCAGGGAGCGATATGCCAAAAGCGGTCGCTCAGGAGGTACAATTATGACGACACCACTTCGCGTCCTCGTCTATGGGGATGTCAATTTAAATTTGATCGACGGGTCGGCCATTTGGCTGACATCTGTCGTCTCGATGTTGAACCAAGACCCATCGATTCAAGTCGACGTGCTGCTGAAGCGCTCGATCACAAAACCGGAAGTGACGGCCGGCATCCGTGAGTTGCCGAACGTCCGCTTCATCGATGTGTTCGCCAAAGATTCAGGCAGACAAGACGCGCCGTACTACGAGCGCGGGGTACTCCAAGCCGACGAAGCGGCCGGGCTGATTGACGAGTTGATGACGACAGGCGGCTACGACATGTCATTTATCCGTGGCTTCCAGCTTGCCTACGACTTGTCACAGTATGAACGGACGATGGCGAAGACGTGGACATATATCACCGACTTCACACACGACCATACGCAGGCGTCGGCAGAAGAACTCGCCCGCTTGCAGCAGATCGCGTCGCGTTCGGCGCGCATGCTCTGTCAGACCGAGGCGATGAAGACGTATTTCGAATCGTTCCTGCCGACGGACCGGCCGTTCCTCATCTTGAACCCGATGATCCCGAACGTGAAAGACGAGACGCCGACGTTCACGAAACCGAACGATCGCCTCGTCTATACGGGCAAGTTCGCCCCGCTGTGGTATTCGACGGAGATTCTCGACGCGTTCGCGAAGCTTCGGGCCGACTACCCGGCCGAACTCCACGTCGCCGGCGACAAGTTCAATCAAGACCCGAACAACCCGAACTTTAAACGAGACGTACTCGCCCGCTTGAAGGCGGATGACGGCGTCCATTGGTTGAAAGGGATTCCACGCGCCGATGTCGAGACGTTGATCGACTCGAGTGCGATCGGTGTGTCGTGGCGTCATCCGGAGCTCGACGCGAGTCTTGAACTGTCGACGAAACTGCTCGAGTACGGATCGCTTGGAAAACCGGTGCTGTTGAACCGTAACCCGATGCACGAACTCATCCTCGGTGCGGACTATCCGCTATTCGTCAATTCGGAAGAGGAGTTCATCGAGAAGGCGAAGCTCGCGCTCACAGATGAACGTGTCTATCGCGATGCGGCGAGTCGCCTCTATGAGATGGCGCAATATTACACGTTCACGAACACGTATAAACGTCTCCACGATGAACTGTGGGGGATGAAGAAGATCAACTTGCTCTTCGCCGGACACGATTTCAAATTCCTGCGTCTGTTCATGGACTACTTTGAGCGCCATCCGCGCTTCAACGTCTTGATTGACGAGTGGGAAGGTCACAAAATCCATGACGTGAATCACAGTAAGGCGTGCTTAGACCAGGCCGATATCATTTTCTGTGAATGGGGTCTCGGTAACGCCGTCTGGTATTCGCACCATAAAAAGCCACACCAGACGATGATCGTGCGCATCCACCGCCAAGAGAAAGAGACGCCGTTCCCGCGGGAGTACAACCTTCACAACATCGACCGGATCATCCTCGTGTCGCCGTATATGCTCGAAGAGATGTACCGCTTGTTCCGGATCCCGCGTCATAAGATGACGATGATTTACAACGCGGTCGACGGGACGCGTCTCATCCAACCGAAACAGCTGGACGAGTTGACGTTCCACCTCGGTATGATCGGGGTCAATCCGAAGTTGAAACGACTTGATCTCGCGCTCGACATGCTCGAGACGCTCCGCAAGGAAGACACGCGCTACAAGCTGTTCATCAAAGGGCATCATCCGAACGAGATTTACTGGATCAACAAACGGGAAGACGAGCGCGCCTATTACGATCGTCTGCTCGAACGACTCGAGGAACCGACGTTCAAGGACAGTGTCGTCTTCGACGGTCACGGTGATGATGTTCCGGAATGGCTGACGAAAATCGGCTTCATCTTATCGACGAGTGACCTCGAGAGCTTCCATCTTGCGCCAGCAGAGGCGATGACGTCGGGAACGTTCCCGATTATCCGTCATTGGACGGGGAGCGAGACGATTTATCCGGACGACGTGCTGATGGAAAACGTGCTAGACGGCGTCGACATCATCCGATCGTTCCGCGATGATTCAGCCAAGCTACTCGCAGCGACACAAGACTATATGGCTTACGCACATCATCATTTCGCCATCGAGACGCTCGCGCCGAAGCTTGAACAGCTCCTTTTGATAGAATTGAATCGGAAACACTAAAAGCAAGCCCGGTCATCCCGGGTTTGCTTGTTTTGAAATTATTTTGAGGAGATACGCTATGAGCCATTTTATATATGAATCGACTGGTCAGACGCTTGATTTCGAGCGCCGCGACGGTCTGACACACATCGTCTCGGAGACGCCGCTCGACGTTCGTCTCGGTATGTACGATCAGTCACGAGACGAACCGAACGGGATGAACATCTCGTTCACGTTAGACGAACAGTTCAGCGTCGCCGTCCCGTTCAATAACTTGATCCCGGTCTACTATTCAGAAAGTCCGATCGTCGTCGGGACGTCACTTGAAGAAGTGGCACAGCTAGCCGGGAAAACGGCCGTTCGCGCAGAGGCCGTCTCACAGATGCGCCTCATTGGGCATGTGTTTGGGGACGGGACTCGCTTCGAAGGAATCAAACGTCTCGGTGCGGGCGAGCGATTGACGGTGCGTGACGGAGCGATATTGCTCGACACGTGGGACGAACTTCCGCAAAGTACGCCACAGCTCCGCGACGATTTTGTCGACTCGTGGATGACGACGCTTCGAAACGCGGTCAACGTACCGATGCAAGCCGTCAATATCCCGTTCGCCGGGTCAGCGCTCGACGTGTTGCTCACAAAACTTTATCTCGAAGCCGGAAAAAACGTGACGCTGCACGTACCTGACATGGGAGGGAACGAGGCGCGTGTCGCACGCGACTTGTTCGACGACATCGAGCTCGCCGAGACGGCTGCCCCCGAGGCGACACTCGCGTTGTCGCTCTCTAAACGGATCGCCGCTTCCTACGAGGCGACAGACGGCAACTTGACTGCCTATGAGAGCATCCCGACCGGTAGAGCCGTTGACCTTGACTATGTCGAGGTTGGGAAACACGGGACGGATTGGTTGTACGGGAAACACGTGTTTTTGAAAGACAACATGGATGAGCACGAAGCGAAGCAACAATTATCACGTAAAGCGATTCGTGCATTCGAAGGATTTGGTGAAGCGGAACGCGAACAAGTGGAAGGTATGCTCGACCGCCTATTCGACGCAGAACCGGAACGCGATTGGAACGGCCGGCTCGAAGCGGTCTGGTTCCATTTGAAGATCGAACATTTCCATGCTTACGCACGGCGTGGGTTCATGGGTGAGATGACGCTGTTGCAACCGCTTTTCGATCGCGACGTCTTGCGTCACATCCTCGAAGCGCCATACGAACTGCGCCGCCAAGGTCATCTCGTCAAAGTTGCGCTTGAGGAGCTATTTGGTACGAAACCGCTCCACTTCGTCAAGGAGACGTTCGCTTGGAGTGACACACCGCTGTTGCCGACGGTCGTACCGACGCCGCTCAACTGGCGGCTCGTGCTTGAGGCGACCGCATCAAATCAAGTGAAGCGAATGAATGAATTGCTCGGTGTCGAACCGGGCGTGACTGAGGCTTTCCAACCGAGCGAGACGCCAGACCATGGCTACGTCTCACTTTGGAACGACTGGACGGCTAAAAACTGGTCGGCCCGCCTGTCTGGTTCGGAAATCGAACCGGAGACGGTCGAGTTGATGATTCCGGAGGCACACAAGCCGCGCAGCGTCACGATCAAGCCGTTCATCTATCACTACTTCATCCCGTTCAACGCCGAACTGTTCAACATGCGTGAACAAGGATTTGCCACCCATATCGAAGTCAAACCGCTCGGCGGGGAGAACGGCTACGTACAATTGTTCAACCAGAGCTTCAGTGCGCCGCCATCGACAGAGTTCCAAAAAGATGCGACACTCGGTAGCGCCCCTTATATAAACATCGAAGGAACGATCGAACTCGTGTCTGACGAGACGACACCGATCGAACTATATATCATGCAATACGACGCGAAAAAGAATTTGAAGAAGACGGCGTTCAGCCATGAGCTCCGTCCCGGCGTGAACACGCTCCGCCACCGTTTGCCGAAAGAAGTCGAGGCCAAGTTCGTCAAGTTAGCGATTAAATTCCAAAACAATCAACACACCGTCCAAGTGAGGATGGGGTCGTGGGTCATAGAAAGCTGAGGAAATCGTCATGGATCGTCAACAAGTTGAATATGTAGAACGTGAGAATGCATTTTTGCGGGAACAGTTACATGCACTGACAGACCAAATCGAAACGGTGAAGCAAGACGTGCTTGAAGAAGGCGCGAAGCATATTCGCGGCAAAGAGAACACCGTCCAAAAAATGAAAGAGCTTGAACGCGAAATCCGCCAAGCGAAAGCGAATACGGACAAGTGGAAACAAGAAGCGATGAAGGAGAAGCAGCGAATCGAAGAGTTGACTAGTCAAGTTGAGCGTTTGCAAGGCGTGGTCAATCGGGCGAAATCAATCCCGTTCGCGGGTAAACTCGTCACGAAACTCGAGCAGGAATGTAAGCCATCATGAGTCACTACGATGAGCTGTTAGCTGAAATCGTAGCCGAGAAGAAAGCGTGGAACCGATTCGTCGAGCAAACGTTCGAACCGGTTAAACTTCCACCATGGTTTGACGAGCCGGTCGAACGGGGAATCAGTGTCATCGTGGCCTCTCATGACTCGGAAGAGCGTCTCGCGACATGTCTCGCCTCGCTCGAGGCACAGACGCTTGACGCCTCGCTCATCGAATGGGTGCTCGTCTTCAATGGAGACAAGAACGAAACGTTGCTTGAGGCGAGTCGGCAGTTTGGCCGTGACGTGACCGTGCATCGTCTGCTTGAAGACGAAGCGAACGTGAGCATCGCCCGAAATCGAGGACTCGAGACGGTGACGCGTCAATACGTGACGTTCTTAGACGAGGACGACACGTTCAGCCCGACCTACTTGGAACGACTATTAAACGAGGCGTTGCCGGACCGGGTCGTCATCGCCGATATTCAAGACTTCGATCCCGATGGCAACGTACTCGTCTCGCCGCTCCATCGTGAGTTCGAGCGACTCGCCGGAGGTGACTGGTCGTACGAACAAATGGCACAGCTGTTGACGCTGAATGCCTGCAAGCTCATCCCAGCGGTGTATGCGAAACAAGTCCGTTACGAACCGTCGCTTCGCAGCGGGGAAGACGTCGTGTATTTCTCGACGCTCTTCTCGACCTATCAACCGGCCGTCACGCTGTTGCCGAGCGGCACGGACGCCGTCTATTTCCGCCAAGTGAGAGGCAATTCAGTATCTCGGCAGGCAGCGAGCCGCGAGTTCTCGATTCGACAACGCCTCGCCGTCATCAAGTCGCTTAGCGATTTGCTTATGAACGCGAACGACGCATCGCGCCGTTTCATCGAGCGCAAGATTGATGCCCAAACATCGATGATGAGCCTATACTTCAAAGATCATCCTGAGGAGCGTGGGGCCATTCATCAACTTGTCGTCGAGAGCGATCTGCCGTACTTTTCATACAGCATCTTGAACCAACACGCGGCAACGGTTGGACTTGTTCTCGGGGAAAAACTCGAGAACGTCGAACGACTCGTCTCGGAATATCCGGGCGACACGATTCTCCGAGTTTACTTGCTTAGTCCGTTCACACGAGGTAAGCTTGCCGAAGCTGTCAGTCCGGAAGTATTTCGTCGTCTGACGTTCGCTAACATGACTTCAGTGTCGAATTGGTCATTATTGCCTGAAGTTTGTTATAGTTTAGGAGATGTTCGGGCGGCGGCCTTGAGCACGGAATATGTGCTTAGTACGACCGTGCGAGCGGTTGCGTCGTCGTAATCCCGTTTTGTCATTAAAATGTAATTGCTTCTCAATTCACATCAGGAGTATAATGGGTTTGATTTTTGATGAATTCTTAAATAAAGTGAAATGTTAAGCAATATTCAGTGACCAGTGTCACTAACATCTATGGAGGTAAGCTCAACTATGAAAGTATGTACAATCGGATTAGGATATATTGGACTCCCAACGTCTGCAGTCTTCGCCCAATACGGTGTCGATGTGCTCGGCGTAGACATCCATCAGTCAGTTGTCGATAAATTGAACCGTGGTGAAATCCACATCGAAGAGCCGGGCCTCGGAGACGTCGTCAAAGACGTCGTCGCCAAAGGCAAGTTCCGTGCCTCGCTCGAGCCGGAGAAGGCAGATGCATTCATCATCGCCGTTCCAACACCGAACAACGATGACGAACATAAATCGTGTGACCTCACGTACGTTCTTGAAGCGACGAAACGCGTCCTTCCTTACGTTGAAAAAGGGAACGTCATCATTGTTGAATCAACGATTGCCCCACGTACGATGGATGATCACGTCAAGCCCCTCGTTGAAGCAGCAGGCTTCACAGTCGGCGAAGACATCTTCCTCGTGCATTGCCCAGAGCGTGTCCTCCCAGGACAAATTCTGCATGAGCTCGTTTACAACAACCGTATCGTTGGCGGCATCACGCCAGACTGTGCTGAAGCCGGTGCTAAAGTATACGGTACGTTCGTAAAAGGTGAGATTATTAAAACAGATGCGAAGACGGCTGAAATGTCGAAACTCATGGAAAACACGTTCCGTGACGTCAACATCGCACTTGCGAACGAACTTGCGAAAGTGTGTAACGCCCTCGATATCAACGTCCTCGACGTGATCGAAATGGCGAACAAACACCCGCGTGTCAATCTTCACAGCCCAGGCCCAGGTGTCGGTGGACACTGTCTTGCGGTCGACCCGTACTTCATCGTCGCGAAACAACCAGAGCTCGCGAAAATCATCAAGTTGTCACGTGACACGAACGTCTCGATGCCGGCATACGTCGTTGAAAACGTTCAAAAACTTGTGTCAGGTCAAACAGATGCAAAAATCGCCGCGTTCGGCGTAACGTATAAAGGGAACGTTGATGACATGCGTGAAAGCCCAGCTGTTGAGATCATCGAAATGATGCTCGAGCAAGGCATGAACGTCGCCGTCCACGATCCACACGTCGAAGTTTCATCGTCGAAACACTTCGATCTCGTCTCGAAAGAAGAAGCGGTCAAAGATGCGGACGTCGTCCTCGTCCTCGTTGACCATAACGAGTTCAAAGCGCTCGACTTCAACGAGTTGAACGCAGCGATGCGTCGCCCGATGATTTTTGATACACGTAATATCGTGAAGGCTGATGACAGCGACCTCGCGGTTGTAAACTACGGAAACTTGTACAAATACGTCAACGGAAAAGTAACGTTGGCTTAACCTGTGTGCCGACTATGATCAAAGCCTCGAAGCAAGTATTCATCGAATTATGGGAGAGTCTCTATTTAATTGTGAGACTCTCTCTATATGAAACGAAAAGTCGCTATTCGATGCAGTACTTCGGATACTTGTGGGAAATCTTGACGCCAATCATTCAAATCAGCATCTATTGGCTCGTCTTCGGGTTCGGTCTTCGTGCGGGTCGAGACGTTGGTGATGTCCCGTTCCTTCCATGGCTCGTCTCCGGAATTGTGCCATGGTTCTTCTTTGGACCGGCCATCGTCAGTGGTTCTCGATCCGTTTTTTCGAAGATTGCACTCGTCTCAAAGATGAGCTTCCCGATCAGCACAATCCCGGCGTACGTCATCTTGTCGGAACTATACCGACACGTAGCGATGGTCGTGATCGCGTTCATCTTGATGATGGCGTTTGGCATCAGTGAAGGCTGGAACATCCTGTTCTTGCCGTACCTGCTTCTCAGTGCGCTCGCGTTCCTTTATGCGTTCTCACTTTTGACGTCGGCACTGGCCACGATTATCCGCGACTTTCAAAATTTGCTGTCACAAATTATTCGGATGATGCTTTATTTACTACCTATCTTTTGGCAACCGACCGGAACGCTTGAAACGATTCTCATGATCAACCCGCTCTACTACTTGGTGGAAGGGTACCGATCGATGTTCCTCGGAACGGATTGGCTCATGCAAAATCTTAGCTACGGCCTCTACTTCTGGGTCTTCACGCTCGTGACGTTCTTAATCGGTTCGGCGATCCACGTTCGTTTCCGTCGCTACTTCATTGACTATATTTAAGGAGCGGTGACGTATGAGCTACCAAGTAAAGTTTGAAAACGTATCAAAACGGTACACGTTGTACCGGAAACAAAGTGATAAGCTGAAAGAAGTGTTGTTCAACCGGGCGAACGGTAAGCAGTTTTATGCGCTCCGTAACGTCACGTTCGAAGTCCCGCCTGGAGAGGTCGTCGGGATTCTCGGGATTAACGGTTCGGGGAAATCGACGATGTCGAATCTTCTGTCGGACGTCATCCCGCCGACGCACGGCAAGATCGAGCTGCGCGGAAAACCGTCGCTCATCGCCATCTCGTCTGGACTCAACGGAAACTTGACTGGTATGGAGAACATCGAACTGAAATGCCTCATGCTCGGCATGGACAAGCATCAAATCAGAGCGATCACCCCGGGAATTATCGAGTTTGCCGATATTGGCGACTTTATCGATCAACCGGTCAAGACGTATTCGAGCGGCATGAAGGCGCGACTCGGCTTCGCCATCTCGATCAATATCAACCCTGACATCCTCGTCATCGATGAGGCGCTCTCGGTCGGAGACCAAACGTTCACCGACCGCTGTCTCGTCAAGATGAACGAGTTCAAAGACGAAGGAAAGACCATCTTCTTCATCAGCCACTCGGTGTCACAAGTTCGGCAGTTTTGTACGCAGGCGATCTGGCTTGAATACGGTGAGATCCGTGAGTACGGACTCGTCGACGATGTGGCCGACGAGTACATGAAGTTTTTGAAATGGTTCCGTACGCTTGATTCGAAGCGTCAATCGGAGTTCAAACAGCAAAAAATGGAACAACGCACAACGATCGTCGACCAGAACGATATCGGTGAGACGATCATTTTGCCGCGTCACCCCCGAAAAGGAGAATCGCTATGATTAAAGTTATGACCGTGTTCGGCACGCGTCCCGAAGCCATCAAAATGGCTCCACTCGTTTTGGAGCTCAAAAACCGTGAAGGGATCGAACCGATCGTCGTCGTCACAGCCCAACATCGGGAGATGCTCGACCAAGTCTTGCAATTATTCAAAATCACACCAGACTATGACCTAGACGTCATGAAGAAGAATCAAACGCTCTTCGACGTGACGACACGCGTCCTTCACGGACTCGATGAAGTCATGAAGGAAGCGAAACCGGATATCGTCCTCGTCCATGGGGACACGACGACGACGTTCGCAGCGTCACTCGCGGCGTTCTATAACCAGATTGCCATCGGTCATGTCGAAGCGGGGCTACGCACGTACAACAAGTACTCGCCGTATCCGGAAGAGATGAACCGTCAATTGACTGGCGTCATGGCTGATCTACACTTCGCACCGACCGAGACGTCAGCTGAGAACTTGCTTCGTGAGAACAAGACAGAAGCAGACATCTTCGTCACAGGCAACACGGCAATCGATGCGTTGAAGACGACCGTTCAAGACGGGTACGACAATGAACTGTTGAACTCGATCACATCACAAGGCAAGCGCCTCGTCTTGTTGACGGCACATCGTCGGGAGAACCTCGGTGAACCGATGCGCAATATGTTCCGTGCTGTCCGTCGCTTGATTGAAAAATATGACGATATCGAAGTCGTCTATCCGGTCCATATGAACCCGATCGTTCGGGAACTGGCCGGTGAGATTTTAAACGATCTCGACCGCGTCCACTTGATCGAGCCGCTCGACGTGTTCGATTTCCATAACTTCGCATCACGCTCACACTTGATCTTGACAGATTCAGGTGGCGTACAAGAAGAAGCACCATCACTCGGCGTACCGGTCCTTGTCCTTCGTGACACGACGGAACGTCCGGAAGGTGTCGCAGCCGGAACGCTCAAACTCGCAGGCGTTGAAGAAGAAGTCATCTTCGGCCTCGCTGACGAGCTCTTGTCTGACGCGGCGGCGCACCAAAGCATGGCGAAAGCGTCTAACCCATACGGGGACGGGGAGGCGTCACGCCGCATCGTCGACGCAATCGTCGAACGCTTCACGCGTTGATGGGTTTAGGCTGTCCCTCGGGGCAGCCTTTTATTTTTTATGAGAAAGGAGGGAACTCATGCTCTTCAGTTCGACGATTTTTTTATTCTGGTTTTTACCGATTGTTCTTATTCTCTATTATGTCGCACCGCGTTTTTTGAAGAACACGGTGCTCCTGATTGCCAGTCTATTGTTCTATGCGTGGGGAGAACCGATCTATACGACGGTCATGCTCACATCGATCGTCATGAACTATGCGTTCGGTCTGCTCGTCGACAACAACCGTGACGACAAGAAGAAGGCGAAATGGCTCGTCGGGGCGATGGTCGCTGGAAACGTGTTGCTGTTATCCGTCTTCAAATATACGAGTTTCATTATCGAGAACGTGAACGCCATCACGGGTCTCGAGCTGACCGATCCCAAAATCCCTCTTCCGATCGGGGTATCGTTCTTCACGTTCCAAGCGATGAGTTACGTCATCGACGTGTATCGAAAAGATGGGAAAGTCCAGCGCAACCCGCTCGACCTCGCGCTCTACATCTCGCTCTTCCCACAACTGATTGCTGGGCCGATCGTTCGCTATCAGACGGTCGCTGACGAGATCAATGATCGCCGTGAGACGATGGACGACTTTGCGAGCGGGGTGCAACGGTTTGTCATCGGTCTCGCTAAGAAAATGCTCCTCGCCAACAACGCCGGCTACGTGGCCGACCAAATTTTCTCGCAAGACGCCGGGGAGATGTCAATGGGCCTCGCTTGGATCGGGATTATCGCGTACTCGCTTCAGATTTATTTTGATTTCTCTGGATATTCCGACATGGCAATCGGGCTAGGACGGATGTTTGGTTTTCATTTCCTTGAGAACTTCAATTATCCGTACATTTCAAAGTCGGTGTCTGAATTTTGGCGCCGCTGGCACATCTCGCTCGGTAGTTGGTTCCGTGACTATGTCTATATCCCGCTTGGTGGGAACCGTGGCAGTGCGTGGAAGCTCTATCGTAACCTCGCCGTCGTCTGGATTCTGACCGGGGTTTGGCACGGTGCGAGTTGGACATTTATCGCCTGGGGTGCCTACTATGGAATCTTTATCATGCTGGAGCGGGCGTTCCTCGGGGCGTGGCTCAAAGCACTCCCGGCACCGCTCGCCCATGCGTTCACGTTGTTCGTCGTCATCATCGGTTGGGTGTTCTTCCGAGCGGATGATTTCCCGTACGCCATCTCGTACTTGGCGGCCATGTTCAACTTGAATGGGGCGGCGGTATGGGATAGTGAGGCGATGTTCTACTTCGTCCAATACGGGGTCATCTTACTGATTGCGATGATTGCGGCGACACCGCTCCCGAAAGTGTTTGGGGAAAAAGTGCTCCGTCTCGAACAGGAGAGCAAGAAACTATGGGTCAACTACATGGCCGGTTTCATGCGCCTCGGATTTATGGCGACGATCTTCATCTTCGCCGTGTCGTATATTATCGCGAGCAGTTTCAACCCGTTCATCTATTTCCGGTTTTAAACGACAGGAGCGCAACGTATGTGGCATACGTTGCGCTCTTTGTGTTCGGTGAGATTATCTGACAGGCTATTCATAATTCAATTTCCATAAAACAAGACATTTCCCATTTTTAAGTTATATTTATATAGTTAAAATGGTATAATTCCAAAAGAAAGGAAGTGAGTTTTTGAAAAACCTACATAAACTACTATTTGTACTGATCAGCATTCTTTATTTATCGGGATGTGACACATCATCCTCTGCAAGACCTACTGTTGAAAAAGAGGATATTCATATAAGCGATTCAAGAGTATTTTACAACGAAGAGATTGAAGGATTGCTCGTGTGGTTCACGAGTAACCTGGAAGAAGGCTTGGATGTGAATGCGACATTGTATGATTCGAGCGACGCCCCCATCGCGACAACTGATGCGGTGCTCGAATACTTTAGCGATCATGAAACGCGAATCAGCATGCCCCTTACGGAAGAAGAGCTAGCACACTTGAAAGATCCTGACGTGTACTTGGAATTGGCGATCGAGGTGAGAGATATCGGTAGCCCTAGCAAGAATCAACAGTTCTTGTCGGCCGTAGGCGGTGGAACGAAGACATCGGTTATGGAGCAATATGCAGACTCGGACGATGTCGTCATTGTGGAGGGGTCTACGAGTGATGAGTTTGATTACGCGATGAAAGTGACCGCAGATCCCGTTTTGATTAGGGATTTCGAACTGTTGCAACAGGCTCAGAATGAAGCCGAAGCCGAAGCCGAAGCTGAAGCTGTAGCGGTTGTCGATGTGGAAGAAGAGGTGGTCGAAGGAGAAGTGCTCGTCGATGAGCCTGTACATTACTCTGACGACTTTAACGCATACAACGCCAAATACTATCAGCACTTTGGCAACTATGAGGATTTGTTGGGGAGTAACTTTGAGATTTTAGCAATGGATGGTTTCGGCAATCAAAATATTTTAGACGATTTAATTAGATGGACGCAAGAGTTCGATGAATTCTTAGACGTGTATGAAGATGGAGCGAAACCGCTCAATGAGGTTGATTTGGCGCTTTATCACCATACGTTGACGATGATTGATCAGCAAAGGACGGTTAACCGGAATGTCATACTCGGACTGACGGAATATGACGAGTACTATTTGCTTGAAGCAGCGAATGAGCTTGCGTCTGTCGTTGATTTATTCCTGGAAGGTGAAGACCTTCTTTCGCGACCAATCTAATTCAAAAGAGGCGTCGCACACCTGAAAAAAGGGTGATGGTTCCGACAAGTGTCGTGACCATCACCCTTTTTCTTTTTACTCATTCAACTTGTCGTGATAGAGCGGGATGAACTCACCGAGGTTGACGTTGTGGATGAACAAGACGACGTCGATGTCGTTATCCTTCACATACGTTTCAATCGATGACTCATCGAAATGGCGGATATCGATGACCGACAGATGACCAAAATGTTCCGGCAACAGCGTTAGCATCGGATTGGCGTACGAATCTTTCAAGATGAGTGTCCGTGTATCATTCTTCGGCGTCTCTTGGTTCATTGTGATAAGTGGCCAGTTACGGTGTAAGAAGAGCGAGTACATCTCCGTGTACGTCTCTTCCGATTTGAGTGGTTTTTTGTTGATCAAATTACCGTTACACGGTTCGGCCCGGTTGTAACAAATCGAACTTGGCGTGAATCCGGCCTTTGGTTCCATCCATTCGAACGTATCACCGCTCTTGACGTATTGGAGCGTTGTGCTACGGGCGTAAGAGCCGTAGTATGGGCGGTCGTGCGCCTTCTTCCGGAGTTCGCCTGGCTTGAGCGGATCACTGACTTCGGGATGTTTGGCAGCAATCTGCTTCACCGTTTGGACGTAAGCCAGATAAGCGCCGTTTATATTCCAGTGGTAGTCGGTCTTATAAAAGACGTCACTCAATTTGTCCGCCGTGTTCAGTGGCTTGCGGTAATCCATGACCGTCATTCCCTCGACCGTAGCCAAGCTGTCACGCGTTTCTTTAAAGATTGTTGGTGCCTCGTTGCCCATGTAGTCAGGCATGTTCGGTTCGACTTCGACCATCGAAGCTTTGTTCGGGGCAAGCCCGAAGTAGACATCGACGCCAGCCGACTGCATCGATGTCGTGAACGCCGACAGATCATCGAGGAGCATGTTCGTGTCGATCGTCTCTTTCATGGGAGACTCCATCGTCCCGTCAGCCGAAACGTAAATCCCATTCTTCACGGTCTGCCGGAACAAGTCTTTCGATAAAAACGCATGTAAGCTGATCCAGCTGTCACGGTTAAAGACGTGATCGGTGACATACGTCTCGACGCTCTTCATATAGGCGCCGGACATGACGTTCTCGAACGTGAGGTCGGCGGTCGCTTTGGCGAGTTCGCGATTCTCCATGGCAGAGACTTCGCGTTTCTCCGAAGAGAGCGTCACATAGGCGCCGCCTATAAGAAAGGCTAAGAAGCCTATGATTAGCAAACTATGGAATACTCGTTTTGTAACGATATGTCGCGTCTCGTGCCGCTGTCGTGTGCTCCGAGGCGTAGGATTCAAGTTTTGCATTGTTGCGACTCCTTCAAATTCAAATTAATCCGATACTCATTCTACCATATATTTGCTTTACCTACTGTAACAAAAACGTATCAGTCAATCGAAGAAGCCGTTGATGTTATACTTGAAATCAAGGCAGGTGACCCCTATGCGACGACATCAAGCGGACGGTACGTACCGGTACGTCCTCATCTTAGGGGCGAAAGTGAACGGGACGGCACCGTCACGGGCGCTCCGAAACCGAATCGACGTGGCGGCTACATATGCGCGACAGCATCCGCACGTCATCCTAATCGCCTCCGGCGGGCAAGGTCCGGACGAAGGGATGGCCGAGGGGCGCGTCATTGCCCGGGAATTGATCGACCGTGGCGTCGACCCGGGACGCATTCACGTCGAAGCCGACTCGACATCGACGTACGAGAACTTTTTATTCAGCCGCGACGTGTGGGCAGGCGAGACGGGATTGACGGTCGTGACGAACGACTTCCATGTGCGCCGGACCCGGCTCGTCGGGCGGCTCTACTTCGGGCTCGAGACGGACGCGCTCTATGCCCCGACGCCGGCTGCGGCGAAAGCGAAGTATGTCATCCGCGAACAGCTCGCCTATATCAAGCTATTGATCAACTATATGCGCTGGAAGTGGCGCCCATGAAAACAAGGACTTAGCGGTTGCTAAGTCCTTGTTCGTCGTGACAGCCGATCTCTTCGGACAACAACTTTCCGAACGCCTCGGCGCCATCGATGTTCAAATGGACACCGTCACTCTCAAAGTAGTCGGCTTTATCGGCGGACGCTTCATGCCAGTCGATGAGCGTGACGAAGTCGTGCAGTTCGCTCGCGCGCTTGAGCAACTCGTTCACTTCACGTTCCCACGGGCGCGGGACATGCGTATTGATGACGTACACGTGATCGGCTGATTCAAACATACCGATCAACGTGTCGAGCTGTTCCATCTTGAAAGCTCCGTTCGTCCCGAGGTGGAGGAAGACGACGTGGCCGGGGGCGTCAAAGTCACGATAGCCCGCGGCGACATCTTGCGCGTCACGGACTTGGCGACCGACTTCGGCGTCGATCGTCATGTTCGGGAACGCGGTACCGAGATACTCGTTCAAGCCGAGCAAGACCGAGTCGCCGATGGCAAGTGCGGGCGGACACGACTCGACCGGCCGTTCGGTCGTCGCTTCTTTCGGCTTCGGCTTCGGTGCTTTGACGACCGGGAGATCGTGTTGCCGGTCCGAGTTATCCGTGAACGCGAGGATCGTCAAATTCCCGACGAGGACGACTGACAAGGACGTCGCGATTGTGATCGCAAACAGTCGAGCCGGTTTGATGTTGCGAGTCGGGATCAGGTTGCGGATGACATGGCGGAACCCGTCGCGGCGAATCGGTGTCTCGACGTAGCGGTAAGACGCTTCAGCGATGAGCAGCGTGAGCATGACTTGACCGAGTGCGAGAAGGGGATTGAACGAACTGATCCGCTCAAGCGGGGTCGTCAAGATGATGACCGGATAGTGCCATAAGTAGATGCCGTACGTCCGTGTCCCGATTAACCGAAGCCAAGCGCTTCCAAACAGACGGGACCAGAGCGTCGACGGATGGGCCGTCGCGGCAATCAACACACCTGACGCCACGGCGACGAGCAAGAAACCTCCATAATACAGGAACGCATCATAGGCGTTCGCTGTCATCATGACCGTGACGAGCGTTATGAGCGCTCCGGCACCACCGCCGTTCAAAATACGAAGACCGAGCGCTGGCATCTCGCGCTTGAACGCATCCGGACGCCAACCGAACGCGAGCAACGCCCCGGTGAGGAGCGCGAACAGGCGCGTGTCGGTGCCGTAATAGACACGGCTCGGATCGGTCCCGGGTGTGAAGCTGATTGCCATCCAAACGGTGGAGGCGAGTAAGACGATGCCGGTGAGCTGGAGGAAGCGTTTCTTCACGGTCAGCCCAAAGATCAACAGCAGCGGCCAGACCAAATAGAACTGCTCCTCGATCGAGAGCGACCACAGGTTTTGGAGCGGTGACGGCTTGCCGAAACTCTCGAAGTACGAGACGTCGTGGAAGATATACCACCAGTTGTTCACGTAGGCGAGCGCGGCGAGCGTATCTTGGCGCACCGTATCAAGCAGTCCGCGCTCGAACAACGTGACGTACGCCATGACGACCGATAGCATGAAGACGAGCGCCGGCAACAGGCGCCGGAACCGGGCGATATAGAATCGTTTCAAATTGATCTGTCCGTGTTTAGCTTGCTCCCGAAGCAAGATGCCGGTGATCAAATAACCGGACAGGACGAAGAATAAGTCGACGCCAAGGAAGCCGCCGGGTATGTATGGTGCGTTCAAATGAAAGAGTATGACTGCAAAAACGGCGAACGTGCGCAGGCCGTCGAGACCTGGCATATACGTTGCTTTATGGTGTAAGGGCTGCATGACCCCACTTCCTTTCTCAAGTCCAAGCGGAACGTTTCCCTCTTTTGTAAAGGGATCCATACTCCAGTATAGCGAGCGCTAGACTTGAAAAAGTTTCAAATGATTAACATTTTAGCTTACGAAGTGGAGGATAACAGGGAACAAAAAAGGGACACGAAGTCCCTAGTCACGTTACAACATTCCGATAATCGTCCCACCGACGACGCCAGCGATGACGAGTGCCCAAGGCGGCAGTTTCCAATAGGCGATCATGACGAACAAGAGGGCGGCGAAGACGAAGTCGACGGCGCCATTCACCGTGCTCGTGAAGATCGGCTGATAGAATGCGGCGATCAAAATCCCGACGACGGCCGCATTGACACCAATCAACGCACCGGCCACTTTCGGGTTGCGCCGGAGTGCGTCCCAAAACGGTAACGCCCCGAGGATGAGCAGGAACGCCGGCAAGAAGATGGCGAACGTCGCGAGCAGTCCGCCCGGGACACCGTTGATGACGGTCCCGAGGTACGACGCGAACGTGAACAGCGGACCCGGTACGGCTTGGGCCGCCCCGTAGCCGGCGAGGAACGCCTCTTCGCTCAAGAATCCGGCCGGGACGAGCTCGCGCTCGAGGAGCGGCAAGACGACGTGACCACCGCCGAAGACGAGGGCACCAGACCGGTAAAAGCTGTCGAACAAGGCGAGCGACTGGCTTTCAATCGTCTCACGCAAGAGCGGCAAGATGACGAGTAAGGCTCCGAACAGACCGAGCAGCGTCGCCCCGAGCCGTTTCGAGAGCGGGAACGAGGCCGACTTGACGTCGAGATGTTGCGGTTTGAACAACAAGAATCCGGCGAGCGCGGCCAAGCCGATGACGAGCACTTGGCTATACGTCGTCTGCCAGAGGAGCACACCGGCGAGCGCGAAGAAGGCGATCGTCCGCGTCTTTGCGTCCGGCGTCAGCTTGCCGGCCATCCCGAGAATGGCGTGGGCGACGATGGCGACGGCGACGATTTTTAAGCCATACAGCCAGCCCGCGTCGGAGACGTCGAGTCCTGAGACCAAAAGGGCGAACAAGATGAGGGCGATGACGGACGGTGCCGTGAACCCGATGAACGAGGTTATGCCGCCGAGGATACCGCCACGGACGATGCCGATGCCGATCCCGACTTGACTGCTCGCAGGGCCAGGTAAGAACTGACAGAGGGCGACGAGGTCGGCATACGTTCGCTCGTCCATCCATTTCCGGCGCCTTACGTATTCCTCATGGAAGTAGCCGAGGTGGGCGACCGGTCCGCCGAACGACGTCAAGCCGAGCCGGGTCGATACGAATAAAATCTCCAGTAACGTCTTGAACGTCACACGTTGATTGGGCATTGGTTTCACTCCTTGATCTCTTTGAATAGTTCGTGCGCTTTTTGACGGGCTTCGGCCAAGACGACGATCCCTTTTTCGGTCGTCGTATAGTTCTTGCGGATATGACCGTCGACCAACTCGTTCGTCCGAGTGAGTAGGCCGTCTTGTTCCATGCCGTGCAGGATCGGATAGAGCGTCCCGGCACTGATCGAGTAACCGTGCTCGCGCAGCTCTTCGACCATCCACGCCCCATAAACCGGGTGTTCGGACGCATGGTGCAAGATATGGATATGAATAAAACCAAGAAACAGCTTACGAAGGACGCGGTCTTCCACTTGCTTCATCTCCTTGAAATCGGTTTTCGATATCGGTTTTCGTAATCATATTAACAACGGGGAGCGAACCGTGCAACCCGTGAGGCGGCATTTACAAAAACTTAACCTTTGCACATCGGTAGGAATCGATTCGGAAAATATAGGGAATTTATCGAAAATGAGGTAAACTAAAATGTAGAAAACAGCGTAGGAGGAAATGACGTGACAGAACGAGACAGCACCCCATACAGATCCTTGTTGCGCCATATGCCCCAAGGCTACGTCGAATTCAAAGTCATCTTCGACGGTGCCGGGGAGCCGGTCGATTATGAGTTTGTCGAAGTGAACGAAGCGTTCGAAAAAATGATGAAGGCGAAGCGCAAACAGTTTCTCGGCGGACGCATCACCGAGCAGTTGAAAGACTTCGAATACAGCGAGCGCGAATGGATCGTTCAAGTCGCGCGGGCGGTGAACAACGGCGAGACGATTAAGTTCGAACATTTCTCGCGCCGGAACAAAGCGTGGTATGAACTGTCCGTCTTCAGCGAACGACCAGGTTACGTCTCGACCTTGTTCCATGACATCACCCCGCACGTCCAAGAGAACAACGCCTTGAAACAACTCGTCAACGTGTCGCATCGCTTCGTCGCCACGGGCCGGGAACTGTTGATGAACCAACATTTCCTCGACCAGATCCGTGACTTCACCGGTGCGAAAGCGGTGACGCTCAACTTGATGAATGACGATGGACAAACGTACTCGACGGTCGCAATCTCTGGGATTGACGAGCTGCTCGAACGCAGCTTGGATGTCCTCGGCTTCCACCCGGTCGGCAAGAAATGGCCGATGAGCCGGAAACGCATCGAGCTGTTGGAGTTACCGAGTCCGATCATCTTGGACGAAATCGAACCACTCATGGACGGGGTATTGCCGAAGCGGCTCGTCAAAAACATTTTACGCATCTTCGACCTCGGGCAAGTCATCTTGTTCAAGATTGAAAAAGACGGCGTCTTTTACGGTGACTTGACGATCGTCATGCAAGGGAAGAAGCGGGCCGACCGTCTCGGTCTCGTCGAGCTGTACATCGTTCATATCCTCGAACAGATGACGAAAGTCGACCGTCAAGTCGGCGAGGCGAAAGATTCGATGTTTGAAGGGTTCGCCACCGTCGACCTCGAGTGCATCATGTCACTCGCGACGCGAGACGTACTGCATTTGAACAAAGCGTGGGAGCGTGTGCTTGGCTTCTCGATCGAGTCACTCGAGAACATGGACTTCATCGGGCTCATCCATCCTGACGATCAGGCGAAGACGAAAGCGTCCTTTAGTGAGCTCGATACGGCGCGTGAACTGTTTCGGTTCGTCAACCGTTACCGGACGATCGATGGGGATTACCGCTCGATCGAATGGCATTGCAAAGTCCAAGGCAACTACATCTACGCCGTCGCCAAGGACGTGACCGAACGCGTCCAGCTCGAAGAAGAACTCGCCGAGCGCGACCGTCTGCTGACGAAGTTGTCCGACCAAGTCCCGGGCGCCATCTATCAGTTCGAGCTCCGGCCGGACGGGTCGTTCCATTTCCCATTTATTAGCCATGGCTTTGAAGTGTTGACCGGGATCCCGGTCGATGAAGTGAAACGAGACGCGGATCTCGTGTTCAAAAAGATGCACACAGACGATTATCCGCAAGTGATGGCGAACATTGAAGAGTCCTATCGCAATTTAACGATATGGGATGCCGAATTCCGCTTTCATCGACCGGACGGGCGGACGACGTGGATCCTCGGCTCGTCTCGCCCTGAGAAGCTCGCCGAGGGGCACGTGCTCTGGCACGGCTACATCGGGGACGTGACCGAGAAGAAGACGTACGAGATGGAAATCGAGTATTTGAGCTATCACGACCAGTTGACCGGGGTGAAGAACCGCCGCTACTTCGACGAGGCACTCGTCACGTTCGACGAGCCGGGCTATTACCCGCTCGCCCTCATCGTCGTCGACATCAACGGCCTAAAACTGACGAACGACGCGTTCGGCCACTTGGTCGGAGACCGGCTCTTGATCGAAGCGGCGAATATTTTGAAGCGTGAAATCAGCGGTGTCGACACGGTCGCCCGGATCGGCGGTGACGAATTCGTGATCATCTTGCCGAATACGCCGTTGTCTGATGCGCAGCAGTTGTCCAATCGATTGAGCCGTTTATTCCTTGAAAGATCGATTGAAGGGTTGCCGATCTCGGCATCGTTCGGAGAAGCGGTCAAAACTGACGGTGCACTGTCGATCATGGACGCGTTCAATTTGGCTGAAGATCAGATGTACCATCATAAAGTGTCCGAGAAGCAGAGTCGCCGCCACTCGTCGATTCAATTGATCATGCGGACGCTGTATGAGAAAATCCCGCGTGAAGAGGCGCACTCGCTGCGCGTCGCCGAGCTATCAGGTCAGCTTGGCGAGGCGATGGACTTGACGAGCAGTGACGTGAACGAGCTGAAGACGGCCGCCATCCTGCATGATATCGGCAAGGTCGCGATCAGTAATGAGATTCTCGACAAATCGGGTGCTTTGACCGAAGCCGAGTGGCGCGAGATCAAACGTCATCCCGAGGTGAGCTACAATATTTTGAGCACTGTCCCTGAGTACGGGACGCTGTCAGAGATCGTGCTGTCGCACCATGAGCGTTGGGACGGGAACGGTTATCCGAACGGCATAAGCGGGTTTGATATTCCGCTCGCCTCCCGGATCATCGCGCTCGCAGACACGTTCGACGTCATGGTGACGGGCCGACCGTATCGCCGAGCGAAGACGCTTGACGAGGCGCTCGCCGTCATCGAACAAGAGGCAGGTCGCCAGTTCGACCCTGTACTCGTCGAGGTGTTCTTCCAAAAGATTGTTCCGACGTTACAACGCTAGAAGGCGAGACACTCTGATGAGTGTCTCGCCTTTTTTGTGTCATGTGAGCGGCCGTTTTTTCAACGCGAAGACGGTCGCCGCGAACACGGCGAGCGCCATACCGACCATGACGAGGACAGACAGCGTCGGGAACCGATCGTCATACATGTCGGCGACCCCGCTATTGAACCAATAGGTCGGCAAGAAGCGTCCGACGAGCTGGAGCGATTCCGGGAGCCACGTCAGGCTGATAAAAGCGCCCCCGGTGATGGCGGCGGCCATCGTGACCGACGTCTGCCAAATGTTCGCCTTGTCCCGATTCGTCGCGAGGACCGCGATGAGTGAACCGATCGCGAGACAGACGAACAAGTAGACGGTGAACAATAGCGTGAGCACGGGGAGATGAGCGATGATGTCTTGCCGATAGAGGACGGCGCTAAAGGCGATCAGCATGAGCACGTAGATGAGTCCGACGGCACAAAATGATAAAAACAGCGACCCGACGTAGCGGCGCGGTGTGACCGGTGCCGCGAACAAGCGCGAGTAGATCAATTCATCCCGGTCGTCGGCGACAAAAAGCGGAATGAATTGGAGGAACGCCGACATCATGACGAACGACAACAGCCCGAGGAACGCCTGTGTCCGCGCGGTCGTGCCGACGCTCTCTTGGAACGGCTCGCTCGAGAGCGTGTAACCGTTCATTGTCTCCGCTTCCGCCAACTCGAGGAATCGCCCTTCGTCAAACTCACTCGCGACGAGCAGTTGCCGCTCGCGGGAAAGGTGGGAGTTGAGCGCCTGTTCGATCAAGGCGGCGTCACTCCCTTCGGTCGCGCTGAACGAGAGCCGCGGAATGTCGCCGGCGAACAAGTCTTCCGTAAAACCGTCCGGGATCGTTAAGACGATATCTTGTCCTTCGAGTAGCGCCTCGTCGGCCTCGTCCGTCTCAAGCGGTGTCACCGAACCGAACCGGCCCGCCTCTTCGATGACCCGGCCCGACAACGAGCCGCCGTCACGGTCGAGAATACCGATCGAGACGTTCAAAGCAGACGTCGAATTGAGGAACGACAGGACGAGAGCGAATCCGAAGACGGAAACGAACGTGAACACCCATAACCCTTTTCTTCGGAGCATCCGTTTGGCGACGTGCCTAAACAAGACCACGGCGGCTCACTCCTTTCCATAACAGCAGGCTGATCACGGTGAAGACGGCGACGTGCAAGGCGAGCCAACCGAGACCTTGCCAAAACAAGGTGACGTCCCCGCCCCGGAGCAGCACTTGGAGGATGCCATCGCGCATAAAGATCGGCATGAACACGTATTTCGCCCACGGTGCGACGCTCAGCGTCACTTGGTCGAATCCAGGCACGTAGCCCCCGGAGAGGATCATGATGATAGCGACGCTACCGTTGACGATCGCGTCTTTCGTGCCGCGCGTGATGCGGGGCAGACTGGCGATTATAAATCCGAACGTGGTGCCGTAAAGGGCGAGTGCGACCCAGGCGAGAAACAACAGTCCGAAGTGGACGTAGTCGAGCGAGAAGCTTCGGTAGACGAAGTGACTGAACCAAAAGACGAGCACGAGCTGTAGGAAGATGAGCACGTAACGGCTGACCGTGCGGGCGAGCCGGTAGTCGATTGTCTTGACCGGAGCGGCCTGGATCCGGAGATAGCTGCCTTTCATCGGCTGTTCCTCACTGAGCATGCCCGTGATATAGAAGGCGCCGAACAAGGCGGTCATGATCGAAATCGTGACCGTGAAGTATTCGAGCGAGGTCGGGGTGCGGCCCGACAAGTCGACGCTCTCGCTGTCGATGAACGTCTCCGGCTCGAACGGGACGGCGACGCCTGACTCGGCGAGCATGATCTGTTGATTGGCGACGTCGGTATATTGCCGGATGACCGCCTCGAGCACATCGAACTCGATCGTCGTCGGTTCTTCATACAAGAGACGCACGTTTGACCCGTCGAGGTGCAAGATGACGTCGGCATCGCCGTCGTTGACGCCACGTTCGGCAGCGGCGACGCTGTCGTACGGGACGAGGTTGACGAACGCCTTGATGTCATCGTCGGCGAGGAACGTCTCGAGCGGTACGCGATAGTCGTCGGTCGACTGCTCGACATAAGCGACGTCTGTGACCGGGAGTGAGAAGTCGTTACTGAAAATGGCAGACAGCATCGTGCCGAGCCCGAAAATGAGGATGATCGGGAACAGCAACATCCAAAACAAGGTCGAGCGGTCGCGCAGTTGTTGTTTGACATCGTATTTGATGAACGTCCACGTCTTCATGACCGTCACTCCCTTAGCGTCTTGCCGGTCAAGGCCAGGAAGACGGTATTCAAGGACGGGCGGTCGACAGTGATCGACGTGAACCGGACCTTCGCGTCGTGGAGCACGTCGAGGAGCGGGGCGAGCGGCGTGTCTTTCTCGAGCGACACCTCGATGTACGGCTCATGATATTCGACTTTCTTTACTTGACTGAGTGCGCCGAGCCGTTCGATGAGCCCTGGCGTCAAGGCATCAACTTTGATGCGGGCCGTCTCGAGCGTCATGACTTGGTCTTTCAACTCGTCTTGCGTCCCTTCGGCGATGATCTTCCCTTCGTCGACGATGGCGACGCGGTCGCACAGCATCTCGACTTCCTCCATGTAATGGGACGTATAGATGATCGTCGCCCCACGCCGGTTCAACTCACGGATGTTCTCGAGGATCGTGTTCCGCGACTGCGGGTCGATGGCGACGGTCGGTTCGTCCATAAAGATGAGCTCCGGTTCATGGACGATGCCGCAGGCGATATTTAAACGACGCAGCAGCCCTCCGGACAGTTCCGGCGGACGTTTCTTTTGGTGAGCGGTCAGCTCGACGAAGTCGAGGGCGGCCTCGGTCTTTTGTTTCGCCTCGGCCGGCTTGAAGCCATAAAGTTCGGCGAAAAATTGGATGTTTTCGAACACGGTCAGCTGGTCATAGACGGAAACGTGCTGCGGGACGATGCCGACGCGTTGCTTGATCGCCTGTTCGTCTTTCGGCATGACGCGGTCAAAGATACGGATCGTACCACTGTCGGCAGGATATAGGTTGAGCATGACGGAGATGGCGGTCGTCTTGCCGGCCCCGTTCGGACCGAGCAGACCGAACAGTTCGCCTGCTTCGACGTGGAGCGAGAAGTCGTTCAAGGCGATCGTCTCCCCGAAACGCTTCGTGACATGGTCGAGTGCGATGATGGACACGTGGACGCAACCCCTTTCAGATGGACGGACAGAAAAAGAGCATACAGAGATTTGTTCCCGTTTGCAGGGATTTTGAACGTGTTGGCGAATCAATTTATTATAGTCCGATTATTCAGACAATTATAAAAAGAGGGAAGTAGGGATTGAGTATGAAAGGGTGGCAGTTCAACAAAGGAGAAGCGGGTGAAAAATTTCCTGACGAGATGGCGTGGGCGTTATTTTGCACGGTCGAGCCGAAGCGGATGGATGCGACGCTCCCGTTTTATTATGACGAGTCAGTGTTCCGCTTCACGAACGGGAAAGAGTCGTTCTATTTTAAAGTCTCCCCGAGCTACCACGAGTTCGAGGTGAACGTCAAAGGCGAGACGGGCGAACTGCTCTACTATCAACTGCTCCGCACCGTCAGCAAAGTCGAAGTGCTCGAAGACCGGCGCGACCATGGGGAGCTTTTAATCGTCATGACCGAGGACCGGACCCGGACCGTGACGACGATCGAGCTGACCGTCCGGCCGCGGTTTCGTGTGCTCGTCAAAGAGCACTATGTTTGAGTTTTCTTCAGAGTGGTACATTGTTTAGACACGATACCACGAGGAGGAGATCCATATGAAAGACGGACTAAACAAAAAAGTCGACGGGTTCATCGATAAAGCGGCCGGAAAAGCGAAAGAAGCAGTCGGCAAATCGTCGGACAATCAGTCGCTCAAACGTGAAGGTCAAAAGGATCAAGTCAAAGGTACGGCAAAAGAGAAGACGGGCCAAGCCCAGCAAGATCTCGAAAGCTTGAAAGACGAGCGCCGCTAATCAAAATGGAGGACCGCCATGGGGCGATCCTCCATTTTTCATTTCGTCAAAAACACTTGGACATGAATCGTCGAGCCTTGGGCGTTTTTCGCTGTGCCGACCCCGAGATGCGTGAAGCGGCCGTTCAAGATGTTGGCGCGGTGCCCGCTCGAGTTCATCCAAGCGTCGACCGCTTGGCCAGGGTCGCTCGACCCCATATAAATATTCTCGCCCCAGCCACGATAGCTGACGTTGTAGGCGTCGAGCGTGTCACCCGGGCTGCCGTTCTCACGGAGTTGGTGCGAGAATTGACCGGTCCGTGCCATCTCATCGGCCCGGACTTGGGCGACGCGGTTCGCTTCGCTCGAGGCGGCGAGCGTTGTCAGGCCAGCCGCTTGGCGCTCTTTGTTCGTCTCGCTCAAGACGCCGCTCGCAGGAGCGGTGAACGTGACGTGTTTCGCCATGATGTAACCGGTCTTCGTCCCACTCGTCGCCTTGTACCAACGTGTCGAGCCGGTATAACGGTACGAGCTCGTCTCGAGCTTTACACCTTGGCGGAGAAAAGCGACGTTCGAAGACGTCGTGAGCGGCCGTGATTTCAAATAGACGCTCGACGGGGCGACGTAAGCCGTTTTTTTGAACGCGACTTCCGCCGTCGACAGTTTGACGTAAGCGGCCGGGACGTAGGCGACGCCAGCCCCCCATTTGATCTTGTACCACGTTGATCCGCCGACGGTGAACGACGTCCGGACGGTCATCGTGCCGTAACGCTTGATCGTACCGAGTCGTGCTGCTGAAAGCGACGGGGTTTTGCGGACCGGGAGCTGGCTGATGCCCGTGACCGAACCTTTCGTGTTGATTGCTGTTTCTGTATACGCCGCTTGGACGGTGGCCTGTTCGAGCGGGAGTGAAGCCGTCGACGGGGTGAACGTGAGCGCCGCGGCGAGTGCGCTTGATACGAGGATGGTAGTTGGTTTTTTCAAGAGGGAAGTCTCCTTTTTCGATAATATAACCATATAATATATTGAATAGGGCAATAGTGGGTATTACCATTCGATTACAAATAAGGGCAGACTCAAAAGAGCCTGCCTTCGTTTCATTCATACAGAAGATAATCTTTACGAATCGGTAAGAACGCGTCGGTTTTGTCCATGATCGATTCGAGCGAGACACCGGCGGAAATCAAAGACACACGCATCGATGAAAGACCTATCCATCAAAATTGAATAATCAGGACGTTCGACTCAAAAATAATAAACGCTTGGATGCGATAACCAACGCCAGTCCGATCAAGACAATGCTAGTGACGAGCGGCCACGTGACACTGACGTCTTCGATTAACGCTTGACCCGACAATCCGCCAAGGTTCCAAGGCAACCAGTCCCAATCGACCCAACTGAGCAGGAGCGATAAGACGAAGTGGACACCGAGTGTGATGACGAGGGCGACGAGCCCGCTCTCGAGCAGCGCGGCGAATAAGAAGAAGAGCGACAGCTGCACGACGAAATGGACGATCAATAGACCCGTGGAAATGACAAAGTCCGTCACATCGAACGAGTCGAACAAGATGACCGTATAATAGGCGGCTGTGCCTTGGGCGAGCAAGATGGAGACGGCGGAAAGTAACGTGTAGTGTGCCCATTTACTCATGACGATGCGAGAAGCCGGAATGTTGAGCGACTTGAGCCAAGCGAGCGTACCGAGTGTACGTTCTTGGCTGAACGTATGCATCGCCGACAGCAAGACGATGAGCAGGCCGATCTGCCGCAGCTGCTCACTGACCGATAAGAGTACTTCGGCCGGTGTCGGCGTCGGGATCTCGATGACGGTCCCGTCCGGCAAGTTACCGCCTGACGCTAAAATGTCTGGTAAGAAGTAGAGCGTGAGCGGCTGCATCGCCGCGAGCAGCATCAGGGCGACCGGGACCCAGACGAGCCGTTTATTGCGCCACGATTCTTTCCATTCTTGTTTAAAGATGGCTGTCCGCATTAAGCGTTCACCTCCAAAAACAGTGATTCGAGCGACGGATGACCGACGTGGAACGATTGGATCATCAGTCCTTGGGCGAGGACGCGTTGCAGAATCGCCCGCTCGGACATCGTTTTATCGGACGTCTCGAACGTCCATGTCGTCCCCGTCCGCGAGACACGGACGACACCCGCGAGCGCGTTCCAATCGTCTTCTGTCGTCGTGTCATCGAACAGGCGAAGTTGGATGGATGATTTGGCCCCGAGCAAATCGGTGACGGTGCCTTCCATGAGCAGGCGTCCTTGCCGAAGCAGGAGCACCCAGTCGCTCGCCTCCTCGGCGTCAGGGAGCACGTGCGTCGAATAGAGAATCATCCGCTCACGCTTCAAGTCACTCAAGAGATCGAGCACTTCCCGGCGGCCGCGCGGGTCGAGCGCCGACACCGGTTCATCGAGCAACAATAGTTCCGGGTCGTGGACAAGCGCTTGGGCGATGCCGAGCCGTTGCCGCATCCCGCCTGACAAGTGCGCCGCCGGGCGGTCGACCGGTTCTAAGCCGACGCGTTTTAAGAGGTTCAAGGCGTCGACGCCGGTCGTGCCCGTCAAGTCGGCCGCATATTTAATCGTCTCGACCGGTGTGAGGGAAGGGTAAAGCGCCGGACGTTGTGGTAAATAACCGACCCGGATTGTGTCGTGACCCTCGATCTGTCCGGACGTCGGCGTCGTCACACGGGCGATCATGTTGAGGAGCGTCGTCTTGCCGGCCCCGTTCTCGCCGAGGAGCGACGTGCAGCCCGGGCGCAGCGAGAAGCTGACGTCATCGAGCGCGGTGAACGTGCCGAATCGTTTTGTGAGATGGCTCGCGTTCACTGTTTTGTCCGTCCCCAGAGGAAATAGACGATCGGACCGAGGATGTTGATAAAGACGATGACGAGGAGCCACACCCATTTCGGTCCGTTCGTTTCAGACCGCTTGAATAAATCGATCATGGCGACGACGAGAAGAATCAGCTGAAGTAATAATAAAGGCAGTAAAATTAATAGTAACGTACCCGGGTCGTTCATAATTTCCATAAAATTTCCCTCCTTAGTTAGCTGTGCATACACTAGTTGATTCCACACATAGGACGTTGTTCCTGTATAAGACACAAAAAATCCCTTTCTCGACTCGAGAAAGGGGAGGGCTTATTTGACGATGATGACCGGTGCTTGCGCCCGTTTGGCGAGTTTATGGCTGACGCTGCCGAGGACGAACTCTTGGAACGTATTGAGGCCGCGCGAGCCGACGACGATATATTCAAACGGATCGCGATTGGCGTATTTGACGAGCTCGACGTCCGGTTCACCGCGGAGTTCGACGTATTCATAGGCGATGCCTTCCGCTTCGATCGTATCGAACAGCGGTTGCATCATGCGTTTTCGTTTCGCTTCGAGATCGATCTTGCCGGTCGAGTGGAGCGCGGCCTCTTTCGATTCTTTCGAACTGACGACGTGAACGATATCAATCGATGCGTCTGACGCTTTTGCGAGTTGGATTGCCTTTGTTAAAGCCCGTTTCGAGTGATCCGAGCCATCTGCCGCTAAAAAGATTTTACCCATTCTTTCAACGCCTCCTCTTATACGCTTGCTACTACAAGTATATGCGATTTTTTATGAAAGCGCATTCGTAATTGTGTCGATTCGAGATACAGAAAAAAAGGAAGTGAACGCTGAGGTTCACTTCCTTTTTGATTATCGGACGATGACGACCGGCGCGAGCGCGCGTTTGGCGAGCTTATGGCTGACGCTGCCGAGCACGAACTCTTGGAACGTGTTCAAGCCGCGCGAGCCGACGACGACGTATTCGAACGGTTCATGGTTCGCATACTTGACGAGCTCGACGTCCGGTTCACCACGGAGCTCGATATATTCGTACTCGAGTCCGGCTGCTTCGATCGCTGTGAAGAAACGTTGCATCCGCTGCATCCGTTTCGCCTCCAGGTCGATCTTGCCTGTTGATTGCAGGGCACTTTCTTTTGACTCTTTCGAGCTGACGACGTGAACGACATCGATTTTGGCGTTCGAGACTTTCGCGAGCTCGATCGCTTTCGCGGTCGCGCGCATCGAATGGTCCGATCCGTCAACGGCTAAGAAGATTTTTGTCATGTGAATCCCTCCCGAATTAATGTCCGATGCCCGCATCTTGTTGTTTCAAGTGAAGCGCGAGCGTATTGAGCAGCTTCTCTGAATCTTTGTTCAAGTTCAACAGTTCTGGCTCGATACCGTGCACACGGTATTTGAAGACGACTTTGTCGATGGCGCCGATGGCCGAATCGTCCCAAAGGTGTGTGTTCGAGAAGTTGATCGTCACATGTTTGATGTCTGCTTCGATATCTTCTTCGACATCGAATTGGTTGACGAACTCAGACGTTGATGCGAAGAACAATTGACCGTTCACGACGTAGTGGGCGTGGTCGGCTTCGACGTTGCGGTCGAGTTCGACTTTCGAGATTTTCGCGGCGAACAAAATCGCAGCTGTTAAAATCCCGGCGAACACACCGATTGACAAGTCGTGCGTGAGCACAGTGACGAACACGGTGACGAGCATGACGACCGTATCCGATTTTTGAGCCGTCCGGAGCGTCTTGAGCGAGCCCCAGTCAAACGTCGCATAGGCGACGAAGAACATCACACCGACGAGGGCGCCGACCGGAATGAGCATCAAGATGTCGCTCATCGTCATGATCATGATGAACAACGCGAGTCCAGCGACGAACGTCGATAGACGACCACGTGCTCCTGACGAGACGTTGATGACCGATTGGCCGATCATCGCACAACCTGGCATCGCGCCGAAGAAACCGGCGATGATGTTGGCGATCCCCTGACCTTTTGACTCACGATTCTTGTTCGAATCCGTTCCTGTCATGTCATCGACGATTTGAGCCGTGAGCAACGACTCGATCAAGCCGACGAAAGCGAGCGAGGCGGCATACGGCAAGATGATCATGAACGTCTCGAGCGTGAATGGAACGTCAGGGAATAAGAATTCCGGCAACGTTGCTGAGATCGTCCCCATGTCGCCGATGTTTTTCGTATCGAGCCCCATAAAGACAGCAGCGAGTGTCATCGCGACGATGGCGACAAGCGGTGCCGGGATCGCGCCCGTGATGCGTGGGAACAAGAAGATGATGACGAGTGATGCGGCGACGATCGCCCACATGATCCAGCTCTCGCCCTCAAATTGTGGAAGCTGGGCTTGGAAGATCAAAATAGCGAGGGCGTTAACGAAGCCGACCATGACCGCACGCGGGATGAACTTCATAAGACGCGCTATACCAAAGAATCCGAGCACGATTTGAATGATACCGGCTAAAATACCGGCCGCTAATAAATATTGGAGACCGTAATCTCGAACTAAATCGACAACGAGGAGCACCATGGCTCCGGTTGCAGCTGAAATCATTGCTGGTCGTCCACCCGCAATCGAGATGACCATTGCGATAATGAATGAAGCGTATAGACCGACCATCGGGTTCAGTCCAGCGATGAGTGAGAATGCGATCGCCTCAGGGATGAGAGCGAGCGCGACGACGATCCCCGCAAGGACGTCAGCCCGGACGTTACCGAGCCATTCTTGTTTGACAGTATTCAATTTTTCCAAAAAGAACACACCTCTCTTGTATAGTAGTTTTAATTTTGACCTCCGAGTCTCACGAAGATCAAATGCGTCATTATATGAAGGAATAAGTTGAAACGATACATATTTGCACAACGTGTTTTATCATAGCGAACTTTTTCAGAAAAGACAATTGCAACTTGCAAAAAACTGTGGTAATTTCATAACGTAAAGGTTATATAACGGTTTTGTTATACATGGGGTAAAGGAGAATGACGATGCATACCGCAGAAGAACTGAGTAAAGTGCTCAAAGTGCTCGCCGACCCGACGCGGTTGACGATGCTCAAGCAGATGCAGGACGGGGAACAGTGTGCCTGCAGCTTCGTCGACTGCTTCGACATCTCGCAGCCGGCGATCAGCCGGCATTTGAAGATGATGCGTCAAGCGGGACTGCTGCTCGAGCGTAGGGACAAGCAATGGATTCATTATCGGTTGAACGAAGCGAGCCCGTTCTATTCGATCGTCGTCGATCTGCTCGGACAAGTCGAGATGATCGATGCGAGCTGTGACTGTGACGCCGAATGTGCCATTTAAGGAGGAATAAACGATGAAACTTGAAGTATTCGAACCGGCCATGTGCTGTCCGACCGGACTATGCGGGCCGTCGATCGATCCGGAACTGACGCGGATCGCGACAATCCATTACGTATTGAAGCAACGCGGGTTTGACGTCGAGCGTTATAACCTCGCCTCGGAGCCGAACCGTTTCGTTGAAAACGCAAACGTGCAAGCCGAGATCACGAAAGGGCTCGACACGCTCCCGCTCACCGTCATCGATGGTGAGATCGTCAAACGCGGCGCCTACATGACGAATGAAGAGATCGCTGAACTGACCGGTCTCCCGGTCGCGGCGTTCGCGAAACAAGACGGTGAGAAACCGAAAGTCCGCATCACGCTTAAAAAATAAGGAGGCGCGTCATGATGAATCGCTTTGATTTTAATACGATTGAGCCGACCCGTTACATGTTTTTGACCGGGAAAGGCGGCGTCGGAAAGACGTCGACCGCCTCGAGCCTCGCCTTGACGCTCGCTGACCGCGGCAAGCGCGTCTTGCTCGTCTCGACCGACCCGGCAAGTAATTTGCAGGACGTGTTCGAGATGGAACTTGACGAGACACCGCGAGCAGTCCCGGGGACGGAGCTATTGATTGCGAACTTCGACCCGGAAGAAGCGGCAAAAGCGTATATGGAACGTATGGTCGGCCCGTATCGCGGCGTGCTCCCGGACGTCGCCATCCAGTCGATGGAAGAGCAACTGTCCGGTGCCTGTACGGTCGAGATCGCGGCGTTCGATCAGTTCACCGAGCTGTTGACGTCAGAGACGGCCCGTGACACATACGACCATGTCATCTTCGACACGGCACCGACCGGGCATACGCTCCGGTTGCTCACGCTCCCGAGCGCATGGGACGAATTTTTAGAGACGAACACGACCGGCGTCTCGTGCCTCGGTCCGCTCGCTGGTTTGTCAGACAAGCAACATCAATACAAACGGGCGGTCGAGACGCTCTCGAACGGAGACGAGACGACACTGTTGCTCGTCGCCCGTCCTGAGACGTCGACGCTCGTCGAGGCGAGTCGTGCCGCTATGGAGCTCCACGCCATCGGGATCGAGAGGATGCAGCTCGTCATCAACGGTGTCGTCGATCCGGCGGAAGGCACAGACCGTTATACGAGACGGTTCATCGAGCGCCAACAAGACGCGCTCGCCAACTTGCCACAAGGCGTCGACACGCTCGAGACGTTCACGCTCCCATACGCCTACGAGAACTTGGTCGGCGTCCCGGCGCTACGCCGTTGGGTGAACGGGGAGACGGTCGCCGTGCCGGATATGACGTATGATGCGAGCCGTTACGGTTCGATCGATACACTCGTCGATGAAATCGAAGCGGACGGTCCGAGCGTCATCATGACGATGGGCAAAGGTGGGGTCGGCAAGACGACGCTCGCCTCACTCCTCGCCGTCGCTTTGAGCGAACGAGGTCACGCCGTCCATTTGACGACGACCGACCCGGCGGCACACGTCGCTTTCACAATCGGTGAAGACGTGCCCGCCACGTTCACGGTCGACGCGATCGACCCGAAAGTCGAGATCGAGAATTATCGGGCCGACGTGTTCCACGAAGCGGGGGACATGACCGATGAACAGCGCGCGATGCTTGAAGAAGATTTGCGTTCGCCGTGTACGGAAGAGATCGCGGTTTTCCGCGCTTTCGCCGGTCAAGTCGCCAAAGCGAAAGATCGGTTCGTCGTCATCGACACGGCACCGACCGGACATACACTGCTCTTGCTCGACGCGACCGAGAGCTATCACCGTGAGCTCGAACGCTCGACCGGTGTCGTCCCGGAAGCGGTCCGCGAACTGTTGCCGAAGCTTCGTGACCCGAAACAGACGCACGTCGTCATCACGACGCTCCCTGAAGCGACACCGGTGTATGAAGCCGAGCGGCTCGTCACCGATTTGGAACGGGCCGGTATCAGTCCGTTCGCCTGGGTCGTCAACCAATCGTTCACACCGCTCGACGTCGAAAGCAAACTGCTCACGGCGAAAGTCGCGAGTGAGGCGATCTGGCTCGAACGGGTGAACGCGTATCCGCGCCCGACGCTATTGTCTTGGCAACAACACTTGCCGGTCGGCTATCCGGCGTTATCTCAACTATTGAAGGAGGAAGTCAAATGAACATCACGAATGAAGCAATCGATTTTATGAAAACAGCACTCGAGGATGAAGAAGTGAAATCAGTCCGGATTTGTACGGAAGCAGGGTGCTGCGGACCGACGCTCGGTCTCCACATCGCCGCCCCGGAAGCGACGGACGACGTGAAAGACTATGACGGCCTCACGTTCGCTGTCTCGAAAGACGCAGAAGCGATGGCCGAGAACGTCACGCTCGACGTCGAAATGACAGAAGACAGCGCAAGCCTGTTCTTACGCGGTCTTCAACAAACGTGCTAACAAAAATAGAGATTATTGGAGGAACTCATTGTGCAATGGATTGCTAGTATCATTTTCTTAGTGACGCTCTTCCTCATCATCAAGCAACCGAAAGGCCTCGGCATCGGTTACTCGGCGATGGGGATGGCGGCCATTGCCCTCATCACCGGGGTCGTCAATTTTGATGACGTCGGAACGGTGTGGGACATCATTTGGAACGCGACGTTTACGTTTATCGCCATCATTCTCATCTCGCTCATTTTGGATGAGATCGGATTCTTTGAGTGGGCCGCTTTACATATGGCTCGGATCGCCGGAGGCGGCGGTGTCAAACTGTTCGTCTACATCACGCTACTCGGTGCGCTTGTCGCCGCATTATTCGCGAACGACGGGGCGGCGCTCATCTTGACGCCGATCGTACTCGCGATGGTACGGGCGCTTAAATTACCGGACGCCGTCGTCTTGGCGTACGTCATCGCCTCGGGCTTCATCGCCGATACGGCAAGTTTGCCGTTCGTCGTCTCGAACCTCGTCAACATCGTCTCGGCCGACTTCTTCGGCATCGGTTTTGCTGAGTATGCAGCGCGGATGGTGTTCGTCAACGTGTTTGCCGTCGCCGGCAGTCTGCTCGTCTTGTACTTGTACTTTAAGAAAGACATCCCGAAGCAGTACGACTTGTCAAAACTCGTCGAGCCGAGCACGGTCATTAAAGACCATAAGATGTTCCGCTTGTCGTGGGTCGTCCTCGCGTTGCTCGTCATCGGCTACTTCACGAGCGACATCATCGGCATCCCGGTCTCGCTCGTCGCCGGTGTCATCGCCCTGTTCTTCCTGATCATGGCGAACCGTTCGCCTGCTGTGAAGACGGAGCAAGTCGTCAAAGGCGCGCCGTGGGCGATCGTCTTCTTCTCGCTCGGGATGTACATCGTCGTCTACGGTCTACAAAACGCGGGGCTGACACAAGTGCTCGCCAACTTCATCGATTGGTTCTCTGTCGATGTGTTCACGGCTACGTTCGGGATGGGCTTCTTGGCCGCGATCTTATCGTCGGTCATGAACAACATGCCGACCGTCATGATCGACGCGCTCGCCATCGATTTGACGAATACGTCGGGTCAGATTCGCGAAGCGCTCATCTATGCGAACGTCATCGGTTCCGACCTCGGACCGAAGATCACACCGATCGGGTCGCTCGCGACGCTGCTGTGGCTTCATGTGCTCCGGACGAAAGGACTTAAGATCGGTTGGGGGCAATACTTTAAAATCGGGATCGTCTTGACGATCCCAACGCTTGCCATCACGTTGCTCGGCCTGTATATCAGCTTACTACTATATTGAGGAGTGGATTTTCTATGAAGTTAGTCATCATCGGTTCAGTCGCTGCCGGCACATCAGTCGCGGCGAAAGCACGTCGTAACAACGAAGACGCACAAATTACGATTTACGACCGCGATTACGATATCTCCTACTCAGGTTGCGGGATCCCATATTACGTCGGAGGCGAAGTCGAGTCACGCGATGACTTGACGCCACGCGACGCCGCTTTCTTCAAAAAGCGCTACAACATCGACGTCATGACGCGTCATAACGTGACGGCAATCGACAAAGACGCGAAGACGGTCACGGTCGAAAACCTGGAGACGGGTGAGACGTTCACGGACAGCTATGACGTCCTCGTCCTCGCGACCGGCGCCTCGAGCATCGTCCCGCCGATTCCGGGCGTGAAGTCAGATAACGTCTTCCCGATCCGCAACATCCAGAACGCGGAAGCGACACGCAACTTCGTCGACGCGACGAACCCGAAACATGCGACGGTCATCGGGGCCGGCTTCATCGGTCTTGAGATGGCCGAGCAGCTCAAACTGCGTGGCATCGACGTCACGATCATCGAGCGCATCCCGCAAGTGATGCCGCCGCTCGACAAAGACATGGCGTGCCGCGTCGAGGACCACCTCGAGAAGAACGGCATCGAGCTGTTGCTCGGTGAGACCGTGACAGAGCTCGTCGGCGACGGTCACGTCGAACGCGTCGTCACGGAAAGCGGGAAGACGATTGAGACCGACCTCGTCATCCTATCGGTCGGTGTCCGTCCGAACACGGAACTCGCCAAGTCGATCGGTGTCACGATCGGTGAGACGGGTGCGATCGCCATCAACGAACGGATGGAGACGAACGTGGACAGCGTCTATGCTGCCGGCGACGTCGCTGAAAGCGTCTCGCTCGTCACGGGTAAACCGATTTGGCGCCCACTCGGCTCGACAGCGAACAAGATGGGACGTTCACTTGGTGATCTCCTCACGGGCGGGGAACTCGAACACCGCGGCATCCTCGGGACGGGCATCTTCAAAGTGTTCGGCCTCGCGGTCGCGCAGACGGGTCTCTCGGAGCGTGAAGCGCGTGACCTCGGCTACGACGTCGAAGTGCTCCACAACACGAAACCGGACAAGCCGGCCTATATGGGCGGGAAAGACATGACGATCAAAGCGGTCGGCGACCGGGCGACACGTCAACTGCTCGGCGTCCAAATCGTCGGCTTCGAAGGCGTCGACAAGCGTATCGACGTGTTCGTCACGGCGATCACGTTCAAAGCGAAAGTTGATGATTTGTTCCACCTCGACCTCGCGTACGCACCGCCGTTTTCGACGACGAAAGACCCGGTCATGTACACGGGGATGGCACTGGCGAACAGCATGAACAAGTCGGCCCGTCTCATTACGCCGGCTGAGCTACAGCAGCGAATCGACGCGAACGAGGACATCCAGGTCATCGATACACGGAAAGCGGCGCAGTTTGAGAAGGCGTGCGTCGACTGTGCGGTCAACATCCCGCTCGGCAAGCTTCGCGAGGCGTCAAAAGACCTCGCGAAAGACAAGCCGACGGTCGTCTACTGCAACGGCGGCGTCACTGGGAACGCGGCGCAAAACGTGCTCCGTAACCTCGGTTTCACCGACGTCTACAACTTGTCAGGCGGCAACAAGAACTATCAGTTGTTTAAAAAATACGGTAACTAATCAATTAGACCCGACTCACATGAGTCGGGTCTAATTTGCATGTTGCTGATTCCATTTACTGACCCGGTTGCGACCGCTACGTTTGGCGACGTACAGACCGAGGTCGGACTTTTTGATGAGTTGTTCGGACGTGACGATCTTTGGTTCGGACGTACTTGTGACACCGATCGAGACGGTGATGTCGAGCTGTTTGCCGTCCGGCAGCAAAAATGGACTTTCCGCGATTTGACGCAAGTAGCGGTTGGCGATGACGAACCCTTGCGACAAGTTGCAGTCCGACAACAGCACCGAGAACTCTTCGCCACCGTGGCGACACACCATGTCATCGGTACGGGCCGTCTCTGTGAGCCGTTTGCCAAGCTCGATCAAGATGGCGTCGCCGGCATCATGGCCATACGTATCGTTCACCGATTTAAAATGATCGATATCGAGTAAGAGCAGCGTGATGTCGTAAGGACTCGAGAACACTTCCTCGTCGACGCGCTTCATCTCCTCCTCGAAGCGACGACGGTTGCCAAGACCCGTCAAGGCGTCGGTGTAGGCGGCTTCTCGATATTTTGTGATCTGCCGTTCCGAGCGCTGCATTTTGCGGATGCCCCCATAGACGATATGAAGGACGAACCCGGTTGAATATCCAATTATGATGAAAGCGACCAACGTATAGACGTACATCCTTGGAGCGGCATAGTTACTAAAATTTAAGAGCGAGAATAAAATGATAAATCCGAGGGTGATAGCGTTGACGATGCGGATGTCCCGTGTCGGTTTGATCCGCTCCCGGAGTTTCATATAGACGACTGCGGTTGTGGCCGCGACCGTATAGTCGAGAAAAACGATTAACAGCAACGTATCCGATATGATGAACGGGAGCAGCAGTATGCTCGAGACGTACGTGATCCGGACGCCTTGGAGGCCAAAGTAAAGACCGGCAATGATGATGGGGACAAACCCGTACTGAAAGTCGGCTTGGGCGTTCCAGAGCACACCATGCAACGTAATCACGATCGTTAGGCCGGCGAGGAGTAGTGAAATCGTGATTTGCCGTCTTAACGGGAGCTTGCTCGTGAACCCGAGCTTCGTGAGGCGCGAGATCATATAAAGGCCGATCAGCAGTAAGCTGGCGTTGGCAATCAAATTATTGATTAAATTGGTCATCGACATTTTAAAAATCCCTCCTCTAATATCTATATTCGGCAGAGGAGGATAAAAAAGCAATCATTTTGTGATGGGAAAATGAGTTCGAACCAACAAGTGGCTTGATATGGGAAACGTTAGTCGTTTATTTAGAAAAGAATTGAAATTAAGGAAGCAAACGTTTACAATTTTTGTGTAAGCGTTTTCCTAAATTCATGCTACAAGGAGGGACCCACATGGTCAACAAACAATGGAAACCAGTATGGGCAGTTGTGCTAACGTTTGCACTGATTCTGTCGATGTTTCCGATGTCAGCGTCTGCCCTTGATAAAGAGTCGACACTAGTCGTCGTCCACTATCAAGAGGCGCCAGACAATCAAATGGATTGGAACTTATGGCTTTGGGCGAATGGCCCAGATTACTTCCCGAACAAAGGCTTCGCCTTTAACGGCGAGGACGATTACGGCAAGGTGGCGGCCTACGAATTCCCGGTCGACTCACCTGAACAGATCGGTCTCATCGTCCGAACGGACAATTGGGACAAGGATAAAGGGTCGGAAAACGACCGCCTGATCACGAAAGACATGATCAAGGACGGTGTCGCCGAAGTGTGGATCAAGTCGGGCGACTCGAAAATCTACACGTCGAACCCGGACGGGGAGACGGCGAAGACGGAAGTCGACATGAAAGTCCACTACTTCCGCTATGACAATACATACACCGACTGGGGTGTTTGGACGTGGCCGGACGGTGGCGACGGTCAAAGCATCAACTTTGATGAGACGGACGCCTACGGCGGTGTCGCGAACGTGAAGTTTGCGAATCCGGATGCGAAACAACTCATCGGTCTGATCACGAAAAAAGGCGAATGGTCCGACAAGGACGGCGAAGACCGCTTCGCGCTCAGCACGGCGAAAGAGATTTGGCTCGTCGAAGGTGATTCGACGATTTACTATTCAGAGCCAGAAATCGACCGCTCACCAAAAATCGTCTCGTTCGAGGCAAACACGTTCCGTCAGGCGGAACTAACGCTCAACCGCGCGATCGATGAGCAGTTCCTTAGTGAATTGAAGGTCGATGGCGCGGCAGTCGAGTCGGTCGAGAAGACTGGCGACAAATCGGTCACGGTAAACTTCAGCGCTGACCTCGACTTGGCGCAAGTCATCACGGCGTCGCACCCGACGTTCGGTGACAAAGTGCTGCAAGCGGGCGACGTACTTCGGTCACCAGAATTCGATGCGAAGTATGCGTATAACGGCAAGCTCGGCATCACGTATCAAAAGTCGAAAACAAATTTCGTCTTGTGGGCACCGACGGCTCAAGACGTTTCACTCGAACTGTGGAACATGCCGAAAGACCGTCCGGCGAACGACAAGGATATCAAGAAAACGATTGCGATGAAACGCGGCGAGCGCGGCACGTGGACTGCTGAAGTCCGTGGCGACCTCGACGGCATCGGCTACACGTACAACGTCAAGCATGCGTCAGGCAGCGTCCGTGCGGTCGATCCGTATGCGACGGCGGTCGGCGTCAACGGGGACCAAGGGGTCATCGTCGACTTGAACGAGACGAAACCGAAACGGTGGAACTCGATGAAACCGAAGCTTCAAAACGCAACGGACGCGATCATCTACGAGACACACGTCCGTGACTTCTCGATCTTTGACGTCACATCGAACACGTACGATTCAGGAATTCGCTATAAAGGCAAATACCTCGGTGTCGTTCAACCGGGTACTCGTTTGATTGAAAACGGGAAGAAGACGGCGACGAAGACAGGCCTTGACCACGTCAAAGACCTCGGCGTGACGCACGTCCAGTTCATCCCGGTGTATGACTACAACACGGCCTCGGTCGACGAGACGAAACCGAACGCGACATACAACTGGGGCTATGACCCGAAAAACTATAACGCGCCGGAAGGCTCATACTCGACGAACCCTTATGACGCAAAAGTTCGAATCATGCAAATGAAAGAAATGATCCAAGGTCTCCACGACCACAACTTGCGTGCCGTCATGGACGTCGTCTACAACCACATGTTCGATGCGCAAGCTTCGAACCTTCATAAGATCGTACCAGGCTACTACTACCGTTACACGGCAGGCGGCGACTTCGCGAACGGGACGGGCGTCGGCAACGACACCGCGTCTGAGCGCAAGATGATGCAAAAACTCATCGTCGATTCAGTCGTCTACTGGGCGCAAGAATATCATTGGGACGGGTTCCGCTTCGACCTCATGGGCATCCACGACGTCGAGACGATGAACCAAGTCCGTCAAGCGCTCGACAAAGTCGATAAATCGATCCTCGTCTTCGGCGAAGGTTGGGACCTCAACACACCACTCGACCCGGCACTGAAAGCGAACCAAAAGAACGCCTACAAGATGCCCCGCGTCGCTCACTTTAACGACAACATCCGTGACGGCTTGAAAGGCAGCGTCTTTATCGACACGGACAACGGCTTCATCAACGGCAAAGACGGTCTTGAGAACCGCATCAAGACGGGAATCGTCGGTGAGATCGACTACAATGCCGAAATCAAAGGCTTCACGAAAGAGCCGACGCAAGCAATCACGTACGTCGAAGCGCACGACAACCACACGCTTTGGGACAAGCTCGAACTCACGAATAAAGAGACGGCGGAAGCGGACCGGACGAAGATGCATCGTCTCGCGTCAAGCATCCTCTTGACGAGCCAGGGGACGACATTCCTCCACGCCGGGCAAGAGTTCATGCGGACGAAAGAAGGCGACCACAACTCGTACAAATCACCAGACCGCATCAACCAAATGGATTGGAAACGCGCCGCTGACCGTAAGGCGGACGTCCAGTACATGAAAGGCTTGATCGAGATGCGTAAACAAAACCCAGGGCTTCGCATGACGAAAGCGACTGACGTCAAGAAGAACGTCAAGTTCTATCGTTCTGCGCCAAACGTCATCACGTATTTGATCGATGACAAAGCGCCTGGCCAGAAGAAAGACTTGTTCATCACACATAACGCCAACGCAGAAACGGTCAAAGTGAAACTTCCGACAGGACAGTGGAACGTGATTGTCGACGGCAGTCAGGCAGGAACGAAGACGATCAAACGCGTCTCGGGCTATGTCGACGTGCCATCGTATGCGACGGTCGTCGTAAAACAACCATAATGCGCGAGACCACGGAGCCAACATCCGTGGTCTTTTTTACGTCGTCATCGTGTGGGAGAGGAGTAGGTTAACAGCACATTAAGGCATGACATTTTTTTGAATATATGTGTGTGAATCGGTACATTTCCCTTATTTGCAAAATGCAGAAGCGTTTTCAACTAATCAATCTTGTATAATCAAGTTAACACGTATCGAAACGTGACATTTGTCACACGAAGGAGTGGTACACATGGGCTTCTTTCGTAATTGGAAGCATGTATTGGAATCAAATGTTGAGCAGGCCGAGCATGAGGGGCAAATCAATATCGATCCGTTATTGCTCGATCAATATCCGGACGCGGTGTACGTCCTTGATCGAGATTTGAACTTCATCGACTCGAACGAAAAGTTGTCGCTTCTCTTCAACAGGGAAGAGGAACGTTTCGTCGATCCTGCCTCCTGGCTTCCAAAACTAGAAAGCGAACGTGTTCACGCCTTTCATCAGCGGGCGCTCCATGGGGAGACGGTCCATTATGAACTGAAAGCGCTGAATGCGGACAAGCGACGCATTCATCTGTCGGTCACGAATACGCCGCTCTATACCGGCCGGGTCATCACCGGCCTGTACGGCGTCGTCAAAGACTTGACGACCCAGACGGAACTGCGCGAACGATACAATCGGATGAAAGTGGGACGGACGCTGTTCGAGCGCATCCCGGGTCTCATCCTGATCGAACTTGACCTCGAGTCTGGCGAATTTTATCATTCACCGCAGACGGGTGAACTGCTCGGGCTGTCTAAACGTCAGTTAGGGGGAATGGAGCGCGAGCATTTCCGTAATATGATTCATGAGAATGAACGTGAAGCGTTTGCGGCGGCCGTCGAGTCGCTTATCAATGACCCCGAACAGCACGATTATGAGACTCAAGTCAAAGCGTTCAATCCGAAGCAACAAAAATATTTGGACTTGATTGTCCACGTCGGGATATCGAAAGATCGGAAATCGGTGACGTGGGCGATGTTTGACCTCACGAACTTGGTCGATGCCGAATCGGCGCTCACGAAAGAACGGTTAAAAGTGAAACAACTGTGCGAAATCGTCGACTCGGTCATTTTTGAACGTTACTTCGAGACGAAACAGTTCAAATTTTTGACACCGGGCTTCTCGCTCATCTTCGGCTATACGGAAGACCAATTCAATACGCACCCGGACTATTGGCAGCGTATCGTCGTGCCGGATGACCTTCCGAAAATCAAACAGGCACGCGAAATGACGCTCAGCGGAAAACCGGTGACGTTCTCCTACAGAATCTTCGCCAAAGGGAACGTCAAGTGGGTCGAAGAGAACCGGGAACCGATTTTCTCTGAAGGTGGAATCGTCATCGGTTTTCGGACGCTCGTCAAAGACATCACCCAACTGAAAGAGCAGCAACAAGAGATCTGGCGCCTCGCCTCGCTCGACCCGATCACGAACATGCCAAACCGTGAGTCGATCACAGGATCGGTCTATCAACTCACGCGCAAACGCGACCCGTTCACGTTGTTCTCGCTTTCGTTCAACCGCATCACTGAAATCAACAATACGTTCGGCTACGAGCTCGGTGACGAGTGGCGTGTCGCGACGGTGAACCAATTGATTCGTCTGTTGCCACAAGACGCCTTGCTCGGTCATCTCGATGCGGATAACGTCTTGATCGTGTTGCCACGCCGGATGGAAGACCCGGAAGTGCTCGCGCTCGGGAAAGAGTTTGGGACGCTGTCGAAGCACCGGTTCCGTATTGACGCGTATGACTTGTTCGCGCGCATCTCGATCGGCGTGAGCCGCTATCCTGAAGACGGGGCACAGGCGAGCGAACTGATCAAGCACGCGTGTGTCGCCATGAACCGGGCCGATAAAAAGTTCGGGACGAAACTCGAACTGTATTCGTCCCAAATGGACATCGAGTCACTTAAACGCTACGAGCTGTTGCGCGATATGCGAGGTGCGCTGAAAAACAACGAGTTTTATTTGATGTATCAACCGAAAGTGAACGCCTGGACCGGTCAAATCGTCGGAGCCGAGGCGCTCATGCGTTGGACGCACCCGACGTGGGGCTCGATCTCGCCGGCTGAATTTATTCCGCTCGCCGAGGAGAGCAACCTCCATCTCGACTTGACGAACTGGTTGATCGAGGAGGTGTGCCGCTATATCACGTCGCTCAAACATCGAGTCCCGATCTCGATCAATGTCTCGGCCAAATACTTGTATCAAGAACGGTTTGAACGCGTGTTTGAAGAGATGTTAGACCGCTTCCACGTCCCGGCGTCGTATCTCGAAGTCGAGATCTCGGAGACGTCACTGTTAGACGACGCCCAGCAGATCACACAGGCGTTCGAGCGGTTGAACAACCTCGGTATCCCAATCGCGTTTGACGACTTCGGGAAAGGTTATTCGTCGCTTGCTTACTTGCAGGCGTACAGTGCCCAGACGATCAAGATCGACCGCATCTTCGCCCATAACGTCAATCAAAGCCGAAAAGCCCAAGGCATCATCCGGAGTCTGCTCCTCATCGCCGAAGAGTTCGGGATGAACGTCGTCGTCGAGGGTGTCGAGATGATGGATGACCTGCTTCGGCTCCGTGAGTTCGGTTGTCACGTCATTCAAGGTTTCATTTTCAGCCGACCGTTGCGAGAATCCGATTTTGAACAAGCGCTTGAAGCGGGAACGCTCATCCCGATCGAAGAGTACGTCGAGACGATCCAACCGTCGAACCGGTTGATCCACGCCGGCATCACGATCACACGCCTGCGCAATCAAGCGGTCGCGGTCGGGACATCGCCGATCGTCATTATGAAGCGCGGTTTTAAAGCGATCGCCTTTTATAGTTCGATTCGGTTACCGGTCGACAGTGATATCAATCTCGTCATCTTGCTTGACGACGGGCAGCCGTCACTGCCGATTCAAGTGACGCGATTGACCGAGCTCGCGAACGGATTGTATCAATATGAAGCGACGTACGAACAGACCGTCGAACTCGAGAAACGGTTGACCGCGCTTGAGAGTGACAAACCGCGCGGCTTCACGATTCAACAAGCGAAAGATTTAGTCGAAGAATGAGACACAGCGAGCCGGATTTGCCGGCTCGCTCAGCTTGTTGACCAACATCAATAGAATCGCTCGTCCTTCCGGCGCCCTCGCTTTCCGCAGGCAATCCCGGAGCCGCATCGCGACTTATGTCGCTGCTGGGTCTCCGTTGGATTGCTCTCCTGCAGGAGTCGGGGCGCCGCCGGACGAGCAACGCAAACGGTCGCACGGCTCTGATTGATCCAGCGGCCCAGGGCTGACGGTGACAGGTCATACTCTCGGATGATATCAATCCTTGGCTTTCCGTTGAAATAAAGCTAGACGACTTGTGCTTTGAATTTATCTGTATAGGTGCGGTGCGCTCTTTTTGGCATGTCTGATGTTCTCCTCGTATGGATGAGTTGTTTCAGGCTAATCGACCTCTACTTTTATATCCAACTGATTGTAGCCTATCCAACATACGTAAAAAAAGAAAATAGGAGGTCAAGAGATGCAGTCAAAAATGCATCTCTTGACCTCCTATTGAAAATTAGTATCCTTCGTTCAAGGTTGTGAATTCATCTTCTTTTAAAGGCGAGTCTCCTTTGGAATTATGACCGTAATAGGTTACAACGTATTCTTTTTCTTTATTTTTTTTGACGAAGAATTCATAGTCGACTCTTTTCTCGTCTTTGAATTTCAAACGATATAAGTATCCAAATTGATTAATTCCGTACTCAACATCATAGGCATTTTTTTCTATCGAAAAGTTGTTTTCTAATGTTTCGTTTAAAATAACTTCTCGCTGATGTATCTCGTTGAAAAGAAATAGTAGGCCTCCTAAAGTCAATAAAGCAAAAAATATTTGGAACTTTGGCAAAGGTTTTTTAGATGTCATATAAGGCAACCTTCCTTTTTTAGGTAAATAGAGTTTTTTCGTTGCTATTGATTTTTGGTTTAGTTTTAAACCCCTTAAGTACGAAAGCAGAAGGTGATGATCCATATCCAGCCGATAATCATGAAAACCTTGTTTCTGAAGAATTTATTGATGAAGCCTGCTGTCGATTCGCGAAATATATTTGATATCGGAGTAAAAAATCCAGGCGGTCTTACATACGCTGTTCCTAACTCAGGCGACACAGTTAGATACCCGAATAGTACCATTGTTGTGAAGTCGGGTGATGTATTAGTTTCGAATAATAGAAGTTCTTCCTTTCGATACAGCACCTAGAAAAACTCGTACTTTGTCTCAACACCGTTCAAATCAAAGTGGTGGAGAAGTTCGTATTTATCGTCATGCAAATACTACAGTAGCTGTAAAAGCTGGCACTTGGGCTGTAAACAATATCAGTAAGGTTTCGTATTATTATTTTTCGACAGGTCTTAATTCTGTTTCAAGTAACTATTGTTCGAAATTTGTATGGCAGGCATATAACAAAACCGGTTCTAATGCTGGGGTCATTGGTAACCTTCAAATAGTTGGTTTAGTGTGGCCTGAGCGAGCCGGATTTGCCGGCTCGCTTTTTGTGCGCTCTAAAACTAGAAACGGGACGCAGTTTTCTCTAAGATGGAAGGGACAGATTAGAAGAGGAGACAGAAACGATGGATCGACTACAGGCAGCCCGCCACTTTTTCTCACAACTTGAAGGGGAGCATACCGAACGGTTACGGGAGATCGAAGCCGAAATCGAGCGGACCGGGACGTACACGCTCACGACGGACGAATTGGCGTCCGGGGCAAAACTCGCATGGCGCAACTCGAACCGCTGCATCGGCCGCTTGTTTTGGCAGACACTCACCGTCCATGACGCGCGTGACGTGGAAACGTTTGATGACGTGTTTGAAGCAATCGTCGCCCATCTTCGCTACGCGACGAACGGCGGAAAGATTCGCTCGACGATGACCGTCCTCCCGAACCATTTTCGGATTTTGAACACGCAACTCATCCGTTATGCGGCGTACGAGACGACAGACGGCATCGTCGGTGACCCGCTATCGCTGTCGATGACGAGACAAGCGATGCGTTTTGGGTGGGTCGGGGCCGGTACTGCTTTCGATCTGTTACCGCTCTTGCTTACAGACGGGAACGAGATCCGCATGTATGAACTGCCGGCCGACGCCGTGCTCGAGGTCGACATTCGTCATGACGACGTCGATTTGTTCGGGGGACGTGACGTCAAGTGGCACGCCGTCCCGGCCATCGCTGACATGGAGCTTGAGATCGGTGGACACCGCTTCACATCGGTCCCGTTCAACGGGTGGTACATGGAGACAGAGATCGGGGCGCGCAACCTCGCCGACGTCGAGCGCTACAACCTGCTCCCGCTCGTCGGGGTATCACTCGGTCTCGATACGACAAAAGAGCGGACGCTCTGGCGTGACCGCGCCCTCGTCGAGCTGAACGTCGCCGTCTTGCAATCGTTCGAGCGCGCCGGCGTGACGATCGTCGACCATCATACAGCGGCGAAACAGTTTAAACGGTTCGAGAAAAATGAGACGGACGCCGGGCGTGACGTGACCGGGCAGTGGAGTTGGCTCATCCCGCCGCTGTCACCGGCCTCGACCCACGTCTTTCATCGGCACTATGATGACAAGATTGTGACGCCGAACTTGTTCGCGCGGTCGGGTTGTCCGTTTTCAGCGTTTCAAGCCAAGCCAAAAGAGGAATCTAAAGGCTAGGAAACGAAACGAAAGGATGATGAACGTGGCAGTCCCAATCTGGAAACGCGCTGTAGCTAGTCGAATCGATAAAATCCTATTAGAAGCACCCGCGAAACTCGTCGAGAAGACGATCCGTAAAAAAATCTGGCCGGATAAAGAAGTGAAGCATTATTACTTACCGACAATCGTCTCCATCGCAGGAGAAGCCTACTTCTTGCTCAACCGGGACGGGCAGACGATCGGCGACAAAATCGTCGGGATTAAAGTCGTGAGCCAAGACGGCCGGCCGCTAACGCTCGAACAAGTCATGAAACGGACGCTCTACAAGGACGTCGTCTATCCGGCGACGCTCGGTCTACCACTTCTTCGTGCACTTCAACAGATGAAGTCGAATAAAGACCTCGAACTGCCGCACGATGAGTTCGCCCATACAAAGCTGATTTCGACAAAATGAACGGGAGCAGGGCGATTCCGCAATCGTTCTGCTTTTTTCTTCGGGGAAGTGGCGGGGAAAATGGGTTATAATGAAAGAGGAAAAAATTGAACGACTACTGGAGGACTATTTGTTATGACAAAAATTGCATGGATCACCGATAGTATGGCCAACTTCTCGAAAGAGGAGGCCGCCCAGCTCGGCGTCGAGATCGTCCCGATCCAATTGATCGTCGATGGGAGCGGCTACAGTGAAGTCGACCTCTCGATTGAGGACTTGCACCGCTACATGATTGACCAAAAGAAAGAAGCGAAGACGTCGCAACCGATTTTTGGTGACTTCATCTCGCGTTACGAACGCTTAAAAGAAGAAGGGTACGATTGCGCCATCGCCGTCCACTGTTCGAACGGATTGAGCAGCACCGTCAAAAACTCGAGCGCAGCGGCTGAGGCGGCTGGGTTTAAAGTTTATACGGTCGACTCGCACGCGGCGCTCGAGGCGCAGCAAGAGCTCGTCCGTCTCGGTCTCGCTGCCGAGAAGGAAGGCAAGTCGGTCGAGGAGATCGTTGCTCTTCTCGAAGCGTGGCGTGACAAGAAAAACTTCTTCATGATCATCGGGAACATGGAGACGATGCGCCGGGGCGGACGTGTGTCATCAGGTGAGATGTTCCTCGCGAACATCTTGAACATCAAACCGATCATCACGCTCGACGAATCCGGGAAAGTCATCCCGTTCAAGAAAGTGCGTTCAATCAAAAAAGCGTACGCTGAGATGGTCACCGAACTCGAACGTCTTCATGCGGCGAACGGGATCTATAACAACCGCGTCTTCGTCCAGACGGCGCTCGCGCCAGAGATGCAAGACAACCTCGTCGCCCTCATCCAAGCGAAATTGCCGGAGGTTGAGGTCGTGAAGACACGTTTCTGTCCGTCGATTGCGGTCCATGCCGGCTTTGAGACGGTCGGTGTGCTTTGGCTCGACGCTTAAGTTGAAAGGGGGAGACAGCATGGAAGCAGTGAAGGCACTGACGACATTGAAAGAGCGGGTCGCGGATGCGGAGCAGTTGCTCGTCTATGTCTCGCACCCGGGATGCAGCGTCTGTCACTCGCTCAAGCCGCAAGTCGAGGAGATGCTCGTTGATTTTCCCGACATCGAGGCGGTCGCGGTTGATTCGGATGAAGTGCCGGATATCGCTGGCGCCTACTCGATTTTCACCGTACCGGTCGTCTTGTTTTTTATCGACGGCAAAGAGATGCTCCGCCGGGCCCGGTTCGTGCCGATCGGCGAGCTGACCCACCAGCTCGAACGGCTCCAAGAGATGAGAAAGTAAATCCACAGACGTGTGTCTGTGGATTTTTTTGATTGTCGTGATGATTTAGGTAAAATTAGTGAGGTTAGGAAGGGTGCGACCATTACTTTTTGCCGCTCGACATGCCGAAACAACAAGAGCTCACAGACGAATGATCTGTGAGCTCTTGTTTACTTTAGGGGCTGGTAGCGAGTGGATGGACCGTTTCCGACACGGATGATTTTCCGTTCGGCTATTAGCTGTTCGATTAGTTTTCGAACAGTACCTTTTTGTTGCTCGTCCGATGGCGCCCCGACTCCTGCAGGAAAGCAATCCGACGGAGACCCAGCAGCGACGCGAGTCGCGATGCGGCTCCGGGATTGCCTGCGGAAAGCGTGGGTGCCGGAAGGACGAGCGATATCAAAAAATCGATCAATCTGGATGTGGGTCCAAATTAATCGATTGACATGTTATTCTGCAATTTGTGGTACGAGATAGATCAAGCCGAACGGGTTATGGAGCAAGTTGTCGATTGATGTGCGCTCGTCTTCGCCCATCTCGACCGTGAACGTCTTGCCGTCCTCGAACGTGAAGCTGTCGCCATCACCGAACATCGATCCGCCTGCGATCAAATGGAAGTTGAACGAATGGATGACGTGGATCGCGTCTTCGATCTCGAGCGTTTCTGGTACGGCGACGTCGGCATGGCCGAACGCTTTCATGCCCCACGATACGTACGCCGTCTCTTCTTCCGTGATGGCGGTGAGGAGCGAGTAGTCGAGGGCGAGGTCTTCTTCTTTCGACGCTTGCCATTCGTCTTTCGAATAAGCGACGCCTGCCGTCTCGACCATGACACCGAGTCCGCCGGCGTTCAACAGGGCGTTCGCCCCGCGACGGGCCGCGGCGATGTCTGTCACATCATTGACGTCGCCGATCAAATAGACGATATGCGTGTGGCGCGTGAGTCCTTTGGCGATTTTCGGTGTGAAGCCGCTCGTGCTGGCGTGAATCATCGCCTCGGCGAGCGCCGGGTCGCGTTCGACGACTTCGACGGTGAACGCTTTTCCGGTCTCGTCTTCTAACAGCAACAGACCGGCCATCGTATAGCCTTCGCTATGTAAACTGATTTTTTCGCTCACGGCCTCGGCCGATGGCCAGTTTCCTGGGATGGCGAGCAATACTTGTGTACGGTTCATTAGAATCATCCTCTTCTGCAAATAGTTAGGCCCCTCAAGCGAGAGGCCTAGTCTCTTCTCTTATTATGCCCTATTTCGAGCAAAATTATTCTTGATACGTCTTCAACACTTCTTGGAGCGGGATTTGATCGATCTTGCGCCGGCTGATGAACGTGCTGACGAAGAACAAGAGCGTGACGGCCCCGACCGTATAGAGCACGTATATCCATTCAAACTCGAGCGGCAAGACGAGCCCGTAGTCCTCGGCGAAGACGACGATGATTATCCGGAGGACGACGAGGGCGATCGGGATGCTCAGGAGTGCCGAGATGAGTGCGTAGACGAAGTAGCTGTCAAGAATCATCGAGCGGACCTCACGTCGATTATACCCCATCACTTTGAGGAGCGAGATGACGTAATAGTTCTTCTCGACCGTGAGCGCGGTCAAGACGAACAAGATGCTGAAGGCGATCAAGGCGGAGCCGCCGATCATGACGTTCATCATCAAATTCATATATTCGTTGATCGACTCGGACTGTTCGATCAAACCGTCGCGCGACAGAATCGTCGGATACACCGACTCGTCCGGCCGTTCACTGGCGTAGACGCCGTTGAACAAGTCGCTCGAGGCGCCGTCTGTCAGCTCGTTGCTGAGCATTTCAATTGGTAAATAGACGACGTCACCCGTGAAGTCGTCGGCGATGCCGAGGATCGGGTACGATAACGTCTCCCCGTCGAGCTCGACATCGATCGTGTCGCCGACGTCAAAACTCTGTTTTAAGGCGAGCGGTTCGGTGACGATGACGCCATCGGTTGCAGGGGTCAATTCGTTCCCGTCCCGGTCTTGCAACCGGTAGAGCGTGTTGTCGTCGCTCAAGCCTTTAAGGGTGACGAGTTGATCATCGACGAACGCGAACGGATAGGCGAGGAACGGTTCCTGACCGTCGGCGAGCATTGGCGGCGATTCCGTGTTCGCGTACGCCTCATACGCATAGTCGACGTCGTTCAATCCGCCGACCGTCATCCGGTCGACGGCCCCGTTCATCATGAGTGCGAACACGATCAACAATGTCGAGAACAAGATACCGAGGAAGAAGATGATGAAGCTGCCCGTGCTTTTGACGGCGTATAAATATTTGAACTTCGTTTTCCCGCTGGCCTGGCTTAGCATTCGGCTGACGAGCCGGCTGAGCCGATTGAGCGATATGTTGTCGCGCGGTGATAACAGTGCGAGCGCGCTCTCGCCCATGAGCTTGTAGATGACGGCACCGGCGACGATGCCGAAGAAGACGAGCGGGACGAAGACGGCGGTCAAAAAGACGAGCGGGTTTTGAGCGATCGTGATCGATGGCAACAGATAGAAGTCGAGATACAGGTTTTTGAGCGGGTCGGCGAAGTAGAGGCCGAGGAAGTACCCGATGACGAGCATGAGCGTCGCGAACACCAAGATGAGCACCAAGTAGGGGGCTGAAATCTGGCGCCGGTTGTAGCCGATCGCTTTCAACAGCCCGATCTGACCACGTTCGGTCTCGAGCATGTTCGAGATGAGAATGGCGACGATGATGACGGCGATCGAGACGATGAATAGGCTAAGTCCGAGCGCCATCGCTTTCCCCGACGAGATCTCACTATAGATGGCCCCGCTGCGCATAATATTCTCCGTCTCCATGACCGAGACGACGAACGGGAGCTCGACGGTGTTGATCGCGCCGTCCGTGACGCCTGCGAGCCGGAACGATTCCGTGCCGACGACCGCTTCATACGCCTCGTCCGTCATGAGCAGGAGCGTCTGCGTCCCGGCGTCGAGATTGAAGAAGTTCTCATCGAACAGCGGGAGCGTATAGTCCGGGAACAAGACGAAACCGCTCACCGTGAACGGCGTGCCGAGGTCGATCGTGTCACCGACCTCGATCCCGTTCTTCTCGGCGTATTTGGCGTTGAGCGCGACCTCGTCGTCCGTCGTCGGACGCGAGCCCGCTTCGAGGTAAGACTGATTGATCGTCATTGTTTCTTTTAAGACGAGCCCCCGATGTTCACTGCCCGCGAATGGATAAGTGATCAGTTTGGATTCGCGAAGTTCGATTGTCGCCTCGGGCATGACGGATTCGACCGCGTCGATCCGGGCGCCGATCAAGTCGTCGAAGCGTTTCGGGTCGACCTGTTTCAAGTCGGCGAGCGTATATGTGCCCGAGGCGACGTGGGAGGCGATTTCGGGGTCGTTCGCTTCGTCCTCGGTGACGCGGTTGAGCATCTCGACGGCGAAATCCTCTTGGTTCGACGACGCCAAATAGTCCTCGGTCGGGACCTCGATCCCGCTGATGCCGTAGAACATCATCGTATAGGTGAGCGAGCTCATGACGATGATGATGGCGATGGCGACGAGCTGCATCCATTTGCCGACGAGCGTCTTCAAAACGTTTTTATACAGCATGGTCGAAACCTCCTAACCCCAAGCGATGTCTTGCGCGGCTTGTCGGACCGGGTTGTGCGTCAGTTCGACGATGCGTCCCGAGTTCATCTTGATGACGTCGTCGGCCATGGCGCTGATGCCGGTGTTGTGGGTGATGACGACGACGGTCTTGCCGTACGTCGTGTTCAATCGTTCGAGCAGCTCGAGCACTTTCTTCGAGTTGTCCTCGTCGAGCGAGCCGGTCGGTTCATCGCAAAAGATGATCGACGGGTTTTTGGCGAGACTCCGGGCGACCGAGACGCGCTGCTGCTCACCGCCGGACAGTTGGTACGGGTACTTGTCGCGCGAAGGCGACAGCCCGACCTGCTCTAACAGCTCGTCGATACCGAGCGGTTGCGTCGACAGGTCGGCCCCGATCTGGATATTTTCGTAGACGGTCAAGTTTTGGAGCAAATTGTATTGTTGGAAGATGAAGCCGAGATGGTCGCGCCGAAACGCCGTCATCTGTTCCGGGGACAGGTCGGTCAAGACGGTGTCATCGAACGTGATGTTCCCGGACGTGACCGTATCGAGCCCGCTGATGACGTTCAAGAGTGTACTCTTGCCGCTGCCGCTCGGTCCGAGGATGACGACGAACGCCCCATCGCTGATCGTCAAGTCGACGTCTTTCAAGGCGGCCGTCTCGATGTCACCGGTCTTATAAATCTTATTGACGTTCTCGATTCGAATCATAAAAAAACGCCTCCTTTGTCCATGTTATCTTTTACCCGTTTCGGGTGGATTGTGGACCTTAGAGGTTTGAACGTTTGACGAAGACGGGTACATTTTTTGAAAAATTAGTGAAACCGTTTCACCTGTGATAAAATCATACTACCAGGTACTAATCACGATTTTAAAGGAGAGGCTCACATGAAAATTGCCTACATCACGGACAGCACGGTCGTCTTGCCAGATTCGATCAAACACCACCCAGACATCCATATCGTCCCGCTTTACGTCGTCAAGGGCGATCAACCTTATAAAGACGGCATCGAAGTCGACGCCGAGACGGTGTACGACTGGATCGATGCCGGCGAGCGCGTCTCGACGAGCCAACCGGCAATCGGGGATTTCGCCACGCTGTATGAAGAGTTGAAGCCGAAGTATGACATGGGCATCGCCGTCCACCTGTCGTCTGACTTGAGCGGCACGTACTCGGCGTCGATCCAAGGGGCCGAGATCGCCGAGTTCAAGCTGCTCGCCATCGATTCACGGTCGGGTATTTATACGATGGGTCTGTTGCTCGAAGAACTGATCGAGCGCGTCGAGCGCGGAGACGCCCTTGATGACGTCGAGGCGTACATGAAACAGCGCGTCGAGGACGTCCGGATCGAACTGACGATTCAAAATTTGACGCAAATGCAAAAAGGTGGACGCATCTCGAAATCAAAAGCGCTCATCGGCAACATGCTGCAGCTGAAGCCGGTGCTCCGCTTCGAGGACGGGCTCATCGTCCCGTATCAGACCGTACGGACGTATAAAAAGGCGCAAGCCCACTTGTTCGAGGTCATCCGGGCGGCGATCGAGTCAGGCGAATGCACGGACGTCTCGATTTTCCACGGGAACGTGCCGGAGCTTGCGGAGTCGTGGAAACAGGAACTCGGCGACAAGGTGCCGATCCGCGTCGACACGCTCGCGCCGCTGCTCGGGGCCCACACCGGGTCCGGCTCGATCGGCATTTCTTATTTGAAAGCGAAATAACGGACAGACCGTGGCGTGCGCCACGGTTTTTTCATTGTCACAACTTTCAAACAACGACTGGAATGTTTCCCCGAAACCCTTCATACTGTTAAGGAATGTTACAAGAAAAGGGGGGAGACGATGCGGTTTCGGAAGTATCTCATAAGGAGCTGGCTTTCGTGGTCGCTCGTCTTCATCGGGATCGTCTATTACACGTGGACCGATATGGAAACGTTCGATTGGACGTTCTTCTGGTTCATCTACACGCTCGGTGCCTTGTTCGTCATGAACCCGTTAAAGCGGCGGCACCTGCACTTCACATTCCACGAGCTGTTCGTCTTCATGACGTTCTTCTTGTACGGGCTCGTCCCGGCACTTTTAATGGGGCAATTGCTGTTGTTGACGTTCCAGGCACGGGCGTTCAACAGGAAAGTCGGCCGCCGGCGTTTCTTACACTTTTATCCGCTCAACACGCTGATCGAGGCGATGATTCTCGTCATCCCGGGTCTCGTCTACTTTTCGCTCGGCGGTGAGATTGGGTCAACCGTCCACCTGCTTGAGCAGGGAGCGGCACTGATCGGTTTCTTCGGAGTGCTTTATCTCGTCCTCGGCTTTAGCTTCGTCATGTCCCGGTTCTTGATCGGGGAGCGGATCCCGCTGCCGATCATGTGGCGGCTGTTACGGTTCGATTGGCTCGTTATCTCGCTCGAGCTGTTGTTCACGATGGTCGCGCTCGAGGCGTTCCAACTGTTCGGGTATGTCGGGTTGATGGCGACGTTCCTGCTCTTGTCGATCTTGAAGATGGGGTTGTCGAAAGCGACACAGACAGAAGAAACGCAATCGAAGATCGATCAAGTCGAGCGGTTGAAAGAACAGCTCTATCGCGTCGACAGCGAAGCGCTGTTAATTGAAAAATTTTGGAACGGCTTACGGGAAGTCGTCGAGGTCGAGCGTGGTTGGCTTCAAATCAATCGAGACGGGGACCAGACGTTTTATGATGTACGGGGGCGGAAAGCGGAAGCGGTCGCTGATGCGTATACGCTCGAGCGGCACCGTGACGCGAGTGAGCCGTACTTTCTGTACGATTCGCTCCACGAGTGGCATCCGGAGCTTCAGGCGAACCAAAGCGAACTACATCATTCCGCGCTCGTCATTCAACCGGTGACGAGCACGACGAACGCGGTCAGTTGTATGATTTCGACGACGGCGAACGGGGCCTATGATGAGGCGCTCGCGGTCGAGATTCACCGCTTGCTCAAGACGCTATCGTGGTCACTCGAGCGGATCGATGAACGGGATCGGCTCCAGCACGAGAGTCTGACCGATCCGTTGACCGGGTTGCCGAACCAGCGGGCGTTGAAACGTTGGACGAAAGAGCGATTGAACGACGTCGCGTCGTATCCGTTGTCGGTCTTCTTGGTTGACCTCGACCATTTTAAATCGATTAACGATACGTACGGCCATGCGTTCGGTGACGAAGTGTTGATTGAAGCGGGGGTCCTGTTCAACCGGCTCGTCCGGAGCAGTGACCTCGTCACGCGTTACGGCGGCGAAGAGTTCGTCTTCGTGTTCCCGAGGACGAACGAGGCGGCGGGGATTGTGACCGGTGAGAAGATTCGGCAAGCGCTCCGGTCACACCCGTTCGGGACGGAAGGAATCCGGGTCCAAGTGACGGCGAGCATCGGCATCGAGACGATTCATGAATACGAAGAGCTCGATACGGTGTTGCGGCATGCCGACCGGGCGATGTACGTCGGGGCGAAGTTTAACGGGCGCGACCGTGTCGCCCATTACCGGGACACATCGACCGAACGAATTCAATGAAAAAAGGAGGACCGTTAAACGGTTCTCCTTTTTGAATGAATGATTATGATTTCTGGCTGAATATATCGGACTCGACCGCATGGATGGCAGCGGACCAAGACCCGTAACGATGCAAGATCGCTTTCGTAGATGGCTTGTTGTTGCGTTTTGCCCATTCTCGGTACGCCTCGAATGAAAGAGAGAAGCCCATCTCATGAATCGCTTCTCGAAGAGCGTTCGACAACTCTGACTTCGAGTAAGTCACGCTCGCCTCAAGACCGGCTTCGGCGCAGGCATCATGCCACGAACCGAACGTCTTGACGATGTGGTAATGGCTCGGTGCTTTCGGGTGTAGTTTCCGCCATTCTTGATACTTCTTCAGCGTGATGATCGAACCCATGTCCCGTGAATAGAGGGCAAGCGTCTCGACGATATCGTCGCGTGTATATTTTGGCATTTTATCGGGTAAATCAACGGCGATTTCCCCATGCCATTCATAGCCGGCGATGGCGAGTGCCTCGGCCCATGATCCGAACTGTCGAATGATCGATTCGGGAGACGGCCAGTTTTGCTCCATCGCGAAGCGACGATAGACAGAGCGACGAGGACGTTCCTTTAATAAATCCCCGAGCAAACGAATACAGTGAATCATGCGTTGCTGTTCGGTTGATAAATGATGAGTATTAGTGGATAGCGTTTGACTCAATGATGGTTCCTCCTTCCATGGACTCATATCTGAACCGACAATGATGACGAAAGTGCTTCTACAATCATACTATCGGATAGTTTTTACGATTTATAAGCGCTTTTGTAAGTTTTTTATGTTAAAAATGGGACTCGATAGGTATAAAGTTGGATAAAAGATTAAAAAAAAAGGTAACAGGCATATTACAAATTTAATATTATATGGATTCATTTGTAAACAAAAAGTTTTATTTTTGGTAAATTATATGAGTTTCATACGAAAATGTACCCAACTGGACAATGGGGTCATCGCCGTTGTCCAGTTGAGTACCCTTCTATAATAAATTTAATTTTCAGACTAATCAATAAAAGTTTTCAAAATATACGAAAAAATTTTAAATGGTGGTCAATGAAACCGTGGTTCTGCTAAAATATCCGCATTGAGCGAATTTGAGAAAAGAGGATATTATGATATGACAATATGGTTATTTTACTTGCTGCTTGGTCTCGTCCAAGGGTTCACGGAACCGATCCCGATCTCGTCGAGCGGTCATTTGGTCATCTTCCAAGAGTTATTCAATATCGAATTACCGGGGCTGTCGTTCGAGATTTTCGTCAACTTTGCGTCGCTCCTCGCCGTCTTGACGATTTATCGCCAAGACGTCGTCCGGCTCGTCGTCAGTCTGTGGACGTTCTTATTTAAGAAAGACCGCAGCGAGGATACGATGATCGACGTCAAGTTCATCGGTCTCTTGCTCGTCGCGACCTTACCGGCCGGCGTGCTCGGCGTGTTATTCGGCGATTGGATCGGTGAGACGCTCAGCGGCGTCGCGACGGTCGGCTATACGTTGATCTTGACCGGGGTCGCACTTTGGTTCATCCGCAACATGCGCGGGAGTAAAGGTGACGGCGGTATCACGTTACGTGACGCCATCTTGATCGGTCTCGCCCAAGCGGTCGCGCTTATCCCAGGGATCAGCCGCTCGGGTGCCACGATCGTCATGGCGATGTTGCTCGGCATTAAACAAGAGTCGGCGCTCCGATTCTCGTTCTTCTTGTTCATCCCGGTCAGTCTCGGGACGATGATCTTGGACGGGCCGGTATTGTTCACCGATCCGACGACGCGCGATCTGTTCGGTCCGCTCGTCTTGGCGTTCATCGCCTCGTACGCGCTGACGGCCATCTCGCTCAAATGGTTCCAGCACATCATGGCGAAGGGTGAGCTCAAGTACTTCTCGTTCTATTGCTGGATCGTCGGTTTGCTCGTCGTCTTATTCTTGGCTTGATTGGAAGCGCTGCTCATCGGAGTGGCGCTTTTTTTGCGCTTTTATTTTTGCCTTCGATTCTTTTTTGCGCTAAAGTAAAGGAGTACAAACAAATATTCCTTCGGGGTCGGGTGCAATTCCCAACCGGCGGTGATGGGCGCAAGCCTTAAGTCCGTGACCCGGGCGCACGTGTGCGAACGGTGGATCTAGTGCGATTCTAGAGCCGACAGTATAGTCTGGATGGGAGAAGGAAAAAAGACAGGTCCTCGTGACCTGCGCTTCGTCGTACGTTTTTCTGTAAAGAAAACGTTTATTTGGCTCGACCAATGACGACTGAGACCTCCCGCCGAGACCCTAAGGACATCCTTAGGGTCTTTTTGTCTGTACGAAACAAGGAGGGAGAACGATGCAACAGTACATGCAACAAGCAATCCAATTGGCCAAGTCCGCTGCCGGACAGACCGGTGTGAACCCGCTCGTCGGGGCCGTCGTCGTCAAAGACGGTCGCGTCGTCGGATTCGGTGCCCATTTGAAGGCCGGTGAACCGCACGCCGAAGTACACGCCATTCGCATGGCCGGTGCGTCCGCATACGGTGCGACGATTTATGTCACGCTCGAGCCGTGCTCGCACTACGGGAAGACGCCGCCATGTGCCGACTTGATCGTCGAGTCGGGCATCAAGCGCGCCGTCATCGCGATGGAAGACCCGAACCCGCTCGTCGCAGGGAAAGGTGTCGCCCGTTTGAAGGCGGCGGGGATCGACGTCGAAGTCGGTCTGCTCGAAAACGAGGCCCGTGCGCTCAATCCGGCGTTCCTACGTTCGCTTGAGACGAAACGGCCGTACGTCGTATTGAAGACGGCGACGAGCCTAGACGGGAAAGTCGCGCTCGACACGGGTGAGAGCCAGTGGGTGACCGGCATTGAAGCGAGACGTGACGTCCACGAACTACGGGCGACGGTCGATGCCGTCTTGACTGGAATCGGGACCGTGCTCGCCGACGACCCGGCCTTGACCGTCCGGCTCGACACGCCGACACGTCAGCCGCTTCGGGTCGTCCTCGACCGCGAGCTCCGCTTACCGCTCTCGAGTCAGCTCGTTCGGAGCGCGAAAGACGTGCCGGTGCTCGTCTATACGCTGTCTGGAGATGAAGTGAAACGGACCGAGCTCGCTCAAAACGGTGTCGAGCTTGCCGACTATTCGACACTCGACAACGTCCTTCGTGACTTGCATGGTCGCGGCGTCGGCCGTTTGCTCATCGAGGCGGGACCGACGCTCGTGACGTCACTCTTTGACGGACGATACGTCGACGAATGGGTCATGTATCAGTCACCGCGCGTGTTCGGTGGGAACCGAGGCATCTATCGCTCGAGCCAAGCCGGACCGTTAGATGCGATCGAGCGCTTCGCGATCGGCTCGGTCGAGACGGTCGGTACCGACATCAAGCTCGTCATGAGAAAGGGGGAGTCCGATGTTCACGGGAATCGTTGAAGAAATCGGCAGTGTGAAAGCCGTGAAGCGGAACGGGCCGTCGCTACGGCTCACGCTCGCGGGCAAGATCGTGTTAGAAGACGTGAAGCTCGGCGACAGCATCTCGGTGAACGGGATTTGCCTGACCGTGACGGCGTTTGATCAAACGAGTTTTGCCGTCGACGTCATGCCGGAGACGCTCAAAGCGTCCAGTCTAGATGGGGTCCGCCCTGGAACGGACGTCAACCTCGAGCGGGCGATGCCGGCGAACGGTCGCTTCGGCGGTCACTTCGTCTCGGGACACGTCGACGGGGTCGGTCGCATCGTCAAGAAACGTCCGCTCGCGAACGCGGTCTATATCGATATTAGTTGCGAGCCGTCGTTGCTCCGTTTCATCGTCCCTAAAGGTTCGATCTCGGTCGACGGGACGAGCTTGACGGTGTATGAGGTCACTGAACGCGGCTTCACGCTGTCGCTCATCCCGCACACGTACAGTGAGACGGTGCTCGGGATGAAGCAGGCTGGGGATAAGGTCAATTTGGAATGCGATATGTTGGCTAAATATATGGAAAAGCTAGTGAATCAAAAAGACATGACGCTCGAATCACTTGCGTCGATGGGATATGGAAAGGCGGGATGGTGATGTTTCACACAATCGAACAAGCAATCGAAGATTTGAAAATGGGGCGTCCGATCATCGTCGTCGATGACGAGGACCGGGAGAATGAAGGTGATTTCGTCGTCCTCGCCGATAAGATGACGGCCGAGACGATGAACTTCCTCATCACGGAAGGGAAAGGGCTCGTCTGTGCTGCCCTGGCGGAAGAAGTCGCCGTTCGGCTCGACTTGTCGCCGATGGTCGACAACAGCACCGATCCACACGGGACGGCGTTCACCGTCAGTGTCGACCATGTCGACTCGACGACGGGCATCTCGGCGAGCGAACGGGCCCACACGGTCCGCGAGCTGGCCAATGCGAACGCGCGTCCGGCCGATTTTCAACGGCCGGGACACATCTTCCCGCTCATCGCGAAAAAAGGTGGCGTCTCGGTGCGGCGCGGCCACACCGAAGCGTCGGTCGATTTGGCTCGACTGTCAGGGAGTGAGCCGGTCGCCGTCATTTGCGAAATCATCCGTGAAGACGGCGAGATGGCTCGAGTACCGGACCTGGTCCACGTCGCGGAACGGCACGATTTGAAATTCATCACGATCGAGGAGCTCGTCCGCTATATGGAGGCGGACCTCGTCGAACGAGAGGCGGACGTCAATCTCCCCTCGGCAAAAGGGACGTTTCGCCTGATCGGTTATCGAAACGTCCTTGACCGCGAAGAGCACGTCGCGCTCATCAAAGGCGAACTTGAACATGCACCGCTCGTCCGCATCCATTCGGAATGTCTGACCGGTGACGTGTTCGGCTCTTACCGCTGCGACTGCGGTCCGCAACTTGATGCGTCACTCGCTAAAATTGAAGAAGAGGGCGGCGTCGTGCTCTACATGCGCCAAGAAGGGCGCGGCATCGGCTTACTGAATAAATTGAAGGCGTATGAACTGCAGGAGCAAGGGCTCGACACGGTCGAGGCGAACGTCGCGCTCGGGTTGCATACCGACTTGCGTGACTACCGGGTGAGCGCGGGCATGCTGCGTGACCTCGGCGTCACGAACGTGCGGCTCATGACGAACAACCCAGAGAAAGTCGATGCCTTGGAGGCGTGCGGCATCACCGTCGTCGAACGCGTCCCGATCATCGTCGGGGAGCACGCCGAGAATGAACGCTATCGCTTGACGAAACAACAAAAAATGAATCATTTTGGAGGAGAAGAATAATGTTGCATACATTTGAAGGTAACTTGGTTGGTAAAGGCTTGAAAATCGGGATCGTCGTCGGACGGTTCAACGATTTGATCACGATGCGCTTGCTCGACGGGGCGAAGGATGCGTTGAAGCGCCACGGCATCGAGCAAGACGACGTCGAGATCGCGTTCGTCCCGGGCGCGTTCGAACTCCCACTCGTCGCTAAAAAAATGGCGATGAGCAAGAAGTATGACGCCGTCATCACGCTCGGCGCAGTCATCCGTGGGGCGACGCCGCACTTCGACTACGTCTGCAGCGAAGCGGCAAAAGGTGTCGCCCAAGCGAGCTACCAGTCGGAAGTGCCGGTCATCTTCGGTGTCTTGACGACCGAGACGATCGAACAAGCGATCGAGCGGGCCGGCACGAAAGCCGGGAACAAAGGCTGGGAAGCAGCGACGGCGGCAATCGAGATGGCGAACTTGATGCGCACATTTTAAGTAGGACTATAACGGAGGAGAGCGACGTCGCTCTCCTCTTTTTTGATTGTGCAAATTGAGATTAGCGACGCGGGGACGACGGGAAAAGAATAGGGTGCGCATACAAAGCTTAAGGGGAGGCGATGGCGATGTGGGACGGGGTGGCTCAACTGAGTCCGGCCATGCAAGCCTTGCTCGGGACGTTGTTCACATGGGGCATGACGGCGCTCGGGGCGGCTGTCGTGTTCACGACGAAATCGATCAATCAACGGCTGATGGACGGGATGCTCGGATTTGCCGGCGGGGTGATGATTGCCGCCAGTTTTTGGTCGTTGCTCGCGCCGGCGATCGAGATGGCAGGACAGGACGCTTGGCCGGCCTGGTTGCCGGCCACAGTCGGCTTTTTATTGGGCGGATTCTTTTTATGGGGCATCGATCAACTGATTCCGCACTTGCACCCGACTTCCCCGCTCAGTGAGGCGGAAGGAATCGGCCCGTTCAAACGAAAGCGCAGCACGTTGCTCGTCTTAGCGATCACGTTGCACAACATACCGGAAGGGCTAGCGATCGGGGTCGCGTTCGGGGCGGTCGCGGCTGACTTTCCATCGGCCTCGTTGACGGGTGCCATCGCCCTCGCGATCGGGATCGGGATTCAAAACTTTCCAGAAGGCGTGGCGGTGGCGCTGCCGTTAAGGCGGGACGGGATGTCACGACGAAAGAGTTTTTTCTACGGACAGCTGTCGGCCGTCGTCGAGCCGGTCGCCGCCTTATTCGGCGTTTGGGCGGTGTTTGTCATGGAGCCGCTACTGCCGTTCGCATTGAGCTTTGCCGCCGGGGCCATGATTTTTGTCGTCGTCGAAGAAGTCATCCCGGGGTCGCAAGAGAATGGCCATAAGGACTTGGCATCGATCGCCTTGATGCTTGGATTTACCGTCATGATGATTTTAGACGTGGCGTTAGGGTGAGGCCGACACAGAAAAAAGGCACGACGGGCTGTCCCGTCGTGCCTCCCTGGATTAAAACGTCTCTGACGTCGTTTTCGCTTGCATGTGGAGCTGGATGTAATCCGGCCCGCCTGCTTTTGAATCGGTCCCTGACATGTTGAAGCCGCCGAACGGCTGATAGCCGACGATGGCGCCTGTGCAACCACGGTTGAAGTACAAGTTGCCGACATGGAAGTTTTGGCGTGCGTATTCTTGGTTCGAGCGGTCACGCGTCAGCACCGCGCCCGTCAAGCCGTACTCGGTGTTGTTGGCGATGTCGATCGCTTCTTTGAAGTCTTTCGCTTTCGTGAAGGCGACGATCGGCCCGAAGATCTCTTCTTGCATGAGACGTGCTTTCGGTGCCACGTCGGCGACGACCGTCGGCTCGATGAAGTAGCCGGTCGAGTCGTCCGCTTTACCGCCCGTGACGATGCGTCCTTCTTCTTTCGCGACGTCGAAGTACGACGTGATCTTCTTGAACGCGGCCGCATCGATGACCGGTCCCATGAAGTGTTCGTTCTGCTCGGTGTTTCCGACTGACAGTTCGTTCGTCAATTCGACGACGCGGTCGAGCACCGTGTCATACACGCTGTCGACGATGATGGCGCGTGAACAAGCTGAACATTTTTGTCCCGAGAAGCCGAACGACGATTTGACGATCGACTGGGCCGCGAGTTCGAGGTCTGCTGATTCGTCGACGACGATCGTGTCTTTTCCGCCCATCTCGGCGATGACGCGTTTGAGCCAGATTTGGCCATCGTTCAACTTCGAGGCACGCTCGTTGATGCGGAGACCCACGTCGCGTGAACCAGTGAAGCTGATGAAGCGCGTCTTCGGATGGTCGACGAGGTAGTCGCCGACTTCAGCGCCCGGTCCCGGGATGAAGTTGAGGACGCCTTTCGGGAGACCCGCTTCTTCCATGACCTCAACGAATTTCGCCGCGATGATCGGTGTCGTCGAAGCTGGCTTCAAGAGGATCGTGTTACCGGCGACGATGGCCGCGACGGCCGTCCCTGCCATGATCGCGAACGGGAAGTTCCATGGGCTGATAATGATCCCGACCCCGAGTGGGATGTAGTCATAGCGGTTGTACTCGCCCGGGCGACTCTCGACTTTCTTACCAGGTTTGAGTTCGAGCATTTGACGCGCATAGTACTCCATGAAGTCGATCGCTTCCGCCGTGTCCGCGTCCGCTTCATTCCAAGGCTTGCCCGCTTCTTTGACGAGGTAGGCCGAGAACTCGTGCTTCCGTTTACGGACGATGTTCGCCGCTTTGAACAAGACGTCGGCACGGACAGACGGGTCGACGTGACGCCACGTGTCGAACGCTTTGAGCGCTTCTTGCATCGCACGTTCCGCGAGTTCTTGGTTCGCTTTCGAGACGTGTCCGATGACTTCGTCTTTATTGGCCGGGTTGTAAGACGTGATCTTACCTTCCGTCGTCACTTTTTCCCCACCGATCACGAGCGGATAGTCCTGACCAAGCTCCCCGTTCACTTTCTCGATCGCCGCTTGAATCAAGGCAGCGTTCTCTTTGTTTGTAAAGTCTGTGAATGGTTCATGTTTGTATGGAATCATTCTCGTTCCCCCTTAAAGTGATTATGCAGTTAAGCGCTTACGTCTGTATTGTATCGGAATTCTTCATGAAATCCTAGTGAAACAATTTTCCGGAAAAGCGTGTCGTTTCCGCTCTAAATTCAGTCGTGGTAGGATGGTGAAAAGAGATTGATCGAGGAAGGAATGATTGGATGAGAAAATGGATGTTGCCGCTGGCGCTCACACTCATGCTCGGCGCTTGCGGGAATGAAGAGGCAGCACCGGTCGAAGAGACGAAACGACCGCTCCCGGACGAGGTCGAGACAGTGTATGAATCGTATCAACAAGCGCTCCGTGACGGAGACGCCGAGGCGCTCGCGGACATCGACTACGCTGCTGCCCGGACCGACATCCCGGCGACAGGTGCCGTGACGCGTGACCTGACGCCAGGTGACATCGTCGAGAGTTGGGTGAACGAGGACGAGGACGTCGCCTATATCGTCCATGAGATGGAGGATGGTGACGGGAACGAACTGCCGAACCGGCTCGCCAAAGTCGCGATCAAGGAAGGCGACGATTGGTCGCTCGTCGTCACACCAGCCTTGGTCCCGGCTGACGTGATCGGTGAGGTCGGGGAGTTGTTGACGGGGATTGAAGCGAGCGAGTACGGGGTGAACGCTGAAGCGAACGCCCGTCTCGCCGACGTGCCGGAAGATGAGGCCGGACCGATTTACGACCGGGTCAACGCCCAGACGGACTATGTCGCGCTCGAGGCGGACAATAACGTTTTCCTGCTCATGTCAGAGACGCTCACCGTCCCGGAAAACCAAGCGATCATGACCGATTACTTTAAAGCGTACCAGACGTGGTATATCGATAACGAGGCCGCGCTCCGCGATGCGGCCGCGACGGAAGACCCGGTCGACTATCTCGAAGTGCTCGACCCGCTCAAACAAAAACTAGAACAAGCGATCGACGGATATGACGAACAGCTCGTCGACCCGTCGTTCGGATAAGGAGGAAATCAGATGCTAGCACCAACATTTACACTACCGAACCAAAACGGGGACATGGTCGCACTCGAAGACTATCGCGGCCAGAAAGTCGTCCTCTATTTTTACCCGAGAGACGCGACGCCGGGCTGTACGACCGAGGCGTGCGATTTCCGTGACGCCGCACCGAAGATGAGCGGGGCCGTCGTCATCGGCATCTCGGCCGACAGCCAGAAGAAGCATCAAAACTTTATCGAGAAGAACGATTTGCCGTTCGACTTGCTCGTCGACGACACGCATGAAGTGTCAGAGCTATACGGCGTCTGGCAGCTGAAGAAGAATTACGGCAAGGAGTATTACGGCATCGTCCGCTCGACGTTCCTCATCAACGAGGACGGCTATATCGAAGAGGAGTGGCGCAGTGTCAAAGTGAACGGTCACGTCGACGAAGTCGTCGCGGCGCTCGCCAAATAAGCAAGACCCAGCCGATTTCCTGATAGAGGAAGTCGGTTTTTTGCTGAATTGAATCGTTACATTTTTATTTCAAATACTAAAGTTGGAAACAGGATAAAACCGAGCGTTGAACAGATATATTACAAAAACATTACGCAGAATCGGTATGATTTCACCCCGCGTCAACTTGACGAAGTTGAGAATGTTCTGAAAAATATAAACCAGCAGTCAAGCGAATACATACATAGGGGGAACATCACGTGAAGCAGTTTGAAAGTTGGGTGACGAGTCTATCGAACCTCGTCTGGGGACCACACTTGCTCATATTATTGATCGGGACGGGCATCTTCTTGACGTTCCGGCTCGGATTCATCCAAGTGACACGGCTCGGGTTCGGCTTGAAAGAAGCGTTCATCCCGAAAAAGCAGAGTGGGGCGGAAGCCGAAAAACGAAAACGGCAACGTGGGGACATCTCCCACTTCCAAGCGCTCATGACGGCGCTCGCGGCGACGGTCGGTACCGGCAACATGGTCGGGGTCGCGACCGCGATCGTCCTCGGAGGACCGGGTGCGATCGTCTGGATGTGGCTGAGTGGCTTCATCGGCATGGCGACAAAATACGCCGAGGCGATCCTTGCCGTCAAGTATCGTACCGTCGATGAACGGGGCGAGGTTGCCGGCGGCCCGATGTACTATTTAGAACACGGGCTTAAAAAACGTTGGCTCGGCATGACGTTCGCCTTGTTCGCCTCGATCGCCGCGTTCGGCATCGGCAATGGCGTCCAGACGAACTCGATCAGTTTAGCGCTGAACACGTCGTTCGGTGTCCCGATGGTCGCGACCGGTATCATCATGATGGTCCTGACGGGGTTCGTCATCCTCGGTGGCGTCAAATCGATCGGGAAAGTCGTCGGGATTTTCGTCCCGGTCATGATTTTCGCTTACGTCGGGGCCGGGCTCGCCATTTTAGTCATGAACTTCGACTTGATCCCGTCCGCACTCGCGACGATCTTCTCGAGTACGTTCAGTGCCGAAGCAATCGGCGGCGGGGCGCTCGGTGCCGCGATCCGTTACGGGGTCGCGCGCGGCGTATTCTCGAACGAGGCTGGTCTCGGCTCAGCACCAATTGCGGCCGCGGCCGCGAAGACAGATTTCCCGGGACGGCAAGCGCTCATCTCGATGACACAAGTGTTGATCGACACGCTCATCGTCTGTTCGATCACCGGGCTGACGATCGTCATGGGCGGTCAGTATACGGAAGGGCTGCAAGGCATCGAGCTGACGCAAGCGTCGTTTGCTTACTTCCTCGGCCCGATCGGTGAACTCATCGTCACGATCTCGCTCGTCTTCTTCGCCTTCTCGACCGTGATCGGCTGGTGTTATTACGGGGAACGATCGGTCCATTACCTGCTCGGGGAGCGGGCGATCGTCCCGTACCGGATGGTGTACATTGTCGTCGCCGGACTCGGTGCGATGACGACGAACTTGAACTTGATTTGGGCCGTCTCCGACGTCTTCAACGGTCTGATGGCGATTCCGAACTTGATTGGGCTCTTGTTCTTGTCGGGTGTTGTCGTCGCCGAGACGAAGCGGTTCGAACTTGAGATACGGAAAGAGCGGCAACAGTCGGCCGCATGACAAAAGGACGCATTCCCGAGGGAGTGCGTCCTTTTGTTTACACTTTGAACTGGCCGATCAACTCGCTCAACTCGTCCATCTTCCGTTGCGACGCTTCGGTGACACGGTTCAACTCACTGAACCGGTCGACCGACAGCGTCACTTTCTCGGCGATGTCTTGCGTACCGAGCGCCCCGTTATTGACCGTCACGGCGACGTCTTGAATGACGCCGATCATACCGGACGTCAATTGTTCGAGTTCGATGGCCGCTTCGGCGAATTCAGAGGCTGTCGCCTCAAAGCGCCCGGCGTCTTCGCTGTAGCGTTCGGCCGCGTCTTCGAGCTGGTCGTAATCTTTCAATACGTTCGTATCGAGGAAACCGAGCATCTCGCTCGACGTCTCGTTTAAATGATCGACCGAATGGAGCACGGTCGTCGAGATCGCTTGGATCCGTTCGACGGTCGTCCGGCTCGTCTCGGCCAGTTTACGGATCTCGTCGGCGACGACGGCGAACCCGCGTCCCGCCTCACCGGCCCGTGCCGCTTCGATCGAGGCGTTGAGCGATAACAGGTTCGTCTGCGCCGCGATGTCTAAAATATCGTTCGTGAGCGTCGCAATCTCGCGAACGGCTTTGGCGTCATGCATGGCCCGTTCGAGATTGTGTCGTGTCGAGGACAAGACGTCGATCGCTGACGCTTTCGCTTCGACGGCGTGGGTACGGAGTGCCATGGCCCGGGCGTCGACTTGCTCCGCCTCGACTTTTCGTTCGGCCGCCATCGTTACAATCTGATGGAGCGTCCGTTCCATATCCGACGCGGAGGCGTTCATTTCCTGGGCGCTCGCCGCGGTCTGTTGCATGCCGGCCGTCAAGTCCTCGGTCGTTGCGGCGGTCGTCGTCATATACGTATTAAGCGCTTTCAATTCGTCGTACATGCGAGTGGATTGCTCGGTCACCCCGCGTGAGACGCCGTTCACTTGCAAAATGAGCTGGCGCAGGTTGGCGATGAATTGGTTGAAGTCGCGCGCGAGCCCGGAGAACTCATCACGTCGCTTCACCGGGATCGACGTCGTCAAATCGCCTTGGCTCGTGGCGAGTTCGCGCATTTTCACTTTGAACTCGTTCAATGGTTCGAAAATCGAGCGGAAGATGAACACCATCATGAGTACGGTGAACAGAATAGCGGCGATCATGATGACGATGAGCGTGAGTTGGACTTGTGCAAACAACGCTTCACCAGCCTCGGTGTCAGAACGAATCCCATCACGATTCAAGTTGACGAGGAGGCCGAGCGTATTCGATAACGCGTCGACGCTCGGCGTGGCCGTGTCTCGGATGTAGGAGTCGGCTGCGGCTTGTCCTTCTTCATTCGAGATGCGAATCAATTCCTCAATGTTTGACTGGAACGTCGTCCATTGTGCCGTCGCCTGATCGAACAGTTCACGGTCGGTCTTGTTGATGATCGTCGACTCATAGCCGGTCATCTGTTGTTTTAAAATCGTGACGCCCGTCTCAATGCTGAGCTCGACATTTTGCTTTGTCACCTCGTCCTCGACTAGAGCGTGGCGCATCATGTGCTGACGAATCTCGAGCAACTGCTTGTCGATTTGATGAATTTGGTCCATGCCGGGCACCCAAGAGACGTTCATGTCTTGTTGGGCTGCCTTCGAGGCGTTCAACGCATAGAATGAATAGCCGCTCACACCGAGTAATAAGACTAACAGGACGGTGAAGGCGACGATCAATTTGTTACGGATTGACATAGTGATCCCCCTCAGAAAATGTTTGCTACTCTCTTAGCATAATGAGAATTGCCCGTGTACCGTAGAGCTGTTTTTTGAAACGAGTCAATATTCTAGCGCGATTCCCTAACTTTCAAAAAATGGTCATCTTTGACCGGATTGGATTTTCTTTTTTGTCTTATGGAAAAGTGGTATGATAATGAACGATGTATTGAAAACTGTTGGAGGTGGAACCTTTGGCTCGAATCACTGAAGCTGAAGTTCGGCACGTTGCCGGACTCGCCCGACTTGCGATCACGGAAGATGAAGTGACGCACTTCACGGAGCAATTGACAAAAATCCTCGAGTTCGCCGAGCAACTCGATGAACTCGATACAACGGGCGTCATCCCGACGACCCATGCCCTAGATTTGAAAAACGTAATGCGCAAAGATGAGGTCCGCCCGTCACTTCCTCGCGAGGAAGTCGAACGGATGGCGCCTGATTGGGAGAACGGCCAAGTCCGCGTCCCAGCCGTCTTTGAGTAAGGAGGCCCTTCATGACACTATTCGATCACGGTGTAGCCAAGCTACATACCTTATTAAAAGAAGGTGAGGTCACGGTAACGGACCTCGTCAAAGAATCATTTGACCGCATCGAGGCGACCGATGACAAAATCGGTGCTTTTCTCACGTTGAACGAGGACGCGTTCGAGCAAGCGAAACGGATGGACGACCTCGCCAAGACAGCGGACAACCCGCTCTTCGGGTTGCCGATCGGCGTCAAAGACAACATCGTCACGAAAGGGACACGCACGACGTGTGCCTCGAAGTTCCTTGAGAACTTCGTCCCGGCCCATGACGCGACGGTCGTCGAGCGTCTTCACGACGCCGGTGCCGTCACGATCGGGAAGTTGAACATGGACGAGTTCGCGATGGGTTCATCGAACGAGAACTCGGCGTTCAAAGTCGTCCGTAACCCGTGGGACACGACGCGCGTACCAGGCGGCTCGTCAGGCGGTTCGGCCGCGACGGTTGCAGCCGGACAAGTACTGTTCAGCCTCGGTTCGGATACGGGTGGCTCGATTCGCCAACCGGCGGCCTACTGTGGCGTCGTCGGGATGAAACCGACGTACGGCCTCGTCTCACGTTACGGCCTCGTCGCCTTCGCCTCGTCACTCGACCAGATCGGTCCGCTCACGCGCTCGGTCGAAGACAACGCCTATTTGTTGAACGTCATCTCAGGTCATTGCGACATGGACTCGACATCGGCGACAGTCGACCTTCCGGACTATACGACATCACTTCATGGCGACATTAAAGGCATGAAGTTCGCCCTGCCGCAAGAGTTCATGGCAGAAGGCGTATCAGACGGTGTCCGCAAACAGATCGAACAAGCGGTCGAGACGCTCAAGTCGCTCGGTGCGACCGTTGAGACGGTATCGCTCCCGACCGTGAAATACGCGCTCCCGACTTACTACTTACTCGCTTCATCTGAGGCGTCTTCGAACCTCGCCCGTTTCGACGGCATCCGTTACGGACGTCGCGCCGAGGCCGATGCGCTCGAAGAAGTGTTCACGTATTCACGCGAGCAAGGGTTCGGCGAAGAAGTGAAACGCCGCATCATGCTCGGGACGTACGCGTTAAGCTCAGGTTATTACGATGCGTTCTACAAGAAGTCACAACAGGTGCGTACACTCATGAAGCAAGACTTCGCGCGCGTGTTCGAGAACTATGACGCGATCATCGGACCGACGGCGCCGACGACGGCGTTCAAGCTCGGCGAACAACTCGAAGATCCGCTCACAATGTACGCCAACGACATTATGACAATCCCGGTCAACTTGGCTGGCGTACCAGCCATCTCGGTGCCGGCCGGTCTCTCAGACGGCCTCCCGGTCGGTCTGCAGATCATCGGGAACCACTTCAGCGAACCAACACTCTACCGCGTGGCCCATGCTTTTGAACAAGCAAACGGCGGTTTCAAAATGCCACAGCTCTAAGGAGGACGTACGATGAACTTTGAAACGATCATCGGGATCGAGGTGCACGCCGAGCTGAGCACGAAGTCGAAGATTTGGTGTGGCTGCTCGCGCACGTACGGTGCCGAAACGAATACGCAAACGTGTCCGATCTGTCTCGGACACCCGGGCGTTTTGCCGAAATTGAACGAAGAGGCGGTCAACCTCGCCATCAAGGCCGCGATGGCACTCAACTGTGAAATCGCGACCGATACGAAGTTCGACCGCAAAAACTATTTCTATCCGGATACGCCGAAAGCGTACCAGATCTCGCAGTTCGACCAACCGATCGGCTTTAACGGCCACGTCGACGTCGAAGTCGATGGCGAGATGAAACGGTTCCGCATCGAGCGGGTCCATCTCGAGGAAGATGCTGGGAAGATGAACCATACGGGCGAGAAACATTCGGTCGTCGACTTCAACCGGACCGGCTCACCACTCATCGAGATCGTCAGTGAGGCCGACATGCGGTCACCGAAAGACGCGGTCGCTTACCTCGAACGCTTGAAAGAAGTGCTCTCGTTCGCGGGTGTCTCGGACGTCAAGATGGAAGAAGGGTCGCTCCGTTGCGACTGTAACATCTCGGTCCGTCCGTTCGGTCAAGAGCCGTTCGGCACGAAGACGGAGCTCAAAAACTTGAACTCGTTCTCGAACGTCTTGAAGGCGCTCGATTATGAGGAAGAGCGTCATCGTAAACTCCTCATCATGGGCGGCGTCATGCGTCAAGAGACGCTCCGTTTCGATGAGGCGGCGAAGAAGACGATCCTCATGCGTGTCAAGGAAGGGGCGGCCGATTACCGCTACTTCCCAGAGCCGGACCTCGTCCGTCTCGAGATCGACGAGGAATGGAAGGAACGCATTCGCAAGACGCTTCCGGAACTTCCGGTCGAACGTCGCGAACGTTACATGAACAACTATGGCCTGTCGGCTTATGACGCCAAGGCGCTCACGTCGACGCGCGAGTTCTCGGACTTCTTTGAAGCGACGACAGCGGCCGGTGCCGAACCGAAAGCTGCCGCGAACTGGCTCATGGGCGAAGTGCTCGGCCACTTGAACAAGTCGAACGAGACGGTCGAAACGATGAAGTTGACGCCGAGCTCGCTCGCGGAGTTGATTCGTTTGATCGGAGAAGGTACAATTTCTTCGAAGATCGCGAAACGCGTGTTCACGGCCATGATCGAGGAAGGCGCCGAACCGAAGGCGTACGTCGAAGCGAACGGTCTCGCCCAAATTTCGGACGAGAACTTACTGCGCGGCTACATCCTCGACTTATTCGAAGCGCATCCGCAGATGATCGAAGACTTTAAAAACGGGAAAGACCGTGCCAAAGGCTTCATCATCGGGCAAATCATGAAGCAGACGAAAGGGATGGCGAACCCGGCGCTCCTCGATGGCTTGTTCCACGAAGAGATCGCGAAACGTTAAGCAGCAGCGAGGCACTTGTGTCTCGCTTTTCGCTCGAAATGAGCATAGGGGAGAGAAACGATATGCAACGAAAACGCGCACGGGTCATCTATAACCCGACATCTGGAAAAGAAGTGATCAAACGGGAGCTCCCGTATATCTTGAACCGCCTCGAGGATGCGGGTTATGAGACGTCGACGTACGCGACGAAAGCGATCGGTGACGCGACACTCGAAGCCGAGCGGGCCGCAGCGGCCGAGTTCGACTTGATCGTCGCGGCCGGCGGGGACGGGACGTTGAACGAGGTCATCTCGGGACTCGCTCCGCTCGATGAACGTCCGACGATCGGGCTCATCCCGGTCGGAACGACGAACGATTTCGCCCGGGCGATGCGGATCCCTTTGAGCGTCGTCGGCGCCCTCGACGTCATCTGTGACGGCTTCGAGATGCCGGTCGACCTCGGGGAGATCGAAGGCGAGGCGGGAGATATCCACTACTTCATCAATATCGCCGGCGGCGGCATCATGACCGAGCTGTCGTACGAAGTGCCGTCGAAGTTGAAGACGGCGCTCGGCCAGCTCGCCTACTACGTCAAAGGGATGGAGAAGCTGCCGCTCATCAAACCGACGTATATCGAGCTCGAGCATGACGAAGGGACGTTCAGCGGGGAAGTGATGATCTTCCTCACGTCGAACTCGAACTCGGTCGGCGGCTTCGAGAAGATCTCGCCACACGCGTCACTCAATGACGGCTTGTTCGACTTGTTCATCTTACGGAAATGTAACTTGTTCGAGTTCATCCACGTCGTCCGCTTGTTGCTCCGGGGTGAGCACTTGTCGAGCCCGCTCGTCGAACACGTCAAGACGGGACACGTCAAGATGAAGACGACGACGGAACGGATGAGTCTCAACATCGACGGCGAGTACGGCGGCGAATGCACGGGTGAGATGCGGAACTTGTTCCGCCACTTGACGGTGCTCGCACCGAACGCGCGCATCCGCGAGATGGAAGAGTTGAACGCACAATATGAACGCGAACAGATGATCAAGCAATTGTTCAACGTGTCGAATGAGAAAGCAGAATAAGTCGGCTCGGCGTGGCGCTCACGCCGAGCTTTTCATTGGCCTCTGAACGGGTAATGAACCAATACGTACTTCTCGAATCGGGAAAGGAGAGACTCATGCTACCAGTAACTAAAAACGACCGTCTCGACGTCCACATCCATGACCTCACACACGAGGGGGCAGGCGTGGCACGCGTCGACGGTTATACGTTGTTCGTGCCGAACGCGCTCCCGGGTGAGACGGTCGAGATCGTCGTGACGAAGACGAACAAACAGTACGGCTTCGCCCGGCTGATCGAAGTGAAACAAGCGAGCGCGGACCGGGTTGAACCGCCGTGCCCGATCTTTTATCAATGTGGGGGCTGTCAGCTCCAACACTTCAGCTATGAGGGACAACTTCGCCAAAAACGGGACCGCGTCGTCGAGGCGCTCCAGCGGCTCGGCCAGTTTGACGTCCCGGTCCACGAGACGATCGGGATGCCGGAACCGTGGCGTTACCGCAACAAGGCGCAAGTGCCGTTCAAGCAAGAAGGAGATCGTCTCGTCGCCGGGTTCTATCGCCCACGCTCGCACGACATCGTTGAGATGAAGGAATGTCTCATCCAAGACGAGCGGAACGATGAGGCCGTCCAAGTCGTCCGCGACGTGCTCGCGGCGCACGGTGTGCCGGCCTATGACGAGAAGACAGGACGCGGCGTCATCCGCCACGTTATGGCCCGTTACGGCTACCACTCGGGTGAACTGATGATCGTCCTCATCACGAAGACGACAAAAATCAAAGGGGTCAACGAGATCGTCGCCGACATTTTGAAACATCTGCCGGACGTGACGTCGATCATGCAAAACGTCAACCCGGACAAGACGAACGTCATCTTAGGGGCGACGAATAAACTCTTATACGGGCACGAGACGATTGAGGACAAGATCGGCGGACTGACGTTCACGATTTCCCCGCATTCGTTCTTCCAAGTCAACCCGGTCCAGACGGAGAAGCTGTACGGCAAGGCGCTTGAATATGCGCAGTTGACCGGCACGGAACAAGTCGTCGACGCCTATTGCGGTATCGGCACGATCAGCCTGTTCCTTGCCCGAAAAGCAGCGCACGTCTACGGCGTCGAAGTCGTACCGGAAGCGATCGAGGACGCGAAACAGAACGCGCTCGTCAACGAGATCGATAACGTGACGTACGCCTGTGGCGCGGCAGAAGACGTCCTTCCGAAGTGGAAGCAAGACGGCATCGATCCGGACGTCATCGTCGTCGACCCACCGCGTAAAGGCTGTGCCGAGTCGTTCCTCGAGACGATGGTCGAGATGGCACCGAAACGGATCGTCTACGTATCGTGTAACGTCGCGACGCAAGCGCGCGATATGCGTTATCTCGCCGACCGCGGTTACGAATTAGTCGAAGTGACACCGGTCGACATGTTCCCGCATACGGCGCATGTGGAGACGGTGGCGTGGATGGAGAAAATATAAAAAAATCCTTAGATTAGCCGTTTTAAGACGGTTAGTCTAAGGATTTTTTTGATAGTCACTGTGCTACCGATTCAAGAGTGGTGAGCACGTTTGGATCGGGATGAACATGAGGGATGATTACGATTGATTGATTTTCGCTTACAACGCTTTACCGATCGCGGTTTCTCGTCCAGGAACTGCATCTTCACGCAACGCGTTGATTTCTTTGTATTCGTTCGTATCTTTCCACAACTCGTCTTTCAACGGATTGAGTTTGTATTTGACGATGCGCGTCACTTGCCAGACGGCGAGGACGACGTTTAATGCAAGACTGAGCAGCGCGATCGTCCAGTTCGCTGCCGGATTATACGACACGCTCACGTTGAACGTGCTGCCGACGGCGAAGAAGTAAGGGAACGTCATGACCCACATCATCCAAAACGTGAGTGTTTGGGCGCGGTTTTGCATCCACGTCCCTTTCGCCCAAAGGAGGACAGGAACCGTCGCGGCGATGTTCAAGGCAAAGCCTGAATAGAATGCATTGCCTGGTGCACATGAATAGACGTAGGCGATATTCCAGATGCCGTAAGCAACAATCCAAAGCTTCGTCTGATCTGGCCAGAGCATGTCTTTTTTCTTGCCGGATGTCGCGAAGATGCCGACCCAACCACAGATGAGTAGCAAGTTCAGGATCCCGGCAACGGCGTTCACGTAGTTCCAACCACCCGAGATGTAATTCATCCCGTCGACCATGCCTTCAAACCCCATAATGCCGACTTGGAATTCTCGAACGACGGCCTCGGCGATATTGAGGGCCAAGATACCCGGCACGAGTATCAAATACCATGGATGTTTTTTGTGATAATCGGTGAAGCGGATGACCATGTAAATCAAGCTTCCGGCGAGAGCGGAATACACTTTCACCCAGTGAAACCATGACGTGATTTCAGGGTCGGCGGTGAAGAACCAAATCGGGGTCAACACGACCGGGACCGCCATGAACATGAGAATGCTGGCTTTTTTGCTAGACCGGACGATTTCATTTAATCCGATCAACAAGCCGAATACGACGAACCACATGACGACATTGTACCAAGGAATGGATTCAAAGAAGAACATACTATAACGCCCCTTTCATTTCTAAAGTATTGGTGACGAAACAACAATGAAAAATATGAGATCGATAAACATACCGAACGTTCGTTATGTTTATGTGAAAAGTGTAACAAACTTTTGGAAGCGTTGTCAATGATGTTCAGGACGTCACAGGTACATGTCATAGAACCGTCAAATCATTATGATATAATTAGTCATTATTACGTGAGGAGCGTCGGAGCACATGATGAACGAAGGGAAACAAAAGATATTAGAGGCGGCGCGAGCGACAATCATCGAGAACGGGATCCAAGGCACGACGCTTCGTGGCATCGCGAAGAAGGCGGGGTTTAGCACGGGCGCCATCTATCACTATTACAGTTCCAAAGAGGCCATTCTTTATGATGTGATGGACGAGGGCTTGAGCGAGATTCGCCGAATCGCGACCGTATCGACCGAAGACAAAAAAGAGGCCCGTGACATCATTCAAGAGATTTTCGACGGGATGCAAGACCGCTTAAAAAAAGATGCGGAGAGTCGACTGCAGTTTTACTTGGCACATGAAGCGATGCTCGGGAACGAGGAGTTACAGAACAAGTTTCGAGAAAAGTACGAGGATTGGATCGACCGGGTGGAGGCGATCTTCGTACGAGCATACGGTGTCAAGCGAGGTCCTTCGACGCGAGCGGTCGCCGCATGGACGATGGCGGCGATCGATGGGATGGTGCTCCAAACGTTGCTACAGACAAATGTTGTCGAGCCGGAACATATGAATCGTGTGCTCGAATACTTGTTGCAAGACGGATTCACGCACTTCTTCAAAATTATTGAGAATGAGGAGCAGTGAACTACTCACCACTTATTTGCTTCGCAACTTGAAGTGGGAGCTTCTTGGGAAGACCGTGCTTTGACCAGCCACGGTTGTGGACCAAGCGCGTCGGGCAGTCCCTGCCCTGGAGTGTTTCAGTCGGCGAGACCCAACAGGTTGAGGCTCGCGTTGACGTCGCGGTCATGGTGCGTGCCGCATACGGCGCATGTCCACTCGCGGACGTGCAGGTCCTTCTTGCCGCCGTTCTCGCCACAGGCCGAACAAACCTGGGTCGAGGCGAACCACGGGTCGGCCTGGATCAGTGTGCGGCCGTGGAACCTGCATTTGTAGGCGAGCTGGCGGACGAACTCGCCCCACCCGGCGTCCCCGATCGATTTTGCCAGGCGGCGGTCCTGCATCATCTCCCTCGGCTTCAGCGTCTCGACCACGACGACTTGGTTCTCGTCGACGATGCGTCGCGACAGCTTGTGGAGGAAGTCGTGCCGTCGGTTCTTGACCTGCTCGTGTTTCTTCGCGAGGACGAGCCGGGCCTTCTCGCGGTTCCTGCTGCCGGGCTTCTTGCGGGAGAGCGCGCGCTGCGCCCGTTTGAGCCGTTCCTCGGCCTCGCGCAGGTTGCGCGGGTTCGCGATCTTCTCCGTCACCATCGCGTCGTTCGTCATGACGGCGAAGTGCCCGAGGCCGAGGTCGATCCCGATCTTGTGCTCGGCCGGGACCCACGGCTCGTCGTCCTTCTCCACGAGGAGCGACACGAAGAACTTGCCCGTCTTCGTCATCGACACGGTCGCCGACCGGATGACGCCGTCGAAGATTCGGTGCTGTGTGAAGCGGATGAACCCGACCTTCGGGAGCCGGACCCGGTTTCCCTCGATGCGGATCGTGCCGTGCTGGTTGTTCGTCGTGTAGGAGGCGCGTGATTTCCGTTTCGACTTGAACACCGGGAAGCCGGCCGTCCCGGCGAAGAACTTTGCGAACGCCGCGTCGAGGTGAAGCTTCGCGTTGGCGAGCGCGAGGCTGTCCGCCTCGGCGAGGAACGGGAACAGGGGCTTGTACGAGGCGGGTGTCGGTGGCTTCCGCTTCGGCCCGCCGCTCGCCTTCGCCTCCTCGTGGAGGGTGATGCGGTCCTCGAGCAGCTTGTTGTAGATAAAGCGGGCGCAGCCGATCGTTCGGACCAGGAACTCGGCCTGTGCCGCGGTCGGGTGGAGCCGGTATTTGTAGCCCTTCAGCATGTCTGCGCCTCCTCTCGGCCGATGATCGTGATGAACGCCTTCCTCATCAGATACCCGCGGCGGGGGAAGGGAAATCTGACGGAATCACGAACTTATGTTCGTCATATCTGTCACAGGGGTGGCCAAGAGGTTTATGTACGGGCGATTCATCTCCCACCTACGCTGGGCTTCGCCCCAGACGCTTAGAGGTGGGAGAATTCTCGCTTAATTATGTTAAAAAATTCGAAAGTATTGTTAGTTGATACATTCCCCCGTCCGTAATAGAATGTATACAGTGATTTTATTGGACTGATTACGAAAGGGAATGATTCTTATGAACGAAAACTTCTGGCGCGACCTTCCGCGTCCATTCTTTATACTTGCCCCGATGGAAGATGTGACCGATGTCGTCTTCCGTCACGTCGTCGCCCATGCCGGCCGACCGGACGTGTTTTTCACCGAGTTCGCCAACTCGGACAGCTACTGCCACCCTGAAGGAAAAGGCAGCCTCCGTGGACGCTTGACGTTCACCGAGGACGAGCAGCCGATCGTCGCCCACATTTGGGGCGACAACCCGGACTACTTCCGCGAGATGAGCATCGGTATGGCCGAGATGGGTTATAAGGGCATCGACATCAACATGGGTTGCCCGGTCCCGAACGTCGCCAAGCGCGGAAAAGGGAGCGGCCTCATCTTGCGTCCCGACGTCGCGGCCGAACTCATCCAAGCGGCAAAAGCCGGTGGCATCCCGGTCAGCGTCAAGACGCGTCTTGGCTTTTCGAAGCTTGACGAGTGGCGCGACTGGTTGACGCACATCTTGAAGCAAGATATCGCCAACTTGTCGATTCACTTGCGGACACGCTCCGAGATGAGTAAAGTCGACGCGCATTGGGAGATGATTCCGGATATCATGAAATTGCGTGACGAGATTGCACCGGATACGCTCATCACGATCAACGGTGATATTCTCGACCGTCAAATGGGTCTCGAGCTCGTCGAGAAGTATGGCGTCGACGGCGTCATGATCGGCCGCGGGATTTTCAAAAACCCATTCGCGTTCGAGAAAGAGCCGCGTGAGCATTCGATGGAAGAACACCTCGATCTGCTTCGTCTCCAACTCGACCTTCAAGACAAGTTCCAAGAAGACGTGCCACGTTCGATCTCGAACTTGCACCGTTTCTTCAAGATTTACGTGAAAGGTTTCCGCGGGGCGAGCGACCTCCGTGTGAAGTTGATGGATACAAAATCGACAGACGAAGTGCGAGCGCTCCTGGACGCGTTCGTCGAGAACTATCACAAAGAAGAAGCGGCGCTCGCCGAGGCGGCGTCGACAGTAGAATGATTTTTGAAGGGATTCAGTGTATGCTGGGTCCCTTTCTTGTATGCAAAACAGCAAAAGGAAATGGAATGTAGGAAATGAAACGTTTGATCAGGTTGATTCGTATGAAGTAAATTGAAGGAAGGGGAGGGTGAAAATGAACGAATGGCGCGAATCAGCAGTCGGACTTGGCCTTATTTTCGGAACGGCTGCCGGGATGATCATCTCTCTATTATTCGATTTTACAGTTGCATACGGGATTGTTGTCGGCTCGATAATCGGCTATTTGATTGGACTCATCATTTCCATTCGCGCGATGAAACAATGACTATGATGATATAAGAGTGGGAGGCAAATAACATGAGTGAATTTCAATTTATGACGAGCGATAGACCGCTAAAAGAAGTCGAAAATCCATATATCGAATTCTTATCCATCAACGAGGCCATCAAAAAAGGTGTCGTGTTGCCTGAAATGCTCACGGATGATGAAGAACTCGATCGTGACGAAAAGATTTTGATGCATGTCGATTCTGAAGAGCACCTCGACGAAATCGAAATCAAACGAGACCTCTATTATGCAGAGGAAAACGTCGAGGCGTACTCGAAAAAACCGCACGTCGCTGAATTGCGTTGGCGCTACACCGAAACGAGAGCCCAGCAACTCGTTGACTACATCACCGACCACCTGAAGACGGCGGACAAAGTCGAGATTTGGAAAGTGTGGGTCGATGAACAGACGGAGCCGAGCGTTCGTTCGATCACGCTCGACGAGTTGACGATTGATGAGTTGCGATTTTTAGGTGATGCCGGGTTTGAGCGACCAGAGTGTCTCCTTGTCGTCAAATCGTGACATTTTCGCAAAATGCTTGTAGATTTGCCGGACGTGGCATCACGTCCGGTTTTTTGTCTCCTTTTGAAAAAAACTGCTACATAACAAGAGAATGGTTGGAGCGGGAATGGGGACACGATTATTCGGTTGCTCACTCTTTTCATTTCTTGTACGAACTGACCGATGTCAAGTGGGCGGTTAGTGCGATGCCATCGTGAAGGAGGTTTCGAAGTCGCTGGCGAATTGTAGCAACATCACGTATTGGCAGGGACTGGATGCTGTTCAGTGAAAGCTTTACAGAGGGGGTGGCACAGTGATCTCATTTCGACCGTATTCACATGAGCCTTATGTGTCGGAGGATGCTGTAAAAGTAAGAGACTTTCTCATCAGAATCAATGCGACGGAGCTGCAGGCACCACGTCTTTTATGGGGGGCGTGGGACTGGGCGGTGAACCATGCGCTTCGTGATCAAGAACATGTGCATCGGATTGGCATGTGGGAAGATGATGGGCGCCTTGTCGCCCTGGCGACGTATGAGCTCAATTTAGGGGAAGCGATTTTGGTCGTAGAGAAAGGGTACGACGCATTGAAACCTGAACTCGTTGCCTATGCGGTCGAGCGGTTGCATAGTCACGGTGATTTGCGACTATTGTTACCGGATGAGGATGAGTGTCTGCAACTTGCCGCCTTAGAGACAGGATTTCGACCGACGAGACAAATCGAGCGGTTCGCGAAAATTCACGTTTCCCGGATAAGTAAGGAGTCGTTGCCGCACGGGTTCTCCTACGTATCTCTCGCGGATGAATGGGATTGGCGACAATACAACCAAGTGATGTGGCGTGGCTTTGACCATGACGGGAATGCGCCGGATGATGCCGCGACCATCGCCGGACGGAAAAAAATGTTGTCGAGTCCTGCGATTCTACCCGAACTGATCCTTGCCATTGCCTCACCTGAGGGGAAGTATGTGGCACATTGTGGTGTCTGGTATCGCCCGGGTGATCGCTATAGTTACGTCGAACCGGTCGTGACGGACCCGACATACCGGGGGAAAGGCTTTGGGAAGTCGGTCGTCTATGAGGCGATCATACGGAGCGGGAAACTAGGGGCAGAACAGGCGATTGTCGCTTCAGACCAGATGTTTTATTACAGCATCGGCTTCGTTCCGTTTCGGACGATGACGCAATGGCAATTGCACAATTAAGCGACTTGGGATAGAGAGAAAGGGGAGAATGAAACATGGAACGCACCATCACAGTCAAAGGAACGGGAAAAGTATCGGCCAAGCCAGACTTGATTGTCGTGAAAATGGAGTTGACCTCGAAGGCCGTGCGTTACGAGGAGACGATGAACGAGGCGGCGACGGCCGTGGCGCGTCTGCAAAAGGTGCTTGGACAGGCCGGCTTCGATAAGACCGCTCTAAAGACGACCGACTTCTCGATCGATACAGACTATGAAAGTTACCGTGACGAGGACGGAAATTATAAATCTCGTTTCCGTGGCTATGTGTGTGAGCAACGAACAAAACTTGAGTTTGACCTCGACACGAAACGCTTGTCTGACGTCATTCAAAGCGTCACGAATTCAATGGCAGATCCGAAACTGTCCATCAAGTTCACAATTAAAGATTCAGATGTGGTTAGCGATGCACTCCTCGCCAGCGCGGCGGAGAGTGCGTTGCATCGGGCTGAATTGTTGACGAAAGCGGCCGGTGCGAGGCTTGGGGAATTGAAACGGATTGACTATACGTGGGGCGAGCTCCATCTTTACTCGCCAACGAATTTAGTATTCCATGAAGAGGTGTTCCATTCACAGGCGTCGATGCCAGAGCTTCAGCCGGACGATATCGATTTGAGCGATACGGCGACGTTCGTCTGGGCAATCGAATGAAACGATTCGTCTGGATGGTGGTGTTGCTGCTGTCCGTCTCACTGTCGGTCCATGCCTTGTCATGGGCGTACGCGTTCGTCGTCTTGGACGGACGGGTGTATGAAGTGACGGACGAAGTCGTCGCCGAGGCGGATCTTGGTGAGGTCGTCGGCGAGGTCGAGGCGTTGGCTGACGATATGACCGGCGACTATTACGGCGACGCCTCGAACATGTATCCGATCGGAACAGAATATCGTCAAGTGGAAGGGGAGTCGGTCGAAGACGTGCTCGCGGTCGAGGACGGTACTGAGTGGAAGCGGGCCGAATTCGTCCATGAAGCACCGTTTGACAGCCGAAATCATCTAGACGTAATCGCCTATGCCGCCATCGGCTTGGGAATCGCGGTATTTTTGGGCACTAGGCTGAGGAAACGTCGATGAACTTATATAATTTTGAGGAACAGATTTCGAATCGAATTTTAGAGCGTGGCTACGAGTATTGGCTCGAAGACCGGGTGTTCATTGAATCGGAACAAGACTCGACGTATCATCTCACTGCGGAAGGGACGGCTGAGTACGAAGTCGTCATCACTTTGTCGGGCGTCGATATTATCGAGTCGTCTTGTGATTGTCCATATTCGAAAGGTCGATGTAAACATGAGGTCGCCGCGTACTTTGTGTTGCGTGAGGAAGTCATGGCACCCTCAAAGATTGATTTGAAACAACAGCTTCAACAGCTGGAAAAGCAGGAACTCGTCAACATCTTGATGGGTCTGGCAAACGATTCGCAACTTTATCCGCGGATCGCACGTGCATTTGAGGTACGTCCGCCGTCGTTTGACCAAGCCATTAAAGAAATGAGGTGGCGTTTCAGTGAGGTGTTTCCAATGCTCGAACTTGATTACACGTCGCTTTCGAGATTTCAATCCTTTGTCGATGCTAGGACGAGTGATGTGCTCATTGTCCAAACTCCGGAGACACGCTTGAAGCAAGGAATCGCATTGATGATCGGGATGTCAGACTATGAATTTGAAGAGTTGACCGAGATGAGTTGGGAGACTGCGAACGAGCTCGATCCTTCAATCTGCTCTGCCATCAATGCGTTATCCAATGATACGGTCCTTCTTGAATTGTTAGACGTATTGAAGTCAGTGGAGACATGGAGTTGGGCAGACTTGCACATAGAGATTCTAAAAGCACTCGTGTTTGCGATGACAGAGGGTTTAGATGTCTTGTACGCATATATCAAGACGTATCGGGATACCGAGGCGGATGACCATGAAGTCGAGAATATTGAAGCGCTTCTTCGGATTATAGAGAAAAGAATGGATACATGATGAGCGGTCCATCATTAAGGGAATAGTCCCATGTAGACATAAGAAAGTTTTCGCTTAATGGAGGGATACGTCATGAAAATCCTCATCACTTTTGACTCGATGTACGGATGCACAGAAAAAGTCGCCCACGCCATCAAAGACGGATTCGGCGAGCTTCATCAAGTCGAGGCGGTTCACATCAGTCATATCGGCTACGGGGATCTCGCCAACCTCGATTTACTCGTCGTCGGATCACCGACACACGGCGGACGCGAGACCGAGGACGTGAAGACGTTTCTCGACGGACTGTCAGATCACGCGCTCCGCGGAGTGCGGGCCGCAGCGTTCGATACGAGCATGGCCGAAGAAGACCAAGGCTTTTTCGTCGGGAAGATCGTCAAATGGTTCGGCCACGCCGCGACCCGGATCGAACGGGCGCTTACGGAAAAAGGAGCAGAGCCGGTGCTTCAAGAATCATTCCTCGTCCTCGACAAAGAAGGACCGCTCAAAGATGGAGAGCTCGAGCGGGCCCGTGACTGGGCGAGCCATCTGTTCGATAAGTGAACGAAGACGCGTTCCTGATGGGATGCGTTTTTTGTTGTATCATGTGACCGAACAGCACGAGAAACGGGTAAATACAAGTGTAGCTCTTTTTCTAAAGAATGGAGGGAGAAGGATGAAAAAATGGGAACGAGATGTGCTTGTCGGGTGGATCGTCGTCTTGCTTGTGTTGATCGCCCATTACGCGATCACCGTGTCGCTCGGCAACACCTATTTTGCCGAATCGACGTTGAATCGGATGCTCTGGTTCAGTAGCTTCCCGGCCTTTTTGATCGCGTTTATCGCAGCACTCTTCCAAAAAACGAACACGATCACCCTTGCCGTCCGGCGCGCCGTCATTTGGACAGCCGAGCTCGTCGTCGGGTTTTCAGTTGTCGCCTTGTTCTTCCGCGCGTTCGAACCGTTGTTCGCAAGCCCCGGTGCGTATTGGCTGTTCGGTGCCGTCTTGCTCGCCCCGCTCGTCTACTTGTTTGCGTTCCGCCGCCAAGACCGCAGCACGAAAGCCGGAGCCCATTAATCGAAACGCCTTCCTCGGGAGGCGTTTTTAGCTTGCCTCGAAATGGGAAAGGGGTACAGAAGACATGAATGGAGGGAATCATATGAGTACTTATTTTTCATCATCTTACGACGAGTCGCGCGAGAGGTTTCTCGATTTGCTCGACACCGTCAAACAATACTACCCGAGCGCGCGGACGATGTCGCATTCAATCGGGGAAGATACAATCGACGTGATCATCGGCGAACCGGCCGGGTCACGTGAGGCGATGCTGCTCATGACGATCGGCGAGCATGGGATCGAAGGCTACGCCGGTGCGGCCGTGACGCAGCAATTCATCGAGACACAGCTCGGCAACGTCCGCCATGACGTGACAGGTGTCTGCTTCATCCATGCGGTCAACCCATGGGGGATGAAACATTTCCGGCGCGTCAACGAACATAACGTCGATTTGAATCGAAACTACGTCGTCGACCGGGAATCGCTGCCGCGAAACGTCAATAAAGAGTATGAGGTGATGCGCCACTTGTTCGTCCCGGACGGTGTCATCGACGACTATCACGAGGCGCGCGAACACATTTATTCGTTCCTCGGCTCTGGCATCAAGCTCGACGGGTTCGACGCGATGAACGAGGCGAAAGGGATGGGCCAGTACCAATTCCCGAAAGGCGTCTATTATGGCGGGGACGCCGACGAACCGTCCGCCGTCTTCATGAAAGAGATCCAGCACGATCTTCTCGACCGTTACGACCGGGTCGTCCATATGGACTGGCACACCGCGCTCGGGCCGACGAACGAAGTGACGATGCTCGTCAGCGAGCGGGACGGACGCAGCGCCGAGCAGTTAAAACAGACGTATGGGTTGAAGAACATCAAGACGTACAATCCGGATGACGTGCTTGGCGACTCGACGAACCATTTCTATTACGTCCGCGACACGCAGTATCCGGACAAGCAGCTCGTCTCGGCCTTGTTCGAATTCGGGACGTTCGGCACGTCGACGAAAGCGCTGATCCGTGAATTTTTGACGATCATTTTAGAGAATCGTCTCTATTTCGAAGGCACGAAAGACCCGGAGGCACGCAACGGCATCAAAAAAGAATTCATGGCCATGTTCTACCCGGAAGATGAGACGTGGAAGACGTCCGTGTTACGAGAAGGCGCGCAAGCGGTCGAGCATATCTTGAAGGCCGAATCGCTCTGGCGCGATGGTTGACAGGTTTTCAGTTCGCTCAAACGGGAACAGATGGGTTGTGGGCAAACGTACGGCGCACAACGCTCAACAATACGATTGGGGGTTTTGAATGATGGGGAATTACATTACAGCACATGACGGGACGTCTATTTTTGTCGAGGACGTCGGAACGGGCGACGCGGTCGTCTTCTTGCACGGCTGGCCGGCGAACAACAACATGTTCGAGTATCAGAAGAACGCGCTCTTGGAGGCGGGCTATCGCTACGTCGGCATCGATTACCGCGGTTACGGGAAGTCGGACGCACCGGCTACGGGCTATGACTACGAGACGATGGCGTCTGACGTGAACATGGTCGTCAACGGCCTCGGTGTCAAAGATTTCACACTCGTCGGCTTCTCGATGGGTGGGGCGATCGCGATCCGTTATGCGGTCGATTATCCGGACGGTGGTTTGAAAAAACTCATCCTCGCCGGCGCGGCGGCACCGGTGTTCACGCAACGGCCGGACTATCCGTACGGGATGACAAAGGAAGAAGTCGACGCCTTGATCGAAGATACGATGAAAGACCGGCCGAAGATGCTCGAAGGGTTCGGCGAGATTTTCTTCGAGAAAGAACACTCGAAACCGACGCAAAACTGGTTCCACAGCTTGTCGCTCATCGCCTCGAGCCACGGGACGATCGCCTCGGCGAAAGCGCTCCGCGACGAGGACCTTCGTGAAGACTTGCCGAAAGTCGGCGTCGAGACGCTGATCATTCATGGCGTGCACGACAAAGTCTGTCCGTTCGAGTTTGCCCTAGAGATGGAAAAAGGCATCCCGAACGCGCGCATCGAGCGTTTCGAGGAGAGCGGTCACGGTACCGTGCTCGATGAGATGGAGAAGTTCAATCAAACGATGTTACATTTTATCTGATTAGACGAGACGCCTTGATCGAAAGGCGTCTTTTTTAATGGACTCGGATGGGTAGAATTGATGCGTACAGGGTATAAATAATTGGAGTTACTTTCCAGTTTTCTGTTGATGACGTGTCACGCCGGTCCTGTTCTTGTAAAGGACTTTTTTCTGTGACAGCAACTGATGAAAGGAGGGTGAAATAATTGTGGGGTGTGGTCAACTATTGCGGTCAACCCTATGATTCATGGTACAATAGCGTGGTGGATTAACAGATTGAGGAGAGATTATATATGAACATCGCTTTCTTTTTATATCCGAAAGAAGACGTCAAATATTTAGACCCGGAGTCGACGGTGCGGCAAGCGCTCGAGAAGATGAAGCATCATCGCTTCACCTCGGTGCCGCTCGTATCCGAGAATGGCTTTTACGCCGGTACGATGACGGAAGGAGATTTACTGTGGGCACTCGCCGAACAACTTCGCGGGGAAGAAGATTACGAGAAAGTGCTCCGGACTCGCCTGAAAGACATCAAACAACGCATACGCTATAAACCGGTATCGATCACGGCGCAAATCGAGGAGCTCGTCGATGCGATCACCGACCAAAACTTCGTGCCTGTCGTCGATGACGGCAAGTATTTCATCGGCATCATCCGACGCCGTGACATCATCGAGTACTACTCGACGAAGTTGAAACAGCTCGAGAGCGAAGTACGCTAACTCAGTGGCTCGGCCCTTATTAAAGGGTCGGGTCATTTTTTTGTGTCGATTATATCCTCTATAAGTCGGGTACAGTGTCAGAGACAAGGAGGCGATCACATGGACATGTCCACATATCGGTTTAAAGATGACGGCTCGATACCGAACAACCCGTATTACCCGGTGCTGTTATACCGACGCGTGTTCGATGAGGCGGACGGCATCCAGGCGACGTTCGAGCATAACGGTTGGGGCAACAGTTGGGTGAACGGCGTGTTCGACTATCACCACTATCACAGCAACACGCACGAGGTGCTCGGGGTGAGGTCAGGCCGTGCGACCGTTCAACTCGGCGGCGCGACCGGCGATCTCGTCTCGTTGAATGCGGGTGACGTGTTGATCCTGCCGGCAGGGACGGGACACCGTCGACTCGAGGCGAGCGATGACTTCGAAATCGTTGGGGCGTATCCGGAAGGACGCGACTATGACACGTTGACGGGCAAGCCGGAAGAACGCCCGGACAACGTCCATCGAATCGAACGCGTCGACAAACCGGCGACCGATCCCGTCTTCGGGACGACAGGGCCGTTGCACGATCAATGGATCAAGGAGGAAACAACATGAACCGAATTCCACACACACTGATTTTGGCGGCATTGAAACAACACGTGGTCAAATTGCCGGACGGGCGCGAGATGCGTGCCCTCGGTCAAGGCACGTGGCGCATGGGCGATGACGCATCAAAACATGACGCGGAGATCGAGGCGTTACAGACAGGTCTCGACTGCGGATTACACGTCATCGACACGGCCGAGATGTACGGGGAAGGCAAGTCGGAGACACTCGTCGGGGAAGCGATCCAAGACCGTCGCGAGGACGTCTTCCTCGTCTCGAAAGTGTATCCACATAACGCGGGGGGCGATAAGCTCGTGCAGGCGTGCGACGCGACGCTCGAACGGCTCGGCACCGACTATCTCGACCTTTACTTGTTGCATTGGCGCGGCGACATCCCGCTCAAGGAGACGGTCGACGGGCTCGAACAGTTGAAAGCAGACGGGAAGATCCGGGCGTGGGGCGTCTCAAACTTTGACGTCGACGACATGAAAGAACTGCTCGCCTTGCCGAACGGGAAGCATTGCGCGGTCAATCAAGTGCTGTATCATCTCGGCAGCCGCGGCATCGAGCACGACTTGTTGCCGTTCCTAGAAGAGCAGCGCATCCCGGTGATGGCCTATTCGCCGCTCGCCGAAGGCAGCGACGTGAAAGAGAAGATCTTCAACGACGAGACGGTGAAACGGATCGCTGAGGCGTATCATGCGTCGGTGGCTCAAATCCTGCTTGCGTGGACGGTCCGGAGCGGCAACGTCATCGCCATCCCGAAAGCGGGGCAGAAAGCGCACGTCGAAGAGAACGGGGCGGCGCTGCTCCTCAATCTGACTGAAGAAGATTTCAAAGCGCTCGACGAGGCGTTCCCGCCGCCGAGCGGGAAAGAACCGTTAGATGTGATTTGAGGACAAAAAGGGTGAGCCCATGCGGACTCACCCTTTTTCTATCTTCAGTTCGCTAACGGGTGCTTCAATAGATAGTCTTCAATCTGTCCGAGCGTTTCTTTTAACACACCGTCTTCGAACGGTGACTTGAGTCCGGCCAGTTCGACGAGCTCGAGGAACGAGCGGCTGCCGCCGGCCTGACAGAGTGTGAGGTAATCGCTCCACGCCGACTCACGGTCCTCATGCATGCGCACCCAGAACTGGAAGGCACAAACTTGGGCGAGCGTGTAGTCGATATAGTAGAACGGGCTCTGGAAGATGTGGCCTTGTTGATGCCACCATGCGCCCGACTCGAGGTAGTCGTTCGTCTCGTAGTCGCGGTGCGGCAAGTACACCTTCTCAAGGTCACGCCACGCCTGACGACGTTCTTCTGCCGTCATGTCGGGCTTCCGGTAGACGATGTGCTGGAACTCGTCGACGAGGACGCCGTACGGGAGGAACGTGACGCTTCCGGCCAAGTGGTTGAACTTGTACTTGTCGACCTGGTCGCCGAAGAACAGCTCCATCCACGGCCAGCAGAAGAACTCCATCGACATCGAGTGGATCTCACACGCCTCGTACGTCGGGAACGCGTATTCCGGTGTCGTCAAATGACGGCTCTCATATACTTGGAAGGCGTGACCGACCTCGTGCGTGAGCACGTCGATGTCGCCGGCCGTGCCGTTGAAGTTCGAGAAGATGAACGGGAGACCTTCAGACGGTAAGTACGTGCAGTAACCGCCGCCGGCTTTGCCGGGCTTCGCCGTAAGATCGAGGGCGCCGCGCTCTTGCATGTACTGGAAGAACTCGTCCGTTTCGCCCGAGAGCTCACGGTACATCTTGTTGCCGCCCTCGATGATGAACGACTCGTCGCCTTGCGGTGTCGCGTTGCCGTCCGGGAAGACGAACGATTCGTCATAGTAACGGAGCGTATCGACGGCGATGCGTTTCGCTTGCTTGTCTTTTAACGTCGTCGCGAGCGGGACGATGACGTCGCGCACTTGTTTACGGAAGTTGTCGACCATCGACTCATCATAGCCGACGCGTTGCATCCGGGCGTAGCCGAGTTCGACGAACGACGGGAAGTCGAGCGTGTGCGCGATCTCGGTCCGGACGCGGACGAGTTCGCCATAGATGCGGTCGAGCTCGTCACCGTTGTCGGCGAGGTATGTATAACGCGCCTCGGACGCCGCTTTTCGTACCGACCGGTCGGGTGACTGTAAGTATGGGCCGAACTGTGACAAGTTGAGCGTCTTGCCATCGAACTCGATCTGTGCGGCCGACATCACTTTTTGATAGCTCGTCGCGAGTCGGTTCTCTTCTTGCAGTTTCGGGATGAGCGACTCGTCGAACGTTTTGAGTGCCCGTTCCGCGAGTTCGAACAATTGGCTGCCCCATTCCGCTTCGAGCTGGCTGCGGAGGTCGTGCTCCGTCAAGACGCGATAGTACGCCTGGACTTCTTTCTCGTAGACCGGCAACGCGTCGTCAAAGAACGTCTGCTCGGCTTCGTAGAACGCATCGCGTGTATCGATCGAGTGGCGGATCGCGACGAGCTGACTTTGCGTCTCGAACGCGTTCCGTTCCTGGTTGATTTGGCGAATCAATTCGTTCGCCTCTTCGAGCGTGCTCGCTTGCTGCAATTCGACTGAATAGTCCGACAATCGGCTGTTTAAAGCGTCCACGTCGGGCCGTTCGTATGACAATTTTGTGAAAGTCGTCATTGTAAGCGCCTCCATCATGTGAAATTTTTATAAAGTGTAAAAAGGGCTTGCAAAAGCGATTGCACACTCGTATTCTTACGATGTGTAAACGAATTCGCACTACCTTGATACAACTATACCGTGAATAGGGTAGGGATTGAAGTAATAGCTTTTCGGGTATAAAAGCTAAGACTTTGATTAACAGAACATGTTGGAGGGATTAAGCTATGGGATTCTTTAAAAAACTTTTTGGTGGTAAAGACGAGCAACTGAACGCGGTGTCACCACTTACAGGGAAAGTCATCGATATTACGAACGTGCCTGACCAAGTGTTCTCACAAAAAATGATGGGTGATGGCATCGCCATCGAACCGACAGACGGAAAAGTCGTGTCACCGGTCAACGGGACAATCGCGACGGTCTTCCCGACGAAACACGCGATCGGTATCAACGCGGACAACGGTGCGGAGTACTTGATCCACATCGGTCTCGACACGGTCAACCTTAAAGGTGAAGGCTTCGAGACGCACGTCACGGAAGGCCAAGCCGTCAAAGCAGGCGACCCGCTCGTCACGTTCGACCTTGACTTCATCAAAGCGAACGCACCGTCGACGATCACACCGATCATCATCACGAACCATGACAGCTTCGCTGTGAACAAACTTGTTGCTGAAGGCGACAACGTTACAGCCGGTTCATCTGAAGTCGTCGAGTTGACGAAAAAATAATTAATTCGACCACTTGCTCGGAAGCATGCGCTTCCGAGTATTTTTTTGTGGATTCGGGAACTATAATGGAAAAGAGGGGGTAGAATTCAATGGATGGTAAAAATGCACCGTACCGGGGTTATGGGGACCGGATCCGAATCTTGCGTGAGCGGACGGGTATCTCGATCGAGGCACTCGCCGAACAGATCGGTGTCGCTCCGTACTTTATTCGCCGGACCGAGCTCAGTGAAGTGTACCCGACGATGCCTTACATAGAGGCGCTCGCCGAGGCGCTGAAGATTGACGCGAACTACTTGGCACGGCACATTTGGACGGGGGAGTCCTTGAAGGTGCTCATGAAAGGCAAAGCCCCTGAACTCGAACAGATGAAGCTCGCCTATGAAGAAGCGATGCACGGGAAGTCGACAGAAGACATGCAGCATCAGCTCGAGACGCGCATGCGCATCTTCGACTTGATGCACGAAGAGGAACTGCGCCGCATCTTTGAAGAGGACGAGGAACCGACGTCGCACCACGCGTTAGAAGCGTTGGTCGATGCCGTGCTCGACCTCGGACGGACGCATGAGGCGACACATCGCATCGTCCCGTTCGCCCGCTACGTCGATCAGCTCGTCCCAGAACAGTTCGTCGATAACTCGTTCCAATATACGGAGTTTGGCATCGTCGATAAGTCGTATAAGTTGCAGTGAGCACAAAAAAGCAGCCGTTCTGCTCAGAACGGCTGCTTTTGATTTAACGCATTGGTCTTGCTTCATAACGCACTTTCGGTTTCGTCCCGGCAAGCAGGAAGCCGAGCACGATGTTGAGAATCGTGAGCACCCAGCCGATGTAACCGAACGTATAGGCGAGGCTCGCGAGCATCGTCTGCCAGTCGAGTAAGGAAGCGGCATCACCGCGAACGGTGAAGCGGATGATCGTGAATCCGACGAGTGTCGTCAGCGTGATCAAAATCCCGATCCACGCGCCGCCGAACCTTGACGTCTCAGAACGTCGACTGACCGGATACCAAAACGCGAGCGTTCCGAGGAACGTGCTGCCCGCGTATGCGAGCAAGATTTGCCACAACGCGTCGGCCTCTAAGAAGACGGTATAACAGATGAACGTCGTGAGCGTCGTCATGAATGTAAAGATCAAGGCTGCGAGTAATCGTGATCGCATAGTTCGTTTCCTCCTCATTTTGCACATTCTTTAGAGTATACGAAAACGAAAATGCTGTAAACGTTATTGGCGATTTTGTAATATTTGACGCCATTGTTTAATCGCGTTGTTCCCGTAGAACAGGACGCCGCCGCGATAGAACTTCGAACCGACCCAGAGAATGACACCGATCGAGCCGAGCATGATGCCGATCGACAAGGCGACTTCCCAGACCGGTACGTCGACGAGCATGACGCGGAGGAACATGAGCATTGGCGTGAAGAACGGGACGAACGACAAAATCGTGACGATCTGCGCGTCCGGATTATTCAACCCGAACATCGCGGCGAGGAAACCGGCGACGAGGAGCATGATGACCGGCATCGTCATCTGCTGCGACTCTTCGACACGGCTGACGAGCGAGCCGAGGACGGCGAACATGGCCGCATAGAGCAGATAGCCGAGCGTGAAGAACGTCAATAAGTAGATGACGGCCCGGGCGTTGCCGGCGTTGTCGATGACCGATTGGGCCATCTCATTGCTGCGGGCACTGAAGTAACCGAACCCGAGGAAGATGCCGATCTGTAACAGGGCGAGCGTACCGATCGCTGAGATCTTGGCGAGCATGTGCGTCACCGGATGCGTCGTCGAGATGATCAGTTCCATGACGCGCGACGACTTCTCGGTCGTCACTTCGGTCGAGATCATCGAACCGTACGTGATGATCGATACGTAAAGCAGCATGAGCATGATGTAGACGAACGCGAATGACGAGAACAGCTCTTCTGAGTTCTCGCCGCCACGGCCGAGGTAAGACTCCTCGATTGGGACCGGCTCGTTCAAGGCGGCGAGGACGGTCGGATCGATGTTCGACGTCTCGATCAGCTCGGCGTTGCGGACTTCGCGGAGCGCCGTCTGCAGGAGTGTCGTGAAATCGGGCTCAGGACGGTCGGACAAGACGCGGGCCGAAGCGCCGTCGGTGAAGGCGACGATCTCGTAGTCCCCGTTATCGAGCCCAACGCGCGCCTCGGCTTCGGTGATATCGGCCGATTCGACCCCTTCGTAACCGAGCGACTGCATGATTTCAGTCAGTTCGGCGTTTTGCGTGACGAGGAGCGCCTGGCCTTGATCGGTGTCCTCGAAGTTCGCGAGCAGGCGGTCGATGTTCGTGAAGCCGAGGATGAACACAATCGTCAAGATTGTCGAGATGAGGAACGCCTTCGACCGCAGTTTCGAGCGTAGCGTGAACGCGTACAATGGTTTGAAGTTATGAAACATGGCTGCCTACCTCCTTGATGAAGATGTCGTTGAGCGAGACGGGTTGGCGCATGAACGTCTTGACGGAAGCATCTGCTTGCACGAGGGCGCCGAGCACCGCGTCGCTGCCTTCGAACGAGTCGAGCCGGACGAGGTGACCGTTGCGATGAGGTTCGACCGCTTTGACGATCGGGAGTGCCGTGAGGACGTCGACGCGATCGGTCTCGATGAAGAGCACGGGCTCGGCGTAATGCGACTTGATTGTCGGGACATCGCCGCTGACGACGGCGCGGCCGCCTTTCAAGATGCCGATATGTTGGCACAGCTCTTCGACGTGCTCCATCCGGTGACTCGAGAAGACGATCGTCGTCCCTTCGTCGCGCAGGGCGAGCACTTCACGCTTCAAGATCTCGACGTTGACGGGATCGAGGCCGCTGAACGGCTCGTCTAAAATGAGCAGTTCTGGGTTGTGGAGCAGCGCCGCGATCAACTGAATCTTTTGCTGGTTTCCTTTTGACAGCTGTTCGACACGCATCAATTCGTACTGCGGGATCTCGAGTCGTTCGAGCCACGACTTGACGGCACGTTTCGCCTCAGTTGACTTCATGCCTTTCAGGCTGGCGAGAAAGACGAGCTGGTCGCGGACGGGCGACTTTGGATACAGGCCGCGCTCTTCCGGCAAATAGCCGACGATGCGGTGGTCGACGTTGCGTCCGTCCCAGCGAATCGTGCCGTCAGTCGGCTTTAAAATGTCTAAGATCATCCGGAACGTCGTCGTCTTGCCGGCACCGTTCGCCCCAAGCAGGCCGTACATCTCGCCACTAGGGACGTGAAAGCTCAAGTCGTCGACGGCCGTGAACTCCCCGAACTGCTTCGATACACGATCAATTTGTAAAGTCATATGTAAGTCCTCCCTATTTAGGTGTCTACTCTTAGCGTACGGCATTGTGAGCAAAAAGTTTCACTTTTTATCGAAAATGATTTATCTTGAAATCAAGATAATGAAAAAGGGGGATACGTCATGACGACGCACTCAGCAGGTATCCATCACATCTCGGCGATGGTGAAAGACCCGCAACGCACATTAGATTTTTACGGCAACGTCCTCGGTATCCGCTTCATCAAGCAGACGGTCAACTTCGACGACCCGGGTACGTACCACTTTTACTTTGGGGATGAAACCGGGACGCCGGGGACGGTCATCACGTTCTTCCCGATCCCGGGTATCGGGAAAGGCAGCGTCGGCAGCGGGCAGGTCGGTGTCACCGCGTATCTCGTACCAGTTGGCAGCCTCTTGTTTTGGGAGAGTCGCCTGCAAGCCCACGGTGTCGCGACGGTCGCGACCGAACGGTTCGGCGAGCCGTCACTGTTGTTCGAAGACCCGGACGGACTCGTCGTCGAGCTCGTCGCGCGGGCGAGCACGAAACAGACGGACTGGCTCGTGTCAGGTATCACGAAACAACAAGCGATCACCGGGTTCGCCGGGGCGACGCTCCTGTCGAAAGACCCGGAGGCGACGGTGCGGTTATTGACCGAGCTGTTTGGCTTCACGAAGACGGGGGAAGACTCGGAATGGGTCCGACTCGAGGGCGAGGCCGATTACGGCAACGTCATCGACGTCAAAAAGGCCGTCCTCCCGAACGGCGTGCCCGGTGCGGGGACGGTCCACCATATCGCCTGGCGCATCGCGGACGGCGACGAGTATACGACGTGGCAAGACGCGATCTTTGACCGCGGCCTCAGTCCGACCGAGGTGAGAGAGCGGCACTACTTCCGCTCGGTCTACTTCCATGACGAAGGACGCATCTTGCACGAGCTCGCGACCGACGCACCAGGGTTCCTCGTTGATGAAACGATCGACGAACTCGGTAGCGCGCTGAAGCTGCCGGACTGGCTCGAAGTCGACCGCGACAAGATCACACGAACGCTACCCATCATCACAATCCCGAGAGGAGACAGAATATGATTCATCAATTCATTAAAGGCACGACCGAGACGACGCTCGTCTTGTTGCACGGTACAGGCGGGACGGAGCAGGACTTGATCCCGCTCGCCCGTGAACTATCAACTGAAGTGAACATTCTCACGCTCCGGGGCGACGTCCTCGAGAACGGCATGTCCCGGTTCTTCCGCCGTCATGCGGAAGGCGTGTTAGACCTTGAAGATTTGAAGAAACAGACGGAGCGCTTCCTCACGTTTCTTGACGAGGCGGCAGCTAAATACGGCGTTGCCCGCGACAAGATGATCCCGCTCGGCTACTCGAACGGTGCCAACTTGATCGGATCGGCCTTATACCGGGACAACGCGTTCAAAGCGTCGCTCTTGTTCCATCCGATGGTACCGGACCGCTCGCTCACGCTCCCTGACTTGACGGGTGCGACCGTGTTCATCTCGGCCGGCGAGCGTGACCCGATTTGTCCGAAACAAGAAACAGAAGAGCTGACGTCGACGCTACGGGAAGCCGGAGCGGACGTCGAGCTCTTCTATCACGGGGGCGGGCACGAGCTGCGAATGGAGGAAGTCGAAGCAGCTCGGGCATGGGTTGTGCCGTTAATCGATTGAAACGGTCAGGCCATTTTCTTCGGTTTGGACGATCTCGAGTAGACGACGAGGACGCCACGATCAATCAAATAGGCAGCGAACATACGTTTCGCTTCTTCAGCACGAACGGTTCGGTCGATTTGGATGTACAGTCGGCCGAGCTTTTTTTGTGAGGTGCGGGTCAACAACCAGATCGAGTCGAGCGTGTATTGCCAGCTCCGGAGTGTGTCCGCCCCGACATACATGTACCGGTTCGACGTGCGCTCGAGCAGGTAGTTGAGCCACCAGACGTCACGGGCGAGCTTCATGACGACACCGGCCACGAACGAGATGCCAATCAGGAACAAGACTGAAGCGACCGGATGTAAGGCGTTGAACCGTTCACGGAGCGGTTCGAAAGCGATGATGAATAAACCGATCGTAAACGCGCCGATACTCCACCAAAATCCAAAGTTAGAGAACGAACGTTTCGGGTCATGGACCACGTGATGACGGTTACGGATGACAGAAGCCATTCTCCACACCTCCTTTATTAGAATATTCTGATTATTTAGTAAAACCACTATACTATACTCTACCCACTCTCGTCCATTTGAATACGCGCAAAACCTGCTCGCGCATGAAGATTTGTTAACGATTCGGCTTGCAAGCGGCAGATACGGGGAATGATGACAATGACGTCATCATTTTTTTGTTGAATCGTAATTTCATCGCTCGTAAAAATCGGCTATGATGGGAAAGGAAAAAAATGAAGTGGGTGGTCAGATGAAGAAGCTAAAAGTCGGCGAACTGCGTGCCGAGTTGAAGCGTTTCACTCAAGATGAGTTGATTGAGCTCGTCGTCGGCTTGTATAAACAGCACAACGATGTGAAGACGACGTTGAACCGATACTTCAACGAAGGGTTCGAACAAGAAGAGGTCCACCGACTCGTCGATGCCATCCAAAAGCTAGCCGAGCCGAATCCGCGGAATCTATTCAAATTCACTCAATTACGGGAAGGGGCGAAGTTTGTCAAAGAGGCGACCGCATTCACCGACCCGGTTGCGACAAACGTTGTGCGGGTCTTTTATCTAAACTATTTCGTCGAATATGTGGAAAGGCAGGCCGATGTGATTCATTCGGTCGCGCCGGGTGAGTTGAACGCTTATTTCACCGAATTCGATAAGCTGATGAAGACGTTACAAACAGAACCCGAGCTCGTCGTCTTCGGACTGACCGAAGAAGTCGATCATTTGTTCGAGCACGTCCCGGCTGAGGACAAGGCGGTCCTGCTCAAGTGGTGGGAGCGAAAGAAACGCCAACTTAACGAAACATGATCGGTGCAGGGAACGGCTGAAATCCGGGTCGTCGCTCAGAAGCGATACGCCAACATCAAAGAGGAAAAGCAACAGGAGAACTAGAGGGGACGCTATGCGAAATCATTGGTACGACAATATTAAAGGCGTACTCGTCTTGCTCGTCGTCTTCGGTCACTTGCTGACCGATGTGCGCGGTGCCTACGACGATTTACTGCCGAAGTGGGTTTATTTGTTCTTATATACGTTTCATATGCCGTTATTCATTATGCTGAGCGGTTACTTCTTCCGGGAGAACCGTTATTTGCGTGTCATCCAGCTGTTCGTCGCCTACGTGATCTGGCAAGTCATTCTCGGCTCGTGGTTCGCCTTCACGGAAGGGGTCCCGCTCTTGTCGCTCGAGAACCCGGGACTGAACGTGCTCAAGCCGTACTGGGCGCTCTGGTATTTGATGGCCATCGTCATCTGGTACGTCATCACGCCGTACGTGACCCAGTTGAAAGGGTATGTGCTCTATGCGCTGTTGTTCGCCCTGTTGTTCGGCTTCCAAGAAGAATCGACCGGGTTCTTCGCGCTCCGGAAAGTCATCATGTTCTATCCGTTCTTCTTGATCGGCAACTGGATGAGTGAGCGCAACACGATGAACTTCTTCGAGTTGCCGAAGCGGGCCGAGCAACGGAATCGCTACCGAATCGGCGGCGCGGTCGTCTTCACCGTGCTCACGCTCGGACTGCTCGCCTCGATGAGCTTTCAAAAAGAAGGCACGTTCTATCATGTCGGCAACTTGTTCAAGTTCCGGTTCGCCTACGAGACGGCGGTGCCGGAGGCGATTTGGAGCGGCCCGTTCGCTTTCTTGATCGTCTATACGGTGTCGACGCTCATGGCCGTCAGCTTCGCGCTCATCGTGCCGGGGCGTGAGTTGCCCGTGTTCACGCGGGCAGGGAAGTATAGTCTATACGTCTACTTGGTCCATGTGTTTTTAATCGTCGCCTGGAAGGCGTTCGTGCCGGCCGGATTCATGCCGACGTCATGGCAACAGTTGCTCGTCTTGTTCGGTGTCGCCTGCCTCATCGTCCTGCTCATCATCAGCCCGCCGGCCGTCCGGATGTTGAGGCCGCTCGTCGAGATCGACGTCCGCCGCGCGCAGGACGTGAAAGACCGAAAATCGTAAACCCTTTTCTAAACGGCGGTTTTCCGCTACACTTTAGATGGAAACCGAAACTAGAGCTAAGGAAGTGACAGCATGCCATATGAAAATGGAATGAACAGTACAGAAGGAGACGTCAACGTCTCACGCCACGTCGTCGAGATGATCGCCGCGGTCGTCGTCAAAGAAACGAAACACGTGTCGTTCACACAAGAAGACACGAAACTCTCAGAACGTGCGCTCATGAAGCACGTCAAAGTCGATGAGTCGTCGGAAGGCGTCATCATCAACTTGTCGCTCTACATCGCTTACGGTCAATCGATCGTTAAGACGGTGACGGCCGTCCAAGAGCGCATCACCCAAGACATGGATACGATGCTCGCGATGACACCGCTAGCGGTGAACGTGAAAGTCGTCGGTATTCAATTGTAAAATGGTAGGAGGAGCGAAGCGCTCTTCCTATTTTTTATTTTTCTGCGAAAGCGGTTGCATAGATGAGGCGTTATCCGATATAATAGAAATCGAACAAGTGCAACCGTTTGCATCATTGACCAATCGTGCAACGGGTACTTGTCAAGTTCCCTAAATGTAGTCTGAGGACACAAACATTTGAAGGAAAGGCGGAAAGCATGTATGTCGACGATAGAAGCAGTCATTTTTGATTTGGACGGTGTCATCACTGACACCGCGGAGTACCATTACCTCGCTTGGAAACAACTCGGAGAAGAGCTCGACATTCCATTTGACCGCGAGTTCAATGAGACGCTCAAAGGCGTGAGCCGGACTGACTCGCTCGAACGCATCCTTGCGCTCGGCGGAAGACAGGACGATTTCACCCCGGATGAAAAGGCGGAACTCGCCCAGAAGAAGAACGAGCATTACGTTGAACTCATTCAGCATATCTCTTCGGCCGATTTGCTTCCTGGCATCGTTTCATTTCTTGATGAAATTAAAGAGGCCGGTCTCAAAATCGGAATGGCATCTGCTTCAAAGAACGCATTCGCGGTCGTTGACGCACTTGGTGTCCGCCATTACTTCGATCACATTGTCGATGCAGCAACTGTCGCCGACTCAAAACCACATCCCGAAGTGTTTTTGAAGGCTGCCTCTGCCCTTGGCGTGAAACCCGAACATGCCATCGGCGTTGAAGACGCAGCCGCAGGCGTGACTGCAATCAAAGCGGCAAACATGTTTGCTGTCGCCGTCGGGGAAGAGTCGATGCTTGGTCATGCAGACCTCATCGTCGCTTCGACCGATGAACTTTCGCTCCGACGCATCCTCGAACGCGCCGGCGCGTGACAGACTACGTTCATCTTCCGTGAGATGACGACTGCCCCGAACAGTCGTCATCTTTTTTTGTGGGCCAAAAGTCCTAAAAAGACAAAAATGCCCAAAAACAGATGACAAACACATTACACCTCCGTTACACTTTTAGAAGATAATAAGTAATAATTAGAAAATCTTGATTTAAAATAGGTAATCGAGAAGTTCAATTGGATGTAGAAGGGGAATTGTGTATGGAATCTACGAACATCAACGAACATATCTATCGGGAACTGATGGAGATCGAGGAGTCGTATCGTCAATTACAGCGCCGGGCCGAATACTTAATTTCTGAACTGAGCCGGGACAAACGGGAAGAAGAGCTGTCGACAGATCCATCAAAACGGCTGCGTCCGCGTCGCGTCAATCAACGTTATCCGCTCGAGGTTTACGTCCATCAGGTCACAGACCTTTTGAAAGAACGGCAGACGATGAGTGTGCGTGACATCCAGATGGAGCTCGAGCTTCGCTACCGTCACCACATTAGCAACATCTACCAATTGATGGTCAAGATCGAATCGGTCAACCCGGAAATCAAGAAAGTCGGGCGTGGACTATATACATATGCATCAGCTGAAGAAATCACGACTGAACCAGCACACGCTTGACTTTTATCCGACGAGACCGCTCGTCGGATTTTTTGTTGTAACATTTCTGATACGATTTTGGTGACGGGAAATATGCTATAATTCGCCAGAGTCTATTTTTTTGAGAGAGGAAAGTTGGCCATGTTATGGATTGCCATGTTGGTCAGTTTTGTGATGGCCATCTTGATCACGCCGCTCGTTCGCCGGTTCGCTTTTCTGATCGGAGCGGTCGATCACCCGAACGCCCGAAAAGTACATTTACGGACGATGCCGCGAATCGGCGGCCTCGCCATCTTCATCGCCTTCCTGATCGGCTACGCCTTGTTGTTGCCGACGAGTCGTTATAACGAGGCCATCTTGATCGGAGCGGTCATCATCATCTTGACCGGCCTGATCGACGACCGGTTCCAGTTGAACGCCCGCATCAAGTTGATGGGGCAGATGATCGCGACGGTCGTCGTCTTGAACGCCGGGATGCGGATCGAACTCATCAACTTGCCGTTCGACCAACAGCTCTATCTCGGCGCTTGGAGCATCCCGGTGACGGTGCTTTGGTTGATCGGGATCACGAACGCGATCAACTTGATCGACGGCCTCGACGGTCTCGCCGCCGGGGTCTCGAGCATCGCGCTCGGGACGATCGCGCTCCTGGCCATCATTCAAGGGAACGTCTATTTGACGATGATGGCGCTCTTGCTGCTCGCGAGCACGCTCGGGTTCCTCGTCCACAACTTCTACCCGGCGAAGATATTCATGGGGGACACGGGTGCGCTCTTCCTCGGCTACATGCTCGCCGTGTTCTCGCTGATCGGCTTCAAGAACGTGACACTGTTCTCGCTCGTCGTGCCGGTCCTCTTGCTCGGACTGCCGATCTCGGATACGATCTTCGCGATCGTCCGCCGGCTCGTCCAAGGGCGCCCGCCGATGTCGCCTGACAAGTCACACATGCACCACCAATTGATCGATATGGGGTTCACGACGCGCCAAGCGGTGCTCCTCATGTATGGGATGACGTTCTTCTTCGGCATCGCCTCGATTCTGTTCGCGAAGACGACGATGGTCGGTGCCGTCATCACGTTCGTCATCGTCTTGATCGTCATCGAACTGATCGTCGAGTCGACGGAGTTGATCCACCCGAACTACAAACCGATCATCCGGACGTCACGCCGCCTGCTCGGCCGGGCGAAGACGTGACTTGGATATACACATAGAAACGACCAAGGACGCCATGTCCTTGGTCGTTTTTTTAGGTCAATACGTCGTCGTCTCGCTAAAACCGTCGCCTGGGTCAGGTCCACTGTCTTCGGTCGTGACCGGAAGACCGAGTTCTGTTTTCAACAGTGCCCGCTTATCGTTCAAATCCGCCTGGTCCAACTCATAATAGTAGACGCCGCCGATCGTCAAGTCGCCGCCTTCTAGCGTCTCTTGGTTGAACGAGCGGAGTGATTTCGTATACGGCTGGAGCTGGGACGCCTCGGAGAGCGACATGTTCGTTCGGATATTATTGCCGACCGCAGTCATGATCCGGTTGAGCTTCGTGAACGAATTGATCGTCGTCGCCTCGTTGATGATGGCCTCGAGCACTTGTTGTTGGCGCTTGGCCCGGCCGATGTCGCCTTCTGGGTCGTCTTTCCGCATGCGGGAATAGGCGAGTGCTTCCTTGCCGTCTAGCATCTGGACGCCCGGTTCGAGCTCGACGTTGCCGGTGGCCCGTCCTGAGATCGGGATCAACACGTCGACTTCGACGCCGCCGACCGCGTCGACGAGGTCTTCGATGCCGTCAAAGTTGATCGTCGCGTAATAATCGATCGGGATGTCAAACAGCGTCTCGACCGTGGCGATCGTCGTGTCGATGCCGCCGTACGCATACGCATGGTTGATCTTGTCCTTGAACTCGCCGTCCTCCGTGACGATATCGACGTACGCGTCGCGGGGGATACTGACGAGCGTCACTTGGCGAGATTCCTTGTTGAACGTCGCCACCATCAGTGAGTCGGTCCGTCCCTCTTCGAGCGAGGCGCCGCCATCGACGCCGGCGAGCAGGACGGAGAAGTGATTTTTCGTCAAATCGATCGTGTCGTCGCGACGTTCCGATTTGTCGCCACGCGTCAGTTCGCTGTTCGTGGTCTCTGTCGTCTCGTTCGCCTTGAAAACGAAGTAGCCGAAGGCCGAACCGCCGATCAGCAGGACGAGGCCAAGCACGAGCAGACCGATTGTCCACACGGAGCGTTTCTTGCGGGAGTCTTGTTCCATGTCGTCTCCTCATTTCAGTCATTTCTTTTAGTATACGGGACCTAGCGCACAAAATCACGTTCGATGATACGGACGTCCTGGGTCTCGAGTCCGCCTTGACCGTTCGTCAAATCGACGAGCCAGGCGAGCGCTTCCTCGGTCGCTTCGACCGGTACCGAGATGTGGAACGTGACGGTGTCGGCATAGACAATCTCGTCAAGCAAATAAGTGGACTGGCGGAGCTCGTTCTCGACTTTCCCGATCCATCCGTAGTCGACCGTGAGCGTGAGACGTTGCATCGGCAACCGTTCGACGATCCCGACCGCATCGAGCCCGTCACTCACCGTCCCGCCGTAGGCGCGGATGAGTCCGCCGCCGCCGAGCTTGATGCCGCCGAAGTAGCGGGTGACGACGACGACCGTGTCTTTCAAATTGCGTTTACGGAGCACTTCGAGCATCGGCAGGCCGGCCGTCCCGCTCGGCTCGCCGTCATCGTTCGCTTTTTGGAATTCGTTCCGGGCTCCGATGATGTAGGCTGAACAATTATGATTGGCGCTCCAATGCGCTTTTTTGATCGTTTGGATGAACGTCTGGGCTTCCGCTTCGGTCGTGACGCGTTTAAAGTGAGCGATAAATTTTGATTTTTGTATGACGACCTCGTATTCTCCGTCTTGTTTTATAGTATAATTTTGTTCAGTAGACATTTCTGAAAATTCTCCTTTCTATTTTCATGTATTTTTTTTGAAATCGAGTAGGCGTCTGTAGATTAAGTGGCGAATTGTGAAGACAGCCTCTGATTCTTACTGGAAACGAACGCTTATGCAGTCGATAATAGAAACAAATGAGGACTTACTACCGAACTATTAGGGGATGGCATCGTGAATCATATTACCGATCGTACAGCATTAGAGCATATCATAACAAATATGATTGATACGGTGACGGAGAGTAAAGAGGAAATCGTCCGTATAACTGAAAATTCAGCTAATGAGTATTCGTCGATCCAAACGGAGTTAAAAGAGTTGACGCAAAAGATCGAGTTTCACATTAAAGAGTCCGAGCGCCTCGATCTATTAGTGAAAGCGGCGAAGAATAAACTCGTTCAAGTGAGTAAGAAGTTCCATATACATAGTGAGCAAGAGATTCGCGAGGCGTATGAACTCGCCAACCAGATGCAGCTCGAGCGGTTCCTCATCCAAAAAGAGGAGATGGTGAGCCAGCAGCGCCGAAACGACCTCGAGCGGCGGTTGCTCGTCCTTCAGGATACGATGGAGCGGGCGGACCGGTTAGTCAGCCGCGTCACGGTCGTCCTCAACTTTTTACGCGACGACCTGCAGCAAGAGTATTCGGACATGATGAAGAAGCAAGAGATGGCGATCAGCGTCTTCGAGGCGGCTGAGCGTGAGCGGCGCCACCTGGCCCGGGAAATGCATGACGGCCCCGCGCAATCCCTTGCCCATATTTTGATTCGGGCCGACTTGATCGAGAAGACGTTCGACCGAAGAGGCAAGGACGAGGCGTTCGCCGAACTGCACGAGCTGAAACGGCTGATTCGTGGGGCGCTCGTCGACGTGCGCCGCTTGATTTACGACCTGCGGCCGATGTCGCTTGACGACCTTGGCTTCTTGCCGACGCTCGAGCGTTATTTACATCAGACGGAAGAGTACACGGCGATCAAGACGCGGCTCAACTACCGCGGCAACCGGGCACGTCTCTCGGAAAAACTCGAGATCAACGTCTTCCGGCTCGTCCAAGAGGCGGTCCAAAATGCGATCAAGCATTCGAAGACGACGGAAATCATCGTCAACGTCGAGCAAGCGCTAGACGTGATTCACATTCACGTGCGCGATCACGGGGTCGGCTTCGTGCCGAGTATGATCGGGCAAGAGTCGTTCGGCATCGTTGGGATGCGCGAACGGATCGAGCTTGTGAACGGCAGTATCAATATTGATTCGGAAATCGGCAAAGGGACGGTCGTCCGCATGTCGATCCCGATTTTGTAATACAGATAAAGGGGAGTGTACGATGGAAATGACAAATACAATCCGCATCGCAATCGTCGATGACCATGAGCTGTTTCGAGAGGGCTTGAAGCGGATCTTTGATTTAGAAGACGAGTTCACCGTCATCGCTGAAGGACGGACGGGTGCTGATGCGATCCGCATCGCCAAAGAGGAGAAACCGGAAATCATGATCCTCGACATCAACATGCCGGACTTGAACGGGATCGAGGCGACGAAACAGTTGACCGCGGCATCGTCGGACACGCGGGTCCTCATCCTGTCGATCCATGACGACGAATCTTACATAACGCATGCGCTTGAAGCGGGAGCATCAGGTTTCTTGTTGAAAGAAGTAGCTTCAAGCGAACTCATCTCGGCCGTCCGTTCGGTCGCGAAAGACGGGGCGTACTTGCATCCGAAAGTGACGACGAACGTGTTGAAGGATTACCGCCGCCTGCTCCAGTTCAAAGGAGAACAAGCCGAACGGAATGTCGTGAACCGGATGGACGATCCCGTTTATCGGTTGCTGTCGCGCCGTGAGGTCGAAGTGCTCCACTTGCTCGCCGATGGCCGCTCGAACCGCGACATTAGCGACATGCTGTTCATCAGTGAGAAGACGGTCAAGAACCACGTCTCATCGGTCCTTCGCAAAATGGAAGTGAACGACCGGACGCAAGCCGTCGTCGATGCGATCCGCCGCGGGTGGGTCGAGATTTGACCTTGACCGATGCAATACATCGCTTTTGTGCTACAATATGGAATGGAATCTTAATTCAATTGGAAAAACGAAACGATGTAAAGTGAGGATATAGTATGGGAAACATAGCGATTTTGACCGACAGTACCGCTTATTTGCCGGCCGATTTTTGTGAGCGCCACGACGTCCACGTCGCACCGCTCAGCGTCATCTTCGGCGGAGAATCTTTCCGTGAGGCCGTCGATATCACGACGGAGGCGTTTTATGAACGGATCGAGGCGGGGAATTTGCCGACGACATCGCAACCGATCATCGGGGAGACGGTCGAACTGATCGACAGCCTTCCGGCTGAAGTGACCGACGTCGTCGCCATCACGCTCTCGAGCGGGATCAGCGGTACGTATCAATCGATGATCGCCTTGAACAACATGGTCGATGTCAACGTGCATACGTTCGACTCTGAGATCTCGTGCATGCCTCAGGCGTTTCTCGTCGAAGAGGCCGTCCATATGCGTGACGCTGGGGCCTCGGCCGAGGAGATCATGCAGCATCTCGAGAAGACGCGTGAACGGATCCGTGCCTATTTCGTCGTCGATGACCTCGACCACCTCCAACGGGGCGGACGGCTCAGCGCGGCGCAAGCGCTCGTCGGCTCGTTCCTGCAGATCAAGCCGGTCCTTCATTTTCAGGATAGACAGATCGTCCCGTTCGAGAAGATCCGGACGTACAAGAAGGCGGTCCGTCGCATCGAAGAGATGATGGACCAATCGATCGTCGGTGACGGCGCGGGATATTGCATCGGCATTATCCACGCCAACTGCCCGGAACGTCAGGCCGAAGAGATCGCCTCGATGAAACAGAAGTTTCCGCAAGCGCAAGTCACGGGCGGTCATTTCGGACCGGTCATCGGGACACACCTTGGACCTGGCGCGATCGGCATCACGTGGTATCACTGCGAACGATAAACGGAAGACGGCCAAATGGTCGTCTTTTTCGATGAAGAAAGGAGTGGGCTTGTGGCCAAGTATCGTCAAATCTACGAACGGCTCGCCGAACGGATGAAAACGGGTGAGTACGAGGCGGAGTCGAAACTGCCGTCGGAGACAGAACTCATGCATGAATATGAGGCGAGCCGAGGCACGGTCCGTAAGGCGCTCGATCTGCTCCAAGAGCACGGCTACGTCCGCAAACATCACGGCAAAGGCGTGTTCGTGCTACGCCGCGACCAGATCGAGTTCCAGTTCAACGGCATCGTCAGCTTCTCGGAAATATACGCCAGTATGCTCGGACGTTCGATCGAGACGAGCGTCGCCTCGTTCGAGGAGATCGAGGCACCAAGTTGGCTCGCCGAGCGGATGGGCCTTGAGCCCGCCACGCTCGTCTACCGGATCGAACGGGTCCGCAACTTCGACGGGGAGAACGTCATTTTAGACGTGAACTATTTCGTCAAAGACCTCGTCCCCGGGCTGACGAAACAGATTGCCGAGCACTCGATCTATCAATACGTCGAGCGCGAGCTCGGGCAACAGATCAGCTATGCGAAGCGGAAAATCGCGGCCGAGGACGTGACCGAGCTTGACCGGTCGCGGCTCGACTTGGGTCATTACGAATATGTCATCGTCATCACGAACGACACGTTTTTGTACGAGGGCCGGCAGTTCGAATACACCGAGTCCCGTCACCGGCTCGACAAGTTTCAGTTCAGCGATGTGGCCCGTCGTTAAGGCTCCTTCTTCAAGAAGGGGTCTTTTTGTCGTTTTGAATCGGGAGGAGAGGGAACAAAAATAGTGAACGCTTGTCACACAGTCGTCACGATAAACTTATATAGATAAGTTGTTGACAGGACTCGTCTATATAAGTTAAACTTTGTTTGTAATCATATGTAACCGTTCTCAACAAACGCTTTCACACAAAGGAGGCCTATCTTATGAAGGCAGATTATCGTCAAATCGCCGCGGATATCCTAGAAGCCATCGGAGGCAAGGATAACGTCGATAAAGCGGCGCACTGTGTCACGCGACTCCGTCTCTCACTGAAAGATCAGTCGCTCGTCAATGAGGCAAAAGTAAAAGAAGCCGATCTCGTCAAAGGGGCGTTCGAGAATTCGGGCGTGTACCAAGTCGTCATCGGTGCCGGGGACGTCGAGCGCGTCTATGCCGAGTTCATCAAACTCGCCGGGCTCGAGGCGGCAACGGTCGCTGAAGTCAAATCGTCCGGCGGCAAGAAGATGAACCCGCTCCAAAAACTCGTCAAAGTGTTCTCGGACGTGTTCATGCCAATCATCCCGGCCATCATCGTCGCCGGTCTCTTGATGGGGATCAACAACTTGCTCGCCTCAGAAGGATTGTTCGTCGACGATGCGACGCTCATCGAGGCGTATCCGAACTTGCAAGGCTTATGGGACCTCATCAACATGATGGCGAACACGGCGTTCATCTTCCTGCCAGCCCTCGTCGGTTGGTCGGCAACGAAGCGTTTTGGCGGCAGCGAAGTGCTCGGTATCGTCATGGGTCTACTGCTCGTCCACCCGGACTTGTTGAACGCATGGGGTTACGGGCAAGCGGCGCTTGAAGGCGATATCCCGACGTTCGACATCCTCGGGCTGTTCGAAATCGAGAAAGTCGGCTATCAAGGTCAAATCTTGCCGATTTTGGCCGCGGCCTTCATCTTGAGCCATATTGAAATGTTCTTGAAAAAACATGTTCCGAACGCGATTCAGCTACTCGTCGTGCCGATCACGACAATCGTCGTCACCGGCTTCCTCGCCCTTGCGATCGTCGGACCGGTCACACGTGGAATCGGTAACGTCATCGCGACGAGCCTCGTCAACGTGTTCGAAGCAGTACCGATTGTCGGTGCGCTATTGTTCGGTTTGTTCTACGCACCGCTCGTCGTCACGGGGATGCACCACTTGTTCATCGCGATCGACTTGCAACTCATCGCGGAGACGGGCGGCACGTTCATCTGGCCGATGCTCGCTCTGTCGAACATCGCCCAAGGTTCGGCGGCGTTCGCTATGTTCTTCGTCTACAAGCACAACGCCAAACAAAAGAGTATGGCGTCGACGTCAGCGATCTCGGCTTACTTCGGGATCACCGAGCCGGCCATGTTCGGGGTGAACTTACCGAACAAATTCCCGTTCTACTCGGCGATGATCGGATCGGCGACTGCCGCCATCTTCATCACGCTGAACGACGTCCAGGCCATCGGGATCGGCGTCGGGGGACTCCCTGGCTTCCTGTCGATCTTCACGGACAAGATCTTGCTCTTCATCGTCGGGATGATCATCGCGATCGTCGTCCCGTTCGTGCTCACGTTCGCCTTGTCGAAACGCTACATGAAAAAAGGCGAACTCAAAGAAAACAAAGTTGCATAATAGGGGAAAGACCAGGGGAGGGACGGAGGTTCTTCCCCTTTTCCTATCAAAATGAAAACTCTTACAAAAGGAGCTGTCGTTCATGACACAAACAAACTGGCGCAAATCAGTCGTCTATCAAATCTATCCAAAAAGCTTTTACAGCCCGGAAGGTAACGCTACCGGCTCGATCAAAGGAGTGACGTCGAAACTCGATTATCTGGCCGAGCTCGGTATCGAATATATTTGGATGACACCGGTGTACAAGTCGCCGCAAAACGATAACGGGTACGACGTGAGCGACTATTACGCAATCGACCCGTCGTACGGGACGATGGATGATTTGGACGAGCTCGTCCGCGAGGCCGAGGCGCGCGGGATCGGACTGATGATGGACATCGTCGTCAACCATTCGTCGACCGAGCATGAGTGGTTCCAAAAATCGCTCGCCGGTGACGAACGGTACCGGGACTATTACATTTGGCGCGATGAACCGACGAACTGGGAGTCGAAGTTCGGCGGCAACGCCTGGAAGTACGACGACAAGAGCGGCCAGTACTTCCTCCACTTGTTCGACGAGACGCAGGCCGACTTGAACTGGGAGAACGAACAGATGCGCGAGGACGTCTACGAGATGATGCGCTTCTGGCGCGAGAAAGGCATCAAAGGGTTCCGCCTCGACGTCATCAACTTGATCTCGAAGCAACAGGACTTCCCGGAGGACGAGTCGGACGGCCGCAAGTTTTATACGGACGGGCCGCGCATCCATGAGTTCTTGAAAGAGATGAACCGCGAAGTGTTCGAGGGGCATGACGTCATCACGGTCGGCGAGATGTCGTCGACGACGCTCGACCATTGCGTCCGCTACTCGAGCCCGGACGAGCGCGAGCTCAGCATGACGTTCAGCTTCCACCACTTGAAAGTCGACTACCCGAACGGCGAGAAGTTCGTCGCCGCACCGTTCGATTTCGTGCAGCTGAAAGATATCATGTCGACGTGGCAGGAAGGGATGCACGGCAAGGGGTGGAACGCCATCTTCTGGTGCAACCACGACCAGCCGCGCGTCGTCAGCCGCTTCGGCAACGATACCGACCACCGCGTCGAGAGCGCCAAGATGCTCGCGACCGTGCTCCACGGCCTGCAAGGGACACCGTACATCTATCAAGGCGAAGAGATCGGCATGACGAACCCAGGGTTTGACTCGCTCGACGAGTACCGCGACATCGAGACGCTCAACATCTACAAGTTGAAGCGCGCCGAGGGCGTGTCGCACGAGGACATGATGGCCGCCATCAAACAGAAGTCACGCGACAACTCACGGACGCCGATGCAGTGGGACGCGACGCCGCACGCCGGCTTCACGAGCGGGACACCGTGGATCAACGTGGCGCCGAACTATACGGAGGTCAACGTCGAGACGGCGCTCGACGACCCGGATTCGGTGTTCTACCACTACAAGAACTTGATCTCGCTCCGCAAAGAGCTCGACGTGTTGACGGACGGGGACTATACGCTGTTGACGAAACAGGACTTAGACGTCTGGGCGTACACGCGGGGGACAGCCGACGAAGAAGTGCTCGTCGTCGCCAACTTCTATGGGCCCGAGACAACGTATGAGATTCCTGAATCGTTCACGTGTGCCGACGTTGTTAGCCATAACTACGACGTGCCGCAACTCGACGGGACGACGTTGTCGCTCCGGGCGTACGAGGCGATCATGTTCCATAAACGTAACGCATAAAGCATAATCAGAAAAACTCGTCAGACGACTTCGTCTGACGAGTTTTTTTGATTGCATAGTAAGGCATCACGTCGGTCCAATGACAGGGAAACGTCCGACGAGGCGCTCGCGGCATCTCCGAAATTGTCGTCCACGACTTCCCCCGCTCGAGTGACGCGCACCCACAATTCAGTGTCGGCATGGGACGGGGACGCGTACAACACGTAATATTTCGCATCGTACAGAGATAAGTATGTCACACCAATCACGTTAAGTTCCAGCTCGGGATACGTCATATCGACATAGGTTTCGGCTGCTCGGACGGCTCGTTGTTCGGCCGCGTCGCTACCGTTCAACACATACCAAATCCACCAACCGAGGCAAAACACAGCAATCATTCCTAAGCCGGTTAGTACGTTATGGATAGGTCGTTTAAACATGAAATCCTCCTCATTTCCAATTAATGGTCTACTCGTAGTATAGTCGGTAACTTTATTTTTCACCTCCGTCTGTCGCATGATATGACTTGATGTATTAGCATTAACCGTTCCTGTTCCATCAACGAGCATGACATGTGGACTTAACGATTATATGCTAGTGTCAGTGAAAAAGGACTGATTTTATTGGGACACCTCGTCGTTAGTCCGACCGGGAGACCGGCCATCCGCTTCGGCGTCTGTCAGCGCTGTCTGAGCACCGATATCCGCGCGTTCACCTGTCATCACGGCGCCTGTCAGTACTGTCGCAACTGTCTGCACCTCGGGCGCGTCTGCCGCTGTGACTGTTTAGAAGAGCGGGATATCACGACACCGCCTGAATCGACTGAACTCGTCATACCGTTCAAGCTGGCAGACGCGCAACAACGTGTCAGCGAGCAATTGCTCACGTGGTGGGAGGAACAAAAGACCGGTCTCGTCCACGCCGTCTGCGGCGCCGGCAAGACCGAGATGGCGTTCCCGGTCATCGCTCGCATTGTCAATGAAGAGAAACGAGTGCTCGTCGTCTCGCCACGGCGTGACGTCGCCATCGAGTGGGCCGACCGGCTCGAGGCAAGCTTCACCGTCCCGGTCACAAGGCGGTACGGGGGCGGGGACAAGGAATCGATCGGGATGATCACCGTCGCGACTGCCCCGCTTCTTGTGAATTTGCGCGACGTGTTCGATTATGTCCTCGTCGACGAGTCGGACGCGTTCCCGTTCGCTTTCGACTTGTCGCTCTGGTGGACGCTCTGGCGCGCCGGGAAAGGTGTCTTCTTGTTCGTGACGGCGACACCGACGCTTTGGCAGGGCCAGTTCCCAACCATCCATTTGTCGCGCCGCTACCACGGCCACGACTTGCCCGTGCCCCGGCTCGTCAAACAGACCGAGTCAGCCATTCTCGACTTTTGCCGGAGCCATGAGGCGCCGCGCCTATTGTTCGTCCCGACGAAACCGGACCTTGTCCGTTATGGAAAGCTGCTTGAGACGGCCGGGCTCGACTACCGGGCCGTCTCGGCCGACACCGACGCGCGACCGGATGCGCTCATGTGGCTAGAGTCGACGAACGGCATCGTGCTCGCGACGTCGATTTGGGAGCGCGGCATGACCGTCCGCGGCGTCCAGGTCGCCATTCTCGATAGTGACCATCGGCTGTTCTCGACGCGCGCCCTCATCCAGATGGCGGGTCGGGCCGGACGGAAGCCTGACGCGCCGACCGGGGACGTCGTCTTGTTCTATACCGAGCGGACGTTCCGGCAAGACCGGACCATCCGCGCGATCGAGGAGGCGAACCGGCGATGAACTGCCTCGTCTGCCGCCAACCGATGACGGTGCCGTGGAGTCCGGCGACGCTATTGAAACGCGACTGGGTCTGTCCGGACTGTGAAACGATGTTGACCCCGCTCGAGCCGGGCTGTCCCCGCTGCGGTCACCCGAGCCCAGACGGGAAGACGTGCCCGGACTGCGTCCGCTGGCTCGCGCTCGGTCTCGATTTGACGGTCCGTTGCCTCTACGCCTACGACGAGGCCGGTGCGACGTGGCTCCATCGCTTCAAGTTCGGCGGGGACGTCGCGCTCGTCGGTCATGTTCGGGACACGTTACGAAACGCGCGTGAGCCGGGCGTGATTTACGTGCCGATCCCGCTCGGGGAGGAGCGGCTTTTGAGGCGTCGCTTCAACCAGGCGGACGTGCTCGCCCGATCGATCGGACCGACAAAACAACTCCTTCAAAAAGAAGAGGTTTCAAGTCAGCGTGAATTTGGGAAAGGAGAAAGGCGGCACCGTCCAAACCCGTTTGCTGTACAAGCTGCGACTACATATGGGAAAATCGTGCTCGTCGATGACGTCTATACGACCGGCACGACGCTCCACCAAGCAGCGTACACACTGAAGAAAGCCGGCTATGCAGAAGTTTCTGCGGTTTGCCTGTTCCGGGCGCTAAACAAATCAAAAATGCGTCCGATATAAAGGGCAGAGGTGAATGACATTGGAAGCAGCAACTTGTCAGATGTGTGGGCGTTTGTTTATGAAACAAAGCCGCTCGCCGTACTGTCCGTCATGCAGTGAAGTCGATTTCCAAAACTTCTTGAAAGTTCGGGACTTCATTCGGGAACCAGCCAACAAACAGACAACGATCGGGGCCTTAGTCGAAGCGACAGGTGTCTCCGAACTTGATATCACGCGATATATCCATGAAGGACGCTTGATCATCAAGGACAACCCAGCAATGAGCATCGCTTGTGTGCGCTGCGGCAAGGCGACGAACGAAGGAAAAGTTTGTTCGGCTTGTCAGGCGGAGATGCAGCAAGAACTACAAGGTTTACAAGCAACTGTAACCAAAACGAGCGCTCGCGCTTATCGTTTGGACTAACAACTTAGAAGAGGGGGGACACGCATGCGCATCGATTCTGCAAAGTGGGTACATTTACCGAACACTTACGAGAAGAAAACGCAAGCCGAGACGAAGCCCGAGCTAACACGCCAAACGGACCGAATATCGATATCGGCAGAAGCCCGCGCCCGGTTTGGAGAACCGGTGAAAAATCCGGACCGTCTTGAGAAGATCAGCGCCTTGAAGGCGGAGATCAACGCAGGGACGTATACACGGGACGCGCGCGACATCGCCAAACGCTTTCTACAAGGATGAATGGAAGCGAGGTCCGCTTGAGGCCTTCGCACTTATAACACGGCACGGAAGCTGACTAGACAAGGGAACCCCTTTTTAGTCAGCTCTTTTTTTGGAAAAAGGAGACCATTATGCTCACATTACATACACGTTTACTCGAACTCGCTTACGCAAAAGAACAACTGCTCATCAAAGGTGATATGCCCGCTTTCAGCGCGCTCGTCAAAGAAGAAGCGACGATTGTCCGACAAATCGGACAAAAAGAGACGGAACGACTTCAAGGTTTGCTCGTTTTGGACGATGAAGAGAAGGAAGCGCTACGACCGGTGCTGTTCGAACTGAAGCGACAGAATGAACTGAACGCGACGTTGCTCGAACAGTCGCTCCGGTATATCAATTGGCATTTGGACATGCTCATGCCAGAAGCAGACGATTTCACATACGGGCAACAGGCGTTCGAGACACGCTCGTTCAGCCGTGACGTATAAGGAGGAACATTCATGGGCTCAACATTTATGGGATTAGAGACGGCGCGACGCAGTTTGACGACGCACCAGTGGGCGCTGCAGGCGACGGGGAACAACGTCGCCAACGCCTCGAACCCGGGTTATTCGCGCCAGCGGCTGACGATCGGCATGACCGAGCAACTGAGTGTCAACTTCGGCGGAACGAAGGCCGGACAGTTCGGCACCGGTGTCCGCGGCGAGACGCTCGCCCGCATCCGTGACTTGATGGTCGACCAACAGTACCGTGACGAGACGGTCAAAAACTCGTTTTACGCGACGAAAGAAGCGGCGTTCGGCCGGATGGAGGATATCATCAACGAACCTTCTGAGAATGGTCTCGCCAAATCGCTCGACTTGTTCTGGGGATCGCTCCAAGACTTGTCGGTCAACCCGGATGACACCGGCGCTCGCAGCGTCGTTCGTCAACGGGCGATGACGCTCGCCGAGACGTTCAACTATATGTCGTCCTCACTCACGAAAGTCCAAGACGATTTGAAGTCAGAAGCTGACGTCGTCATCAAGAAAGTGAACGACCTGTTGACGAAGATCAGCGACGTCAACCGCCAAATCGGGGACGCGGAACCGCTCGGCGCGCTCCCGAACGAACTGTATGACGCACGTGACCGCTACATGGACGAGCTCGCGCAATATGTCGAGTTCGAGCGCAAACCGGTCGACTACTTGAACGGTGAGACGCGCGGTAACTCACAGCGGATGGCCGAAGGGCGGATTGATATCGTCATCAATTTAGGCACGGAGAAAGACCCGAATAAAGTTTCACTTGTGGATACTGCATCTGGAAAAGTCGGCGTGTTTAACGGTCTTGACTTAAAACCTGCGACTGGTCCTGACGTCAAGTTGACTCATGAAACACTCCCGAACGGAAAGTGGAAAGCGCTCGTCGAGATGTACGGCGATGCGACGCCCGAGGGCGGTGGCGTTTCTGGTAAGTTCGCGAAGATGCTCACCGATTTGGACGAGATGGCGAACAAGTTCGCATCGGCGTTCAACACGGCCCACAGCATGAACAAAGACGCGTCCGGCGACCCCGGGACGGCGGACTTCTTCGAACAGACGGCTAGCGCCGCCACGATCAAAGTGAGCGACGCCATCATGAACAACCTCGACTTGATCGCCGCGTCACAGGACGGCAACATCGGGGACGGGAGCGGTGCGCTCGCCTTGGCGAACTTGAAGTCGGCGACGCTCGACTTCGACGGATCGGTCACGACGGAGACGTCAATCGGCAAGTACTATCAGAACGTCATCGGCAACATGGCCGTCTCGGCGAGCCAGAGCGGAAGCCTCGCCAAGAGCACGTTCGCGCTCATGGCGAGCTCGGACCAACGCCGTCAATCGGTGAGCGCGGTCTCGCTCGACGAAGAGATGACGATGATGATCCAGTATCAGCACGCCTATAACGCGGCGGCACGGAACATCACGGCGGTCGACGAGATGCTCGACAAAATCATTAACGGCATGGGTGTCGTAGGGAGGTAATGAGTAATGCGTGTCACACAGACGATGCTCACACAGACGAACTTGAAACATTTATCGAGCAGCTATAACACGCTTGCCCGCGTCCAGGAACAACTGATCAGCGGGAAACGGATTCAAAAAGCGTCCGAGGACCCGGTCGTCGCGATGCAAGGCATCCGTTACCGGACCGAAGTGCGCGAAGTCGATCAGTTCCGTCGTAACGTCAGCGAAGCGACGAGCTGGATGGACTTGACCGACTCGACGTTGAACGAAGTGACGGAAGCCGTCAAACGGATCCGTGAACTGACGACGCAAGCGGCGAACGACACGTATGAGTCGTCGCAACGCGAGATCATTAAGAGTGAGATCGACCAACTCGTCGAACATATCGGTTCGCTCGCGAACTCGAAAGCCGGCGAGAAGTATATTTATAACGGGACGAAGACGGATCAGCCGCTTATCGATATGGACAAGTTAAAGGGCTATTTAAAGAATGATCCTTTAAATCCGGTCACGATTGCTGAAATTTATACAGCAAACGAAATACCCGGCGATCCTGACCCGAGCGGTAAAATCGAGTTCGAAGTCTCGAAAGGGATCAAGATGCAAGTGAATATGCAACCGGAGACAGTCTTTGGACAAAAGCTGTTTGAGGGACTTCAAAAGTTAAGTGGCTTGCTTGGGGCAGCGACGACAGGTGGGGCCGATCTATCAGCCGAACTGGCGACGCTCGACACGCTCGGTCAAAGCTTGATCACGGAGCGGGCCGAACTCGGGGCTCGCGCCAACCGCCTCGAACTCGTCGATAATCGTCTGCAAGACCACGAGATCATCGCCAAGACGATCATGTCGAACAATGAAGATATCGATATCGAGAAAGTCATCATGGAGCTCAAGTCACATGAGACGGTACACCGGGCCGCACTCTCAGCCGGGGCCCGCATCATCCAGCCGACGCTCCTCGACTTCCTCCGGTAAGCGCGGATGAACCTGGCGAGACTTGAGATGCGGCAGACGCAGGCCGCGATCCAGATGACGTCGAACCGCCCCGTGCTCGAGATGAGACAAGGGCGGGCCGACGTGTCGATGACGCAAGGCAAGGTCGAGATGACGCAACAGACGAGACAAGGCACGCTCGAAGTCGACTCATCGGTCGCACGCAGTGAGAGCAACTTGAAAAGCGCGCTCGAACTCGGCCGCTACTTCGGCCAGCTCGGCGAACAAGGCGTGCGTGAGGCGACGAGTCAGGCGGCCCGGGAAGGCGATCAACTGATGCGGATCGAGAACGGCAACCCGATCCCGAGCATCGCCGCGAGTAAAGTGAACGACCCGTACCCGATCGTCGACATGGGCTATATGCCGAAGTCGATCGACCGCGTCAAGTTGACGTATACGCCGGCGGATGTCAAAATCGAATGGAACCTGACGCCGGCACAAATAGATGTATCGCTTACCCCGGCCGAGATTTCGTTCACACCATGGACGACGGACATCTCGCTTCGCCAAGAGGCGTCGCTCGAGATGTGGCCAATCGGTGGCATGTATGATGAGACGCGTTGAAAGTGAGGACAAACCATGTTCATTGAGACAGATTATTTTGGCAAGATTGAAGTGAATGATGAAGAGACGATTTCGTTCGTCAGCGAGGTGCCCGGTTTTCCGGACTCGAAGACGTTCGTCCTCATTCCGTACGGGGACGACCTCCCGTTCTGGTCATTGCAGTCGATCGAAGATGCGGCTTGTGCGTTCGTCGTGACGAACCCGTTTTGGCATAAGGCGGATTATGCGTTCGAACTGACGGACGGTGCCAAGGAGCAACTCGCGATCGGTGAGGCCGAGCACGTCTCGGTATACGCCATCGTCACGCTTCGCGAACCGTTCGACGCCTCGACGCTCAACTTGAAGGCACCGATCGTCATCGAGACGAAAGAGCGCCGTGGCAAGCAAGTCATCTTAGACGATGCCTACTCGGCCCGCTACCCGCTCGGCGGCCAGAAAGCAGAGGTGCGCTGATGCTCGTATTGAAACGAAAACAAGGTGAGGCGATCCATATCGGCGACGATGTGACGCTCACCGTGCTCGCCATCGAAGGCGACCAAGTCAAGCTCGGCATCGACGCCCCGCGTCACATCGACATCCATCGCCACGAGGTGTATGTCCAGATGCAAACCGAGAACGAATCGGCCCGCGATAGTGCCAATTTGATGAAACAAATGCTTAAAAACAAGTCGGAAGCATGAGCTTTCGACTTTTTGGCTGGCTGAATTTTTAGATAGGCTGACACGTGTCACACGGGTACGATAGGATAGATAGGAAGAATTGGGAAAGGATTGGGTCGATTGGGTCAGGTTGTAAACATTTTTTTCATTAATATCAGCATCATTTATTTGCTCATTTCGTTGACGTTTTATGTGATGCGTGACGTTTTGCCGATTCAAGTGTCATCACCCATCTCGATCCGCATCGGGTTCGGGCTGTCGAACGGACTGATCGCTGTGTTGCTGACGATCAACTCAATCGTCGTCGACGGGGCCAAAATCGACCTGCGGATCATCCCGTTCGCACTCGCGGCGGCATTCGCCGGTCCGGTCGGGGTGACCGTCGCCATCATCACATCTGTCGCGGCCAGGTTGATGACAGAGGGATTCAGTGCGGTCATCATGAACGCCTTCGTCATGATCGGCATTTTTTGGGTGATTGCCGTCGGGCTCGGTCGCCAATCGGTGCGCCGAGGTCATTCGTTCGCGGTGTACATCGCGATCGGCATGGCGCTCGTCCTCGTCCGCGTCGTCGGCAACGTCTCGCTCGATACGTTTATTGACGTGTTCATCCCGTATTTCCTGATGACATCGCTCGGGGCTTGGATGTGCTACTGGGGTGCCAAGAAGTTGGAGACCCACCTTTGGATGTTCCGTCTGCATACCCATCGGGCGACGGTCGACGAGTTGACGGGACTCCCGAACCGCTACATGACGCTCGAACGGTTGAGCGAGGTGGAACTGTCAGGTCGACCGTGGGCACTCTTCGTCATCGATGTCGACCATTTCAAGCAATTGAACGATACATATGGCCATCGTGCCGGCGACGAGGCGTTGCGTCAAATCGGTGAGACGTTACGCCTGAACTGCCCGGACGGGGGATTTGTCGGTCGGTACGGCGGCGAAGAATTTTTGATGGTCGTCGAAGGTGCAGGGGAGGCCGTCGTGGCGCTTGCCGACGCGGTCGTCGATGTCGTCCGCGAGACACCGTTCACGTTCGAAGGGGAAACGATCCCGATGACGATCTCGATCGGGGCGTCGGTCGCCGACGCCGAACCGAGCATGCTTGTGTTCGAGCGGGCCGATGCGGCGCTCTATGCGGCGAAGATGAGCGGACGCGATCAGGCACGTTTAGGATAACGCGAAAGGTCGGCCCCGGGGCCGACCTTTTTAGTGGATATTTTTCTTTTTGAACTGTCCGCCCCGGACGTCATAAATGTTGCCGATGGCGAGGAACGCCTTCTCGTCATAGTCGTCGAGGATGTCTTTCAATTTCGTCTCCTCTAGACGGCTGATGACGGTGAAGATGACTTTCTTACCGTTTCCCGTGTACGCCCCTTCGCCGTGAAGGTACGTCACGCCGCGGCCGAGCCGGTCCATGATCGCCTGACCGATCTCATCCGGTTCGGTCGTGATGATCCACGCCGATTTCGATTGGTCGATCCCTTCTAACACGATGTCGATCGTCTTGAAGGCGACGAAATAGGTGATGAGCGAGTACATGGCCCGGTCCCAACTGAAGACGAACCCGGCCGTGCCGAGGATGAAGATGTTGAAGAACATGACGATCTCGCCGACGGAGAACGGGAGCCGGTCCGTGAACGACACGGCCAAAATCTCGGTCCCGTCGAGCGAACCGCCGGCCCGGATGACGAGTCCGATCCCGGCGCCGAGCAAGAAGCCACCGAAGACGGTCGAGAGGAGCAGATCGTCCGTGAACGGTTCGATCGAGTGAAACAGGATCGTGAATCCCGACATGAGTAAGATGGCGACGAGCGTGACGACGGCGAACGTCTTCCCGATCTGACGGTAGCCGAAGTAAATGAACGGCAAATTGAACAGGACGAGCCAGATGGCGATCTTTGTTTCCGTCAGATAAGAAACGATGATCGAGACGCCGACGATGCCGCCGTCGATGATCTGGTTCGGGACGAGGAACGCCTCGAGCCCGATGGCGAAAATGAAGGAGCCGATCAAGAGGAGCAGCGCTTTCGCGAAGAGCTCGGTCGGTTTGATTGGATTATGTTCCCGCTTTAAGCGGAGCACTTCCTCCGGGGTCGGGGAAGGCATCGGTGGACGCTGCATCGCGTATCGCCCCTTTCCTTTTTGTTTTAGTATAGCAAACCTCACAACGGATTTTACGGTCGAGGCAGGAAATCTGACACAAATTATGGAACAAGTCGAGAATCAGGAAGGAGAGATCTCATGCGTCCATATGGATTGTTCGGCAAGTTGACCGCTATTCCGGGTGAGCGTGACACGTTGCTCGCGATCTTGCTCGAGGCGGCCGAGGCGATGAAACAAGAGTCGACGTGCGCTATGTACCGGGTGAACGTCTCACTCGATGACGATTCGATTCTCGTCTACGAGGTGTGGGAAAGTGTAGACGCCCATCAACAGTCGCTCTCGCTTGAGACGACGAAGACGCTGATCGAGCGGGCGCGACCGGTCTTGGCCAAAGTCGAGCGCTTGGCCGTGTTCGAGCCTAGAGGCGAATATTGAAAAACATCCACGTCCGCGGAGAGGGCACTGAAAAACTTCAAATGATTTTAAGCAGATGAGCGTCGTCCCGGATGGGATGACGCTCATCTGCTTTCATTGCCCTTCGAGCCGCCCTGTCCGGCACGCCGCTTTCCTGGGGGCGGTCAGCGAGCCGTATCGCGACGATGTCGCTGCTGGGTCTCGCCTTGCCCGCTGTTCCCCCGGGAGTCGGCGTGCCCTCGGGGCGACGCTGTACGTCCTTGCCGTTTCGGACTAAACTGGCTATAACTACACATCCTGGAG
>NZ_SJUW01000049.1:0-387 GCF_004337105.1 Exiguobacterium sp. SH3S1 | reverse complement strand
GTTAAAAGACGCTCAACTTACAAGGAGTTTAAATGATGTAGATTATTCTCTTATTAATAGCAATTTTGCTATTTTAGCAGGTTTAAACCCTGTAAAAGATGGGCTTTATACAGAAAGTAAATATAGTGAATATGGCAATATCATCGCTGTTAAAGAAGGTAATGAAAACCTTCCTAAAATCAAAGCCCTAGTAAAGGTCTTGCAAAGCGATGAAGTTAAAAAATTTATAGAAGAAAAATATCAGGGTGCTTTAATCCCTACATTTTAAGGAGAATAAATATGAAAAATTCAATCATTTCTTACCCAAGAATAGGTGCAAATAGAGAATTAAAATTTGCTATTGAAAAATACTTTAAAAACCAAAGTTCTAAAGAGGAGCTTTTAAAA
>NZ_SJUW01000048.1:0-388 GCF_004337105.1 Exiguobacterium sp. SH3S1 | reverse complement strand
AGCAAATCCATCATAAGCATTCTACGAAACTAAATTTGCCTAGAAGATCTCATCTTCGACAATTAACATCAGACTCGCTGTAATATCGTGCCAATGGGCTTAGCAGGGATGCTACGCATGGGTTATGTGCAATATATCAATCTCTCACCGCTTTGCGGGCTTCGGCGATTTAACTATTTTCATCCTCTGTCACTATTGAGTGTCGCCTTCCATGCCTGACGGCATCAAAAATCAATTTTAAGCGCCCTAGAACGCTCCGTACGACGTTTTTGTTATTTCAGTCATGAAATCGTATTAATTCAAACTTAGAGCCTCTTAGAGCGGCTGATATTGAGTTCTGGTATTAAGACAGGCATCAGGAATCGATTTTAAGCCACCAGTATCACTC
>NZ_SJUW01000047.1:0-399 GCF_004337105.1 Exiguobacterium sp. SH3S1 | reverse complement strand
GTCTTATGAGAAAGACATTACACCGATTACATTAAGTACATTAAATAAGCATCCTAAATTGAAAAACTTATATTTCCTTCAAGAAAATGCAAAACAGGCTATTGCAAGTATGTCACAAGCACAGTATGATGCAATTATTGAAATGAGCGATAATAATGGATTGAAATCTCCATTTGACATGGTTCAAAAACCAGATATGCTTGAAAGTGAAAAAGAAGAAGCGTTAAAGCCATTTATTTTACTTGTTGTAGATCGAAAAGAAGAAGGCTTAAAAGCGGCTAATGACTTATTGCAAAAAGCGAATGCAAATCCTGTTATAACAACAGGTCATCCTGATTTTTCAGAAGATATGCTTTATGGCAAGTATTTACCAAATGAAACAGGGGCATTATACTATCG
>NZ_SJUW01000046.1:0-401 GCF_004337105.1 Exiguobacterium sp. SH3S1 | reverse complement strand
TACTTATAGTGTTTATTAGTGGTCTTCTTACTTTAATTGCAGCTTCAGTTTTAAATAAGGTAGAGATATTTGAAAACTACGCCTACCTTTTTTCTTTTCTTTATATAGTAATAGCTACTAAAAACATTTTATCTCAATTTTGTAGAGGGATAGAAAAAATATTAATATACTCAATTGATGGTATAGTTTCAGCATTAACTTTAACGATTAGTAGCATCGTGTTCTTATATTTTATGAACTTAGGTATTAACGGATATTTATACGCAATAATAATATCTAATTTAATCTCAATATTATTCTTATTTATTTATTGTGAGATAATAAAATATTTATTTACGGCAAGAATCAACAAAATATTATTTAAAGACATGATTTTCTATAGCTTACCTCTGTTACCAAAC
>NZ_SJUW01000045.1:0-405 GCF_004337105.1 Exiguobacterium sp. SH3S1 | reverse complement strand
AGGCGCGCGCCTCCTACACGACGAACAACCAGCACGGCACGATCCGCATCGAGGGGGACCGGGTCCGGCTCCCGAAGGTCGGGTTCATCCGCTTCACACAGCACCGAATCTTCGACGGCGAGATCCGGTCGGCGACCGTGTCGATGACGAAGACGGGCAAGTTCTTCGTGTCGCTCCTCGTCGAGCAGCCCGACGAGCCCTGGGTCCCGGCCGAGCACAAAATCGGGATCGACCTCGGCCTCGGGCACTTCGCCGTCATGACGAACGACGCGCTCGTGACGGAGAAGGTCCCGAACCCGCGCAACCTGCGCGAGGCCGAGGAACGGCTGAGACGGGCGCAGCGCTCGCTCTCCCGCAAGAAGCCCGGCAGCCGGAACCGCGAGAAGGCGCGGCTCCTATTGGCCA
>NZ_SJUW01000044.1:0-405 GCF_004337105.1 Exiguobacterium sp. SH3S1 | reverse complement strand
CCGCTTCCGCGATACCAGCGTCGCTGTCTCCCGCGTGGCCCGGTTGTTCTTAGACCCCGTCGCCTCCCATTCCTCAATTAGCTTGAGGATCTGCTGCCTGCGGGTCGAGAAGGCCTTCAGCAGTTCCGGCGAGTACCCGAGCAGTTCAAACTGTCCGTGGGCCTTGAGCTCAATCTGATAGCCCTGCTGCTTCATCGCTACCGCCAGTTCATTCTGGTAGATCTGGCCCAGGAGTTTTTGGTTAGCGATCGCCCCCTCATTGCTCAAACTAAACCACCGTTCATCCGCCAACTGCGTCGCATTCATCACCACACAATGGCTATGCAGCTGCGGCTCCGCCTCCCGACTGGTGGAATGGGTAAACACCGCTGCTGCGATATTGCCGGTCGTCACCTTCGTCCGCCC
>NZ_SJUW01000043.1:0-407 GCF_004337105.1 Exiguobacterium sp. SH3S1 | reverse complement strand
AGGTAAAACTACAATAGTTAAACTGTTAATGAGATTTTATGATGTTAATAGCGGTTCAATACTGATTGATGGTCATAATATTAAAGATTTTAATCGTAGTGAGCTTAGAGAAATGTTTGGTATGGTTCTTCAAGATACATGGTTATTTAGTGGTTCAATTATGGAAAATATAAGATATGGTAAGTTGAATGCTACAGATGAAGAAGTTATAGAGGCTGCTAAATCTGCACATGTTCATAGATTTATTAAGACATTACCAGATGGATATAAGATGAAATTAAATGAAGAAGCAAGTAATGTTTCTCAAGGTCAAAAACAATTATTGACTATAGCTCGTGCTATTTTAGCTGATCCTAAAATTTTAATATTAGATGAAGCTACAAGTTCTGTCGATACTAGAACAGAAG
>NZ_SJUW01000042.1:0-409 GCF_004337105.1 Exiguobacterium sp. SH3S1 | reverse complement strand
ATTATATGGTGCGCCGGTTGGCTATATAGATATATATGATGATTGTGAATTTATTGTTGCAATTCGTTCGATGCTTATTAAGAAAGCACAAGCAACTTTATTTGCTGGGTGTGGCATTGTTAAAGATTCTGATCGAGATAGTGAATTGGCAGAAACGAACCTTAAGTTCACACATATGATGAATGCATTAGGAGTCGATATGAATGGGAAATCATAAAGCAGCTTTAACGAAGCAAGTTTTTACATTTGCATCTGAGTTATATGCGTACGGCGTAAGGGAAGTAGTTATCAGTCCGGGATCACGCTCAACGCCACTTGCACTTGCATTTGAAGCACATCCAAATATTAAAACATGGATACACCCCGATGAGCGAAGTGCAGCATTTTTTGCCGTTGGGTTAATTAAAGG
>NZ_SJUW01000041.1:0-412 GCF_004337105.1 Exiguobacterium sp. SH3S1 | reverse complement strand
GTCTGGGAGTCGGTGTTGATTACTGGATATGGAGTCTCCAGCTATCCGGTATAGGTACGACGCTTACCGGTATCAACTTCTTCGTTACCATTCTGAAGATGCGCGCACCGGGCATGACCATGTTCAAGATGCCAGTATTTACCTGGGCATCACTGTGCGCGAACGTACTGATTATTGCTTCCTTCCCAATTCTGACGGTTACCGTCGCGTTGTTGACCCTGGATCGCTATATGGGCACCCATTTCTTTACCAACGATATGGGTGGCAACATGATGATGTACATCAACCTGATTTGGGCCTGGGGCCACCCGGAAGTTTACATCCTGATCCTGCCTGTTTTCGGTGTGTTCTCCGAAATTGCGGCAACCTTCTCGCGTAAACGTCTGTTTGGTTATACCTCGCTGGTATGGGC
>NZ_SJUW01000040.1:0-414 GCF_004337105.1 Exiguobacterium sp. SH3S1 | reverse complement strand
CGCTAATCCGAAAGCGATTATCTACTTTGGCTCGGTGTTCTCATTGTTTGTCGGTGATAACGTTGGCACTACCGCGCGCTGGGGCATTTTCGCGTTGATTATTGTCGAAACGCTGGCGTGGTTTACTGTGGTGGCCAGCCTGTTTGCCCTGCCGCAAATGCGCCGTGGTTATCAACGTCTGGCGAAGTGGATTGATGGTTTTGCCGGGGCGTTATTTGCCGGATTTGGCATTCATTTTATTATTTCGCGGTAATGCCAGACGCGTCTTCAGAGTAAGTCGGATAAGGCGTTTACGCCGCATCCGACATTATTTTTCACGCATGCCTCGCCGATGCTAACAGCGCTCCCACCAGCATAAACAACGAGCCGAAAATCTTATTCAGCGCCTTCATCTGCTTTGGTCCTTTAATCCAT
>NZ_SJUW01000003.1:0-244750 GCF_004337105.1 Exiguobacterium sp. SH3S1 | reverse complement strand
AGATGATTTTACTCATGGATGCGTTCCCCCGTCTGAATGAATAGGTTCATTATATCGATTCGACCGCACACAAAAAACCCTGAATGAGCACTTTTTATCAAGTGTCTATCATTCAGGGTTCAGTTCAGTCCGCCCGACGCATCCTTATTCTGTTCCCGGATTCATCAGTCGAAAAACGGACGAACCGCTTCTGGAATCGCCTGTTCGACGCGCAGCTCGATCGAGTCGCTGAAGCGTTCAAACGAGGATTCGATTCCCTCCGCTTGGAACGACACGTCAGTACCGAATTGAACGATTTGATCGAGCCAGGCGTTCCCGGTCAGCGTGAAAATCAAAAATCCTGCCACTCCCGCTGCCATCAACGTGAGTGCGAGAGCCCCGATGATAGCGCCTTTCATGAATCGGGCGAATTTACCTGTTGTACTATGTTGCATGTGCCTCTCCCCCTACTTCTTTTTCTTTACTGTACGGGAGCGGGTTGAGAAACGTTGGTGAACCAGATTAGAATTTGATGAGAAAAAGGTTGCGGCATGGCCGCAACCTCATTCATCTTCCAGTACCGATTTCGCAATCGGTGCCCAATATGTGCCTTCCATCGCGGCGACTTCGGCGAGCGTCGTCCGGTACGCTTCGTCCCCGGCCTTCTTCTCAGCGATGCCCTTCATCCACAGGACGTCTGTCTTGTAGCCCGATTCCGGGTACGTTTCGACGTACGCCGCATAATCCGAAACTTCCGCTTCCCCGAGCTTGTTGTCGACGAGGAGGCGATAGAAACCGACGGCCTGTTCTTGCCCGGCTTTCGGCGTGCCTTCGAGGAGGGCGTCCGCCTCTTTATAGCGTTTGTCTTGGACGAGCGTCTCGACATCCGCAAGCGGAATGACTTGCTGTGTCGGTGTCGCCGACGCTTCCTCTTCGACCGGCGTTTCTTCCGTCTGCAACGCCTCGTTCGCTTCCTCGAGACGGGCGACTTCTTGCTCGAGCTCTTCTAGCCGTTTGGCGAGCGCCTCGTCCTCGGTCACCGTCTCGACCCGTGGCGCGTCTTCAGCCACCGGTACGGCGGGTGGAGTCGCTTCAGGCCAAAACGCGAGGGCGACAAGCGCCAACGCGACGACAGCCGGTAGTCCGAGCCACTTCTTATCCCATTTAAAGGCGGTACGCCATGGCGAGAGGTCCGCATGCTGCATGACGGCTGGCGACAACGAACGAAAGCGGCGCTTGGCCGCCTTCTTTCCGTTTGCTTTCATTTCGAGGGCGAGTCCGAGCCGATGGAAAGCCGCCGGCACTTTCATCCCGAGAAGCGGCACAATTCGTTCACTCGCCTCGACGTAATACCCATGGTCAAGGAGGGTCATCACGACGCCAAACTCGTTCGCGACGAGACGGAACGTCGGGTCATGCTCCCCTTTTCGGATGAGCCATTCCGTCATATCGACGAGCGGCAGTTCTGCAAGTTCCCGTTCTGCTAGTGTCCGTGCGTCCATTCGTCAGCCTCGTTCAGGATAGAGCGAGAATTTCGCCGTCAAGGCACGCACGTCTTCATGCGCCTCGGCGAGTACTGCTTCATCTTCATGGTTTGTCAGGACACGACCAATCAGACGGGCGACTTCACGCATATCGTCTTCTTTCAAACCGCGTGTCGTCATCGCTGCCGTCCCGAGACGGATCCCGCTCGTGACGAACGGTGACGCCGGGTCGAACGGGATCGTGTTCTTGTTGACCGTGATACCGGCTGCATCGAGCGCATGCTCGGCCGCTTTACCGGTAATGTCGATGCCACGAAGGTCGACGAGGAGGAGATGGTTGTCCGTACCGCCCGATACGATGCGGAGCCCTTCTTCTTCTAAACCTTGCGCGAGCACTTGCGCGTTTTTGATGACTTGCGCCTGATAGTCTTTAAACTCAGGTTGGAGCGCCTCTCCGAACGCCACCGCTTTCGCGGCGATGACGTGCATGAGCGGGCCGCCTTGAATACCAGGGAAGATCGACTTGTCGATCGCTTTGGCGAACTCTTCTTTACAAAGGATCATCCCGCCGCGCGGGCCGCGAAGCGTCTTGTGCGTCGTCGTCGTCACGAAGTGCGCGTGCTCGACCGGGTTCGGATGGAGTCCGGCCGCGACGAGTCCGGCGATGTGGGCCATATCGACCATGAGATAGGCGTCGACGCTGTCGGCGATTTCACGGAACTTGGCGAAATCGATCGTCCGCGGGTATGCTGACGCTCCGGCGACGATCAGTTTTGGTTTATGTTCTTTCGCGAGGGCGGCGACGACGTCATAGTCGATGTGTTCTGTGTCTTTGTCCACACCGTACTCGACGAAGTTGTACTGGACGCCCGAGAAGTTGACCGGACTTCCGTGCGTCAAATGGCCACCGTGCGACAAGTTCATGCCGAGCACCGTGTCGCCCGCTTCAAGCACCGTGAAGTAGACGGCCATGTTCGCTTGCGCACCCGAATGCGGCTGGACGTTGGCGTGTTCTGCACCGAACAGTTCCTTCGCCCGGTCGCGTGCCAAGTTTTCGGCCACGTCGACGAACTCACAACCACCGTAGTAACGGCGACCTGGGTAACCTTCGGCGTATTTGTTCGTGAGAACCCCGCCTTGCGCTTCCATGACCGCTTCTGAGACAAAGTTCTCCGAGGCGATCAGTTCAATGTTCTCCCGTTGACGGGCGAGCTCGTGTTGCATCGCTTCAAACAATTCCGCGTCCTGCACTTTCAACTTCGTCGTGTTTACCATGTTGAAACCCCCTCTGAATGTCTAAAAATCAACAACCCCATCGTACCATATGCTCGTTTTTTTGGGTATCGTCATAATCGGGCGTAAAGTTGGGTATGATATTGAAGAAGAACAGTAGAGGAGGATTATGATGATTGAGACGAGACAAGTGACGATCACCCCGTTCGAACGCGAGCGGACGGTGCGGATTTATACGCCGAACGACTACGAGCTGACGGACAAACGCTATTCGGTGCTCTATATGCACGACGGACAGAACGCGTTCGACGACGCGGACGCGAGCTACAATATGAGCTGGCGCGTCGGGGAGTATTTGGACGCTTCAAAGCGCGACTTGATCGTCGTCGCCATCGATAGCGCACCGGGTGAGATGCGACTCGACGAATACGGCCCTTGGGAAAATCCGTTCGTCGGAGAAACGTTGTACGGCCGAGACATGACGTTAGGCGGCCAAGGATCGGCCTACATCGAATATGTCGCCCAAGAGCTGAAGCCGATGATTGACGCCGAATATCGGACGAAACCGGACGAGACCGGGATGATCGGCAGTTCGATGGGCGGCCTCATTTCAATTTATGCCGCTTGCGTCTATCCGGATGTCTTCCAACGCGTCGCTTCCCTGTCGTCAGCGTTCTGGTTCAACCAGACCGAACTCGAGCAGTTGATCGAGTCGAGTGATTTGACAGGTATCGAACGCCTATATATGGACGTCGGCCGTAAAGAAGTCGAGCAGCCGTCAGAGGACGGGCCGACGAACGAGATGTATCTCGAGTCGAGCGAGCGCGTCTACGCCTTGCTCCGCGACAAAGTCGATCACTTACGCTTCGAGGCAATCGAAGAGGGCGTACACAACGAGCTCGCCTGGCGCGAGCGTTTCCCGATGGTCGTCTCGTATCTGTTCAGTGAAGAGGTATAACGCAAAAGACAGCCGGTCGCTATGACCGGCTGTCTCTGTTATTTCGCTGGATAATGGGCCCGAGGGCCACCGATCAATTTCGGTCTCGTGACGGCGAACGTGACGTACGCCTCGCCGAGCTGTTTCGCCGATAACCGGACCGGGATCGCGACCGGCTTTAAATGCATGCCGATCAGCGTCGAGCCGATGTCGATCCCAGCGTCCGCTTGAATCGCTTCGACTACGCACGGCGCGTTGAGGCGCTCATACGCTTTCTCCGCCATCGCCCCACCCGCTGAGCGGACCGGGACGACAGTCACTTCGGTCAGACCGAACTGCTTCTGCGTCCGACGCTCGACGGTGAGGGCACGGTTAATGTGCTCGCACCCTTGAAACGCCAGATGGACGCCCGTCTTGTCGCGAAACGCGAGGAACGCTTCGATGAATTCCGACGCCACATCGATCGATCCGGCTTTCCCAATCGTCTTGCCGATGACTTCGCTCGTCGAACAGCCGATGACGAGGATTTTGTCCTCATCAAGCGGAAAGCGTTCGTGCAGCTCCAACAGCAGGTTCGAAAGTTCAGCTTTCATCGCGGTCACTTCGTTTCGTAAGCGCTCATTTTGTCGACACGGTTCGAGTGGCGTCCGCCCTCGAAGTCTGTATCGAGCCACGTTGCCACCAAGTCAATCGCGAGCCCGGGTCCGACGACACGCTCGCCCATCGTCATGATGTTCGAGTCGTTATGTTGACGTGTCGCCTTGGCGCTGAACGAGTCGTGAACGAGTGCTGCGCGGATCCCTTTAACTTTGTTCGCCGCGATGCCGATGCCGATGCCTGTGCCGCAAATCAAGATGCCGCGGTCGAACTCGCCGGCAGCGACAGCCTCAGCGACCGGGATGGCTACGTCTGGATAATCGATCGACTCGGCCGAGTGTGTCCCGAAATCTTTATACTCGTGTCCAAGCTCTTCTAATAAGCCGATAATGTCTTTCTTCAAGTTGAATCCGCCGTGGTCGGCGCCGATTGCAATTTTCATGTGTTCATTCCCCCGTCTTCTTTGGTAGGCGTCTCGGTGGTTTCGTCACCTTTGACCCGTCATTCGTCAATTTTAGCACAAGTCGATTGACGAGTGGTTCGAGTTCGTTTCGGACTTGGCGATAGACGTTCATCGAGCCTCCGAACGGGTCGTTAATGTCACGTTCGAGTCCGGTCACGAACTCATATAATGTGAACGTACGATCGGCCAAATCCGGATACGTATCCCGAATCTGTTCGCGGTGTGCCCGCGTCATCGTCAAAATGACGTCTGCCCAACGTCCGAGTACGTCATCGAACGTTTGCGTCACGTGTTCGAGTTCAATCCCTCGTTCACGTAATACTTGAAGAGCGTTTTCTGAGGCATCAAACCCTTGCATTGTCCGAACTCCAGCCGAACGAATATCAAATTCGTCGCCCGTCACTTTCGAGCGGAGCAGGGCCATCGCCATCGGGCTTCGGCATGTGTTCCCACTACATATGAATAATACGCGTTTCATTGACATCGCGTGATCCTCCTCATGTCCTTAAGCCTCTTCCTCTAGACGGATGATTTTCCCGCCTGCCGCTTTATACAAGCGATTATATACGGCAAGGGCGACTCCCGTCGGTTCAATCCGATTCACGTAAATCTCTTCTACATCTGTCTCATCGAATTTGCGCAACGCCTCGTAAAGTCGCTGGGCCGCCATCTCCATCGTGTCACCGAGAGAAAGCGTGACGTCAGCCGGGGTCGTCGCTTCATCAAATACGAGCGCGCCGATCCGTTTGCCCGCCGCCTGCCGCATCGTGATGGTACGGACGAGGTCATCGCGTCCGCCATCAACTAAATACAAAGGTGCGCTCGGGGCATAGTGGGTGTACTTCATTCCTGGTGATCGGGGCGCGGCCGCTTCATCACTTAAATTCGCATCGAGCGCGACTGGCCCGATGACGGCCTCGATCGCTTCTTTCGTCACGCCACCGGGACGCAAAATCGTCACCGGTTCCGTCGTACAGTCGATCACAGTCGACTCGACGCCGATGCCTGTCGGTCCCCCATCCATAATACCCGCGATCCGACCGGTCAAATCATCGGCTACGTGCTGTGCCGATGTCGGTGACGGTCGTCCTGAACGGTTCGCACTCGGCGCCGCGAGACCGAGACCGGACGTGCGGATGAGTTCGAGTGCGGACGGATGGTCCGGCATGCGGAGGCCGATCGAGTCGAGCCCGGCCGTCACGAGTGACGACGCTCGACCGTTCGACGGTAAGATGATCGTCAAGGCACCGGGCCAAAACGCTTCCATCAAGCGTTTGGCTACCGGCGGGATGGTTTGCGCGAAATGTTCGGCCTGTTCGACCGTAGCTACGTGGACGATGAGCGGGTTGTCCGATGGCCTTCCTTTCGCCTCGAAAATCTTACGGATGGCGATATCGTTCGTCGCATCCCCGGCGAGGCCGTACACCGTCTCTGTCGGAATCGCGATCACCTCGCCCATCTTCAAGAGACGAACCCCTTCCTCAACTTCTGTTGGCTTGATCCATTTCGTTTCCATGCGCAATCCCTTCCCTCACGGCGTAGACAATTCGGTCTTTACCGTTTATATCTTTTAAAATACCCGTTTCTGCTTCAGGATAACGTTCGGACAGGTACGATTTCACAACTTGTCCTTGACTATACCCGATTTCAAACGCAATCAATTGCCAATCGGCACGTAGCACGCGTGTTGAGTCCGCGATGATTTTCCGGTAGAACTCGAGACCGTCCGCCCCCCCGAATAATGCGAGGTGCGGTTCGTACCCTGCGACCGTCTCATCGAGCAGTTCATCAGCTTCGATGTAAGGCGGATTTGAGACAAGCACCCGAATCGAGTCGTCCGCGACCGGACCGAGGCAATCCCCTTCATGAAACGTCACATCGGCACGAAGCACTTCCGCGTTACGTTTTGCCATCGCAATCGCTTCCCGGGAAATATCGACCGTTTGGACGCGGACACCGAGCTCGAGACTAAGCGTGATAGCGATGGCGCCACTGCCCGTGCCGACGTCGACGATCGCGTCGTCTTCAATCGGTCCGACGTGCTCAACGACCCATTCGATCAACTCTTCGGTCTCCGGTCGCGGGATAAGTACATCCCGGTTCACAGCGAATGACCGACCGTAGAACGGGGCCTGGCCAATCAAATGTTGGACCGGCTCACCGGCAAGCAGTCGCTCGAGTCCGGACTCGAACGCAGTTGTTTCGTCGTCCGAGAGTTCTTCGGATAACCGAACGATCAGACCCGTCCGGTCGACGCCGAGCACGTGCATGAGCCACCATTCGGCGGTCGATGGGTCACGACCCGCGTCAACGAGCATGCGTTCCGCTTGTTTCAACCTTGCGGCAATCCGCATCACTCCATACCCTCCATCAAGCCGGCCTGATCTTCCATGACGAGCGCATCAATGATGTCTTCAAGCTCCCCGGCGAGCACCCGGTCGAGTTTTTGAAGCGTGAGGCCGATACGGTGGTCGGTCACGCGGCTTTGCGGGAAGTTATACGTCCGGATCCGCTCCGAACGGTCGCCCGTCCCGACGGCCGACTTCCGCTGCGCTGACAGTTCTTCGAGATGTTCGCGCTGCATCTTGTCATACAGACGGGCCCGCAAGACTTTCATCGCCCGATCTTTGTTTTTATGCTGTGATTTCTCGTCTTGGCATGACACGACGAGTCCTGACGGGATGTGTGTCAACCGCACGGCTGACTGGGTCGTGTTGACCGATTGACCACCCGGCCCTGACGACGTGAACGTGTCGACGCGGACGTCTTTCATATCGATATGCACTTCGACATCTTCGGCTTCCGGCAAGACCGCGACGGTGGCTGTCGACGTGTGGATCCGTCCACCCGACTCCGTCGACGGGACGCGTTGCACACGATGTGCCCCATTCTCAAATTTCAGTTTCGAGTAGGCACCGGCACCGTTGATCAAAAACGTCACTTCTTTAAAGCCGCCGAGTTCCGTATAGTTGGCGTCGATCAGCTCGGCTTTCCAGTTTTGACGCTCCGCGAATCGGGTGTACATCTTATACAAGTCGACCGCAAACAGTGCCGCCTCGTCGCCACCGGCTGCCCCGCGAATCTCGACGATGACGTTCTTGTCGTCGTTCGGGTCTTTCGGGATGAGCAGGACGCGCAGCTTCGCTTCGAGCGCTTTCACAACTGGTTCGAGCAGCGCCATCTCTTCTTTAGCGAGTTCGCGCATATCGGACTCGAGCGTTCGGTCTTCTAACATCGATTTCGCTTCTTTGTAGGCCGTACTCGTCTCTTTATAGCGTCGATACGCTTGTACCGTCTCCTCGAGTTGAGACTGTTCTTTTGAATATTGACGCAGTTTATTCGAGTCGCTGAGCACTTCCGGGTCAGCGAGCATCTCATTCAGTTGCATATATCGTTCTTCTAAAACGCTTAAACGGTCAAACATCATGATCCGTCCTTTCTGTTCACCAAATCGTTCTCTTCATTATACCAAAAAACGAACCGAGCTAGCTCGGTTCGTCGACAAATTGAATACTTAGAGCGAACCAGCCAAATCCTCAATCCGCTACTGTATGACGGATCGGGCGCGGTTTGTTCGGGACGTCATGGCAATGGCGGCAACGCGGTTCGTACGACTCAGCGGCACCGACCAAGATGACCGGGTCCTCAAAGCGAGCCGGTTCTCCGTTGATCAAGCGCTGCGTCCGAGACGCCGGGGCGCCGCATGACAGGCAGATCGCCTGCAGCTTCGTGACGAACTCGGCACGCGACAAGAGCTCCGGCATCATCGTGAACGGTTCGCCACGGAAGTCCATATCGAGTCCGGCGCAGATGACACGTTTGTCTTCTGACGCCAACTGCTCGATGACGTCGACGATCCCCTCATCAAAGAACTGCACCTCGTCGATGGCGATGACTTGCGTCTCTTCGCGCACCGCATCGTACACATCTTGACTCGTTCGAGTCGGGACGGCCACGACCGAGTTGCCGCTATGGGAGACGACGTTCTCTTCGTGGTAGCGGTCATCGATGGCCGGCTTGAACACTTGAACCGGGATCTTCCCATAGTGCGCCCGACGGACACGACGGATCAATTCCTCCGACTTCCCAGAAAACATACTGCCACAAATCACTTCAATCCAACCGTAACGGTTCGTCACATGCATCATTCTACTTCGCCCTCTCCATCGTTAATCGCTTTCCGATTATAACCATCTTTCAGTCATAGGAAAAGGGTTGACTTCTAACAAAAATCGGAGCGACATCATCCCGTCCCGATTTCTCTTCATTCTTCCGCTTCCTCTTCTTTTTTATAATCAATCAAGTTCAATTTGCGCGCGAGCGGTCGAATCGTCAGCCCGTGCAACGTCACCGAGGTAAAGACGAGTCCGATCGTGAGCGGTAGCATCTGTGACGCATCCTCAATCCCGAGACCGGCCACTTCCTCCGCGAAAAAACCTGCGACCGTCATCGCGACGATGCCGCGCGGGGCAATCCAACCGATAAATCCGCGTTCTCTGAGCGGAAGTCCCGCACCGGCCGTCGATACGTAAATCGCCAACGGACGAACAAGAAACAAGATGCCGGCAATCGTCAACAGCAATGGCCACTGGAAGATATTCAATAGTTCTTCACGCGACAGCGACGCCGTCAGCAAGATGAACACGGATGAGATCAGCAAGATCGAGATGTCTTCCTTGAACGACTGCAGTTCCTCGATGATCTGTTCATCGCGAAGTTTCGTGTTCGCCATCGTCATGCCCATCGCCGTCACGGCAAGGAGACCGACTTCATGCATCATGAACTCGCTCAAAGAGAACAAGATCAAGACGGCCGAAAGCGTCACCGAGGCGCGTAAGTAACGTGGAATCTTCTCACCTACGAACCAGCCCATCAAAACGTGACCGAACACGTAACCGAGACCGATACCGACGAGACATGCTCCCGCAAAGAGCAGTTGCATCCACAAGTCCATGCCTTCATAGACGATGTAGCCGATTCGAATCACGAACAAGCCGAGCAACGCGCCGACCGGATCGACAATGATCCCTTCCCACTTTAAGATGGCACCGACCCGATCTTTCAGATGGGCTTGCCTGAGCAACGGGATGACGACCGTCGGACCGGTGACGACGAATAGCGCTCCCATCGTCCAAGCGACGACCCAATGGAGACCTCCTACGTATTGAATCAACAGCGAAGCCCCGACGAACGACAACGTCACACCCGCTGTCACGATGCGGACGATCGAACGACGGAATTGGTTGATCTCGCTGAAATGAAGCCCTAAACTTCCTTCAAATAATATGATCGCGACCGCAAACGAAATGATCGGGCTGTACAAATCACCGAGCAACTCTCGCGGTTCAAACAAACCAAAGATTGGACCGGCCAGCACGCCGGCGACCGTCATGACGATAATCGCCGGAATTTGGTAGCGCCACGCCAACCATTGCGAGACGATCCCCACGCCAACCAACAGGCTAATGCTAATCAATATATACTCCATGGAAGCCCCCTCACGTCAGTCTTCCGTCTCTTTACCCTCGCTTGGACAACAAAAAACCGCCAAGGGCAATCCCTAGGCGGTGTGCATACAACTTGACGATTAACGTTGGTACTTCTTGTTGAAGCGCTCGATACGACCGTCCGCAGATGCGAATTTCTGGCGACCTGTGTAGAACGGGTGCGAATCAGAAGATACATCGACACGGATGAGTGGGTATTCGTTACCATCTTCCATCGTGATTGTTTCGTTAGAGTAACGAGTCGAACCACTGATGAATTTAAACTCAGTCGTTGAGTCCATGAATACGACTTTACGGTATTCTGGGTGGATTCCTTGTTTCATTGCTTTTCAACTCCTTCTGCCCTAAGTATTCTTTCAACCTAGAGAAAGTTCACTAGAATATAATAGCACCCGGCTCACGGATTTACAAGTCCGTTTTCGTTTTTTTCACCGGGCGGCGACTCTTTTTCTTATCGGCCTCGAGCGCCGCAAAAAAGTCGAGATTTGTTTGCGTCTCACGCACACGACGCAAGAACTGATCGACGAAGTCCGGCGACTCGTTCATCGTACGACGAATCGTCCAAAGCGAGTCGAGCTCGTCCTGGCCGAGGAGGAGTTCTTCTTTCCGCGTACCCGAACGACGGATATCGATGGCCGGGAAGATGCGGCGTTCCGCGAGCTTCCGGTCGAGGTGGAGCTCCATGTTGCCGGTCCCTTTGAACTCTTCATAGATGACGTCATCCATCCGCGAACCGGTATCGATGAGCGCCGTCCCGAGAATCGTCAAACTGCCGCCGTCCTCGATGTTACGGGCCGCCCCGAAGAATTTCTTCGGTTTGTGGAACGCTGCCGGGTCGATTCCGCCCGAGAGCGTACGCCCGCTCGGCGGGACGGACAAGTTATAGGCGCGCGTCAACCGAGTGATCGAGTCGAGCAAGATGACGACGTCTTTCTTATGTTCGACGAGGCGCATCGCCCGCTCTAGCACGAGCTCCGAGATGCGGGTGTGATTCTCCGGTGTCTCGTCAAACGTCGAATAGGCGACGTCTGCCCCCGGCACCGAACGTTGGATGTCCGTGACTTCTTCCGGACGTTCGTCGATCAATAAGATGATCAGTTCGACGTTCGGGTGGTTCGTCGTGATTGAATTGGCGACTTCTTTCAATAGAGACGTCTTCCCGGCTTTCGGTGGGGCGACAATCAAACCACGTTGTCCGAAGCCGACCGGTGCGATCATATCCATGACACGGACCGATAGATGGTTCGGCTCCGTCTCGAGCACCATTTGCTTTTCCGGATAGATTGGCGTGAGCGCAGGGAAATAGTCGCGGTTCCGGGTCGAATCGGTCGTTTCCCCGTTGACCGCCTCGACGCTCAAGAGCCCTTGGAAACGTTCATTTTCTTTCGGTTTCCGGACTTTCCCGGTGACGAGATCCCCGTTGCGCAAACTAAAGCGGCGGATCTGTGAGGCGGCGATATAGATGTCTTCGGACGATTGGGAGTAGTTGATCGGTCGGAGGAAACCGAAGCCACCTTCATTTTGTGACTGCGGGTTCGGAGGGATGATCTCAAGGACGCCTTCGAGGAAGTAGAGGTCCTTCGATTCGGCTTGCGATTTTAAAATTCGGAACATGAGTTCACGTTTCCTTGCTTCCCGATATTGAGGCACATTCACTTCTTTTGCGATTTCATACAATTCTTTCAACGTCTTCGTTTCGAGTTCACGAAGCGTATAGTTTTTAGCTGGTTCTGTACTTTGTGTCATTAACGTCACCTGTCTTTCTTGTGATTCTATATTTGAAAAGTAATTGTAAAGTTCTTATTCATCTAATCACAATTCGATCATGCCGTCACTTTATATAAATGGCTATATGACAGTCTATTCCCCTGATATTCAAATAATAACAACTTCTTCTTTCCTTATGTAACAAAAAGGTCTCTATACCTACATATTGTTTCAAATATGTTACAAGAAAACTATTTTTGACTTGTGATTGAAAAACGCCATCGGTCTTACGCATGATATAGTTTATTTGCACAGGAAACCGGGTAGCAAACTCACCTTGTGCTCAACTATCGTAAACACACATCGATCATATACACTCACAGGGTTTTATTTTAAAAAACGGAGGGAATTATATTATGTTGAAGCGTTTCGCATCTATCATCGTCGCCGCCACTATCGCTTTCTCGGGTCTTGCATTCACAACAGGTGAACAAGCAGAAGCAGCTACTGGAACATTCGCTTACTCGAAAGTCAACGGCTTGAACATTCGGACATCAGCATCACTCAGCTCGTCAGTCGTTACGAAGATGAATAAAGGTCAACGCTATACATACCTCGGTAAAGTTGGCTCGTTCTACAAGATCAACTACAAAGGGACTCACCGTTACATCTCAGCGTCATCGACGTACACGTACTTGAAGCCGAACACGAAAACGGCTACTAAAGTGACAACGACTTCTTCTTCAAGCGCTCGTACGAAACTTGTCGCCGAGTCGAAGAAATACCTTGGCACACCGTACCGTTACGGCGGAACGACAACAGCTGGATTTGACTGCTCTGGTTACACAGGACATGTTTACAAGAAAGCGATCAACAAGTCGATCCCACGTGATTCACGCTCACAGTACTCAAGCTCGAAAAAATTGTCGAAGTCAGCGATTCAAGCAGGCGACCTCGTGTTCTTCTCACATAACGGCGGCACGATCCAACACGTCGGTATGGCAATCAGCAAGACACAAATGATCAACTCAGAAACAGGCGGCGTTAAATACGCGAGCTTCACATCAGGTTACTGGGCACCACGTTACGTCGGTGCTGGAACGTACCTCTAATTCAATAAAACCTCAAACGACTCGGTTCAACGGAACCGAGTCGTTTTTCATTTACGCACGTTTTGCAAAACAGCTTCCGTACTCGTCAACACCGAGAACGTCCCGTCTGTCTCAAGGACAACCGCCTCGACTTTGTCGTGAGCGGTCCCACTCGAGCGGATGGCTTGGAGCACTTCGATCTCAAGTACTCGTTCTTTACGCATCTCCGCTTCTAAGTAACTCCCCCGATAGTATAGCATCGTCGGTGTCGATTTAATCAGCTCGTTCACTCGTTTTGACCGATTGGCCAGCTTCGCCATGACGTATTGCAACGCGACGAGCGTGGCAAAAGCGACGAGCCCATTCAGTAGCGGCGTCTGTCGGCTCGTGAGCGTCGTCGCTAAAATCGAACCGAGCGCAACGGTCACGATAAAATCGAAGGCGTTCATTTTCGAGAGTGTCCGTTTTCCCGATACACGTAATATAAAAATGATGGAAAAGTAAGCCCCAATCCCTGTCAAAATGATTTGCATCATCGTTTTGAGTTGATCCATCGTCTCCCCCCTTTTCTGTTTTTGAACAATCACTTCGAAAGTTCACTCGTCGTTCATCATTTTTGTTTCAAGGCCCCGCGTGCGTTCGTCGCCGCGAAGACGATCATGATGACACTTATCCCTCCAGCCACGGCAAGGCCTGCCGATAAGGCGCCCCAGTCGATCGTCGGTTGGGTCAACACGGCCCGCATGCCTTCGAAGATGTACGTCGTCGGATTGAACGTCGCCGCCACTTTGAGCCATTCCGCCTCGATCAACTCTTTCGGGACGAACGTCGTCGACAAGAAGATGAGCGGGAAGAAGAGAAGTGTCCCGGCCTGTGCGGCTTGGGCGTTCCGTGTCTTCAAGGCGACACCGACCGAGTATCCGGCAAAGCCAAGTCCGAAACCGAGCGCGAGCAGAACCGTGAACAAGAACCCGGCCACACCGACCGGAATCGATAACCCGAGTAAGAACGCGACAGAAAAGATGAGCAGCGTTTGAACGAACAGCTGTAGCATCCCGGCAATCATCGGCCCGAGCACGATGGCAGTCCGTGTCGAAGGTGTGAGTAGCAACCGGGCGAAATAGCCACTCTCGATGTCACGCACTAACGCTTGGCCGGCCCCCCCGGCCCCGCCGACAGCACCTGACACGATCGATACCGGCAAGATGAAATTCAAGTAGTCGCCACCACCGAACTGCGGCAATGCGGCCACACTCGACAGCCCGCTCGTATAGACGAGCAAGAAAAAGACAGAAATCATCAAGTTCGGGATAAATGAAAATGGGTTGCGGATCGTCGTCACCAGACTCCGCTTTGTAAACAACCACGTTTCAGTCCACACTCGGCACACCTCCTTCGTACGATTCACCCGTCACTTTCAAGAATACGTCGTCAAGCGACGGCTGTTTCACAGTGAGTCGCTCCGGTTGTAACGCCTGCTCATCGAGTTTCCGGACGACGTCGGTCAACGTGTAGTCGCGGAGTTCGAAGACGAGGCTCGGTCCGGTCGCGGCTTGTCCGAATAGCTTAGCGGCGGCTTGTGCTTCTGCATCGGTATGAAACACTAGAGTAATCGACTCGCCTCCGACGGTCTGCTTCAATTCCTCCGCTGTCCCTTCGACGACAATCTTACCGTGATGGATGATGGCGATGCGATCGGCCAGCTCGTCCGCCTCCTCTAAATATTGTGTCGTTAAAAAAATGGTCGTCCCGAACTCTTGATTGAGACGCCGTACCTCTCTCCAAATCTCGATTCGACTCGCCGGGTCGAGCCCTGTCGTCGGCTCATCTAAAAACAGTACGATCGGACGATGGACGAGCGTGAGCGCCAAATCAAGCCGACGCCGCATCCCGCCGGAGTACGTGCCACTCTTTCGGTCAGCCGCATCCGCGAGCGAGACGACCGACAGCAGTTCCTCGGCCCGTGCTTCTGCTTCACGTTTCGTCATCTTGAACAGCCGTCCTTGAAGGACGAGCAATTCCCGGCCGGTCAACACTTTATCGATGCCCGTCTCTTGGAGGGCGACGCCGATGGACAACCGGACGTCCTTCTCCTGCTTGACGACATCAAACCCGTTCACGCGCGCCGACCCGCTCGTCGGTCGAATGAGTGTCGTCAACATCTGTATAGCTGTCGATTTCCCGGCCCCGTTCGGACCAAGAAACGCAAAGATTTCTCCTTGTTTCACTGAAAACGATATTCCGTCGACGGCCGGTACATCCCCGAACGTCTTGACGAGTGACTCCACTTCGATCATCGACCCCACCTCCTGCCTTTCTCATTCCCGTTCTATTCATGTTTTAAATATGAAAGAACGCATCAAAAAAGCTGCAGAGAGAATCTGCAGCTCGAGAGAATTAAGGTTTCATGACCATTTTCGGTTTTTTCTTCAATGAATGAATCCCTTCGACGAAACGGACCGTACCCGATTTGGCGCGCATGACGACCGAGTGTGTCTGACCGCCCTGACCCGTGAATTGGACACCACGGAGCAGTTCACCGTCTGTCACACCTGTCGCCGCGAAGATACAATCCTCGCCTTTGACGAGATCGTCAAGAAGCAGGATACGCCCCGTGTCGGCGATACCCATATCTTGGCATCGTTTTTCCTGGGCCGTGTCTTCCGGCAACAACCGTCCCTGGAAGTCACCACCGAGGCACTTCATAGCGACGGCTGCGATGACGCCTTCCGGCGCCCCACCTGAGCCGAGCAAGAGATCGACACCGGTTTTCGGGAACGCCGTGTTGATGGCGGCCGCGACATCGCCGTCTGGGATCAACTTGATACGAGCTCCCGTTGCCCGAACCCGTTGAATCATCTCTTCATGACGGTCACGGTGCAAAATCGTGACGACGACGTCTTCGACGTTCTTGCCCTTAGCCTTGGCGACGATCGCGATGTTTTCTTCGATTGAGTTATCGAGGCTGATCAGTCCCGCCGCTTCTGGACCGACCGCAATCTTATCCATATACATGTCTGGCGCATGAAGAAGATCACCTGCGTCCGCGACCGCGAGCACCGCGAGCGCGCCCCACGTTCCCGTCGCGACGATGCTCGTCCCTTCGAGCGGGTCGACGGCGACGTCGAGGCGTGAGCCGTAACCGTTCCCGACTTTCTCGCCGATGTAGAGCATCGGTGCCTCGTCCATCTCACCTTCCCCGATGACGACGATCCCTTTCATCGGAATCGTATCGAACACTTCGCGCATCGCTGTTGTGGCTGCGTCGTCCGCTTGTTCTTTCAAGCCCTTCCCCATCCAGCGGGCCGAAGACAGCGCTGCCGCTTCTGTGACCCGGACCAATTCCATTGATAAACTACGTTCCACCCGAATTCTCCCCTTTGTTACTCGGACACCTCATCGACCCAGACGAGGGCGCCGAGTTGTTTTAGTTTGCCGACGAAGTCGACGTACGAGTCGTTCAGACGTTCTGCATAGAGAACCGTCGACTCTCCCGTTGCCTGCAGACCAGCTAAGACGAGTGCCGCGGCGCTCCGAGCGTCGGCAGCCTCCATCTCAGCGTTCGCCAGCCTCGTCCCGCCACGAATGACGGCCGACGAATCTTCAAGCGTGATTTGCGCGTTCATCCGCCGCATTTCGGCGATATGACGGAAACGTTGGACGTATAGCTTATCCGTCACGATGCTCGTCCCGTTCGCTTTCAACAAAGCGGCTGACATGACCGGTTGCAAATCGGTCGGATAACCCGCGTAGTGGAAGACGCGAATATCAATCGGTTCAAAAGCTTTCGCCCGAACCGTGATCGCTTCTTCCCCGACCTCGACTTCAGCACCGTAATCCATCAATTTTTGGATGACCCCTTCTAAATGGGTCGGAATAACGTTTCGAACCGTCACTTCCCCTGCAACCGCACCGTAAATCATAAACGTTCCGGCTTCAAGACGGTCCGGGATGAGCGTATGTGTACAGCCGTGCAAGCGCTCGACCCCTTTAATTCGAATCTCATCGGTCCCGGCACCGATGACGTATGCGCCCATCGATGTCAGCATCGTCGCGACGTCGACGACTTCCGGATCAGTCGCGGCATTTTCAATGACGGTCGTCCCTTCGGCCAGGACCGCGGCGAGCATCGCGCTCACCGTCGCCCCGAATGAACGAAGGTCGAGATAGATCCGGTTGCCGGCCAACTTGTCGGCGTTGACGTGATAGAGACCCGACTCGTTCTCGACTTTAATGCCGAGACGTTCTAGCGCCTTCAAATGTAAATCGATCGGTCGTGGACCAATCGCATATCCCCCTGGTAATCCAACGGCCCCTTTCCCAAAACGAGCTGCGAACACACCAAGTAAGTAGACAGCGGCCCGGACTTTCCGAGTTTCTGAGCCGAGCAGCGGCATGGCGACGGCATCTTTTGCATGAAGCGTCATCCGCTCCCCGTCCCGCTCGATTGTCACCCCGAGTTCTTGTAATAGGCTGAGCATCACTTCGACATCTTCGATGACGGGGACGTTCTCGATTGTCACCGGTTCTTCGGTAAGAAGTGCTGCGACGAGACAAGGCAAGGCACTCTGTTTGGCGCCACTAATGTCAACTGTTCCTTCAAGCTTCTGCTGTCCAACGATATGGAGAATTTCCACGATGATCAAACCTTTCTACGACGAACTTATTTGGATTGAGCGTTATTCCAATCCGCTAAGAACTGCTCAATCCCTTTGTCAGTGAGCGGATGATTCATCATCTGTTCGATGACTTTGTATGGCACCGTGGCGATATTAGCCCCAAGCAGGGCTGCTTTCGTCACGTGGACCGGATGGCGAACGGACGCGGCGATGATTTCCGCATCGATGCCATGGATGGCAAAGATATTCGCAATCGTCTCGACGAGGTCGAGACCGTCGTGGCCGATATCATCAAGGCGACCGATGAACGGCGAGACGTATGACGCACCGGCCCGAGCTGCTAAGAGCGCTTGGTTGGCGTTAAAGATGAGCGTCACGTTCGTTTTGATGCCTAGCTTCGAAAACTCATTGACAGCGATCATACCGGCTGCTGTCATTGGCACCTTAACTGTAATATTCGGCGCGATTGCCGCGAGTTCCTTTCCTTCTTTGACCATACCCTCTGCGTCGAGTGCAATAACTTCCGCACTGACTGAAAGGTCCCCGACGACCTCACAAATCTCACGGAGCCGCGTATGGAAATCGACGCCTTCTTTCGCGACGAGCGATGGATTCGTCGTCACGCCCCCGATAACGCCCATTTGGTGGGCTTTCTTAATGTCTTCCACATTTGCCGTGTCAATGAAAAAACGCATGTACATGTCCTCCTCGAATCGGATTGTAATCGCTTACTCTCTTATTATGAGGAAATCGACACGGAATTGCTATACCCTTTACACCAGCGCGGCAATGCCGAGCATCGAAGTGGTGAGGAAGGCGATACCGGCGAGTGTACCGACGGCTGTCCAGACTATGACTTCCCATAATTTTTTTCGACAAAAAAGCCGGTTCTCACGAGGAGAACCGACTGATGTGACAAGATTACGCTTGGTTGCTTGAACCAAACTCACGCATTTTGCCAGTAACGACGTTGTAGATCGCTTCGACACCAGGGCCGATGACTTTACGTGGGTCATATACTTTCGAGTCAGTGTTGAGCTTCTCACGTACCGCACGAGTCCATTCTTGTTGGCACTCTGTGTTGACGTTGATTTTGCTGTGACCGAGCTCGATTGCTTTTTTGATTTGGTGCTCAGGGATTCCTGAACCGCCGTGAAGAACGAGTGGCGTTTTCGTCGCTTCCGCGATTTCTTCCATCTCTTTGAAGCCGAGGTTTGGCTCGCCTGCGTATTCTCCGTGTACAGAACCGAGTGCCGCTGCAAGAGCGTCAACTTTCGCTTCCGTTACGACACGTACACACTCGTCGAGGTCAGCGTATTGTACGCCGCCAACGACGCCGTCTTCTTCGCCGCCGACTGTGCCGACTTCCGCTTCAACTGAAGCGCCTTTAGCGTGTGCGTATTCAACGACTTGTTTCGTCATTTCGATGTTTTCTTCGATCGGGTGGTGTGAACCGTCGATCATAACAGACGTGAAACCAGCGTCAATCGCTGCTTTACACTTGTCGAATGAAGAACCGTGGTCGAGGTGGATCGCAACTGGAACAGTGATGTTGTAGTCGTGCATGAGACCTTCAGTCATTTTAACAACTGTTGTGAAGCCACCCATGTATTTCGCTGCACCTTCTGATACACCGAGGATAACTGGTGATTTCTCGTCTTCCGCAGCGCGAAGAATCGCTTGCGTCCACTCGAGGTTGTTGATGTTGAATTGGCCGACTGCATACTTGCCTTCGAATGCTTTGTTAAGCATTTCTGTCATTGATACTAATGGCATAATGATGTCCTCCTCTGTTCGCTGTTGTGCACTGTGGGGAAAAGTGCCCCTGTGCAATTCGTTCCCATTATAACACACGTCAAAACTTGTGCCTATGCTATTCACATATAGAAATGGCCCCACGCAAGCGTTTACATATGTCATCTTCGTGACGATTCACTGAATGTTGAGCACTTCTTTCACTTTCTCGATCATGCCGTAAATATCGAACGGCTTCTCGAACTGAGCCGTGATCCCGAGGCGACGCACTTCTTCGATTGTCGATTTCTCCCCAAATGCGGTCATGATCATGACCGGTGTGTCGATGTCGTTGTTCCGCATGTTCCGTAACACTTCATGCCCGAACATGCGCGGCATGTTCATATCGAGCAGCACCAAATCGTAAGTACTTTGTTCTAGCTGTTCCCAAGCGCTCAAGCCGTCCTGGGCCGTGTCGACCTCGATGCCCAGATTTTTAAACACTTGGGCGAGCATCAAGCGAATTCCATCTTGGTCGTCTGCGATTAACATGCGTGACATCCAGTTACCTTCTTTCCGTAGCTTCTATAGCTTTGTGCGATAATATAACCATACCAAAATCATTTTCGTTTGGCGACGCATCATTTTCTAAAAGATGGAAACGAGGCTCACGTCCCCGCCTCCCCGGCTTGCTCAGTTTTCAATTCAAAGGGAACGTCTCGTTCGTCGGCGATTTCATACGACGTCACCGTCCCTTCATCTTTCACGTACAATTGCAAAAATTCACCTTCTGCGAGCCGTGAGTCAGACGTGAATGTGAGCGAACGTTTTTTTCGCTCCTCATCATAGCCGATTGTTGTATACACATAGTCCGTCCCATCTCGCTCCGCCGTCTCTGCCCTCGGGATTTTCACATAATATGTATCCGCGAACAGACGGTCCAAATCGATGACCAACCATCCGACAAAGACCGCGATACCGAATGTGACGATGAGTACTCGGTTCCGTTGCATGGGCATCCCTCATTTCTCTTGATCGCTATCTTCCAATACCATATATGAGCGATTCCTAAACGCAACGCTTCTTGTTATACTCGACGTACAAGACATGATGGGAGACACGACATGAAGCATCTATTCGGATTTTTACTTTTTTTAGTGACGCTGGCCGGAGGTGTCGCCATCACGGCTGGGACGTTCGGAGAAGAGCCGTCCGCCATCGCGTATGAAGAGGGGTATGAAGACGATATACCGCTCGCTACTTCAATAGATGCGGAATTAGAAGACGTGCCCGAGACGTTCAAACTCATCTCCGAGGTTTTCGACGAACCGATTCCAGCAGAAGACGTCGAGCGCATGCATCTACTCGTCTCCAATCCAGATTTAGACGAGGCGACCGTGCATCCGCTCGGTGAACTTGAAGTCACGTATGACGGACGACCGACAACGCTCATCGTCGAAGCGGAAGTGTATCGCGAGGACGGAACGTATATTGTTTTCTATTTTTCGGGCGACGAGGATCTGGTCTTCGCAATCGATGACCGGATCACAGCGTACTATGAAGAATTAGGCATATGAAAAGGAACTTCGCTCGCTTGAGCGAAGTTCCTTTCGGTATACGTTTAGTCGATCGTGACCGGGACGACGGCGAGGTCGATCTCTTTCTCGACTTCTTCCCGCTCCTCGGCGAGACGTGCATCCGACCATTTGAAGACATCGGCCATACAGCGCAAGATACCGTCTTTATAGTCTCTGACGAAGTCGATGTCGAAGAACATCGCCCCTGTCCGACGGACGAGGAAGTCAATGGCACGGACGACCGACTCTTCTTCGATACCGTACATCAACTGCGCGTAGACGATCTCGGACAGGTCATAAGCGTTCGTATCCATCCGCTCGACGACGCGATCGATGTTCGACCCGTAGAGACGGACTAACTGCTCCGCTTTCACGTCATCGAAACCAAGGTTTGTCAGCTCGTCTGTCTTCTTCGTCAAGAAGTCGTCAAAGCCGTTCGAACCACCCACATGTCCACCTGACATCGGCATATGTTTCGTCCGTGACGCCAAGAAGACGATGCCCTCGTCTTGTTTGAGTAGCTTCGCGACGAGATCGACGACCGTCTCAGACATCTTCCGGTAGCCTGTCAACTTACCGCCGGCGATTGTGATCAGGCCGCTGTCCGATTGCCAGATCTCATCTTTCCGTGAGATTTCGGACGGGTCTTTGCCTTCCTCATAGATGAGCGGACGGATGCCGGCCCAGCTCGACTCGACGTCATCTTCCGTCAACGACACATCCGGGAACATATAGTGGATCGCGCCCAAGATATAGTCGCGGTCTTCTGTCGTCATGCGTGGGTGTGCCTTATCTTTATCGAAGAACGTGTCGGTCGTCCCGACGTACGCTTTGCCGTCACGCGGGATGGCGAACACCATTCGGCCATCTGGTGTATCGAAGTAAGTCGCTTGTTTGAGCGGGAACTTCGATTGATCGATGACGAGATGAATCCCTTTCGTCAGACGAAGCATCTTGCCTTTATTCGAGCCGTCCTGCTCACGGAGCACGTCGACCCATGGGCCGGTCGCGTTGATGACTTTTTTCGCATAAATTTCATACGTCTTCCCGTCGATTTGATCTTCGACGTTCACGCCGACGACTTTGCCTTGCTCGTATATGAGACCGGTCACTTTCGAGTAGTTTAAGAGGAGTGCGCCATGGTTCGCTGCTTCTTTCGCGACTTCGATCGTCATGCGCGCGTCGTCCGTCCGATACTCGACGTAATAACCGCCACCGACGAGCCCATCTTTTTTGACGAGCGGTGACTTCTCGATCACCTCTTCGGGCTTCAACATCAAACGGCGCTCCGCTCGTTTGACGCCGGCCAAGAAGTCATACACCATCAGCCCGAGCGCGGTCGATAGCGGTCCGAACGTGCCGCCCTTGTGCATCGGTAGAAGCATGCGCTCCGGCGTCGTGACGTGCGGTCCGTTCTCATAGACGATGGCGCGTTCTTTCCCGACCTCGGCGACGAGCGCGACTTCGAACTGTTTCAAATAGCGCAAGCCACCGTGGACAAGTTTCGTCGAGCGGCTCGATGTTCCGGCCGCGAAGTCTTGCATTTCAAGAACCGCCGTCTTCATTCCCCTTGAAGCGGCGTCGAGGGCGATTCCGGCACCGGTGATGCCCCCACCGACGACGAGGATGTCATGACGCTCACTCGTCAATTGTTCGTATCGCTTGGCACGTTCTTTTGCTGAGAAGTTTCTGATTTCCACTTTATTCCCTCCTATAATGAATCCGGTTCGTATAAACAAAGAGACCACAACAAAATAAGGCTTCGCCTCCTATGTCGTGGTCTCTCTGTCGTCTCCAACCGGTTATCAACTTTTCTCCTGTATTATACCCTATTCTCTATTGTTCAACCATCGACATTCTCTATTGTTCAACCATCGATCGGCTCACCAGATGCGCAACCTGCCTGAGCGAAAGCGTCACGCTCGCAATTTGAAATTCAGAAGACTAGACTTCAAAGTATCACTACGAAGGAGGAGTTTTCATGAAACGCATGTTACAATCTTTTCAATTTAAAAATGGCGTCGAGCTTCATAACCGGCTCGTCCTTGCGCCGATGACCCATTATTCGTCCGAGCCGACAGGTGAGGTTTCGGAGCACGAACTCGCCTACTATCGGAAGCGAGCGAAAAATGTCAGTCTCGCCATCACGGCGTGTGCCTATGTGACAGAAGACGGTAAAGGATTCCCGAACGCGTTTGGCGCGAGCGACGATCACTTCATCACCGGTCTCCGTCAACTCGCTGAAAGTTTGAAGGCGGAAGGCGCCAAAGCCGTCCTGCAAATCTTCCACGCTGGGCGCATGTCTCCTCCAGAGCTCGTCCCGAACGAACAACCCGTGAGCGCAAGCGCGGTCGCACCCGTCCGTGAAGGTGCCGCCACACCGCGTGCCCTCGAGACAGAAGAAGTCGAGGCGATCATCGAAGCGTTCGGTGAAGCGACACGTCGTGCCATCGAAGCTGGATTTGACGGCGTCGAGATTCACGGAGCGAACACGTACTTGATCCAACAGTTCTTCTCACCGCATTCAAACCGCCGAGACGACCGCTTCGGAGGCGACGTACAGGCGCGCCTAACGTTCCCGCGTGAAGTCATCCGTTCTGTGAAAGCCGCGGCGAAAGACGCTGACGATTTCTTGATCGGCTACCGCTTCTCACCAGAAGAAGTCGAAGAGCCAGGTATCACGCTCGACGACACGGACGTATTGATCGACATGTTGCTCGAGGAAGGACTCGACTACCTTCACGCCTCGCTTTGGAACTTCAATATCGGTTCGATGCGCAACGAGAACGTGACTGAGCGCTCGATCGACCGGATCGCGAAACGCATCAACGGTGCCGTCCCGCTCATCGGAGTCGGACAACTTCAGCGCCCAGGTCAAGTCGAAGACGCTTTGAACGTCATCGACCTGGCCGCGCTCGGCCGTGAACTCATCATCGACCCTGACTGGCTTGAAAAAGTGCAAACGGATCGTGAAGAGGAGATCGAAACGGCGCTCGACTTGAACAAGCAAGCCGAACTCGCTGTCCCGGCCCCACTTTGGAACGCCATCACGACACGTGCCGGTTGGTTCCCAATCAAAGATGAAGCAGTAAAATAAGCAAGCTGTCCGCAGACATAAGTCTGCGGATTTTTTCTGAGCTCGAGGATGAAAATAAGTCACGGTGGAAATCATTCCAGCAATTGCTTTACATCTAAAAAGCGCGATGCCTCAACTTGAGACGTCGCGCTTTTGTTCGTCTTCCCATTCTTCACGAAGCATGCCCATCCGAATCGAATCGTAGCGCTCGCCACGGACGACGCGGACACGTCGCATCCGACCTTCGAGCTGCATGCCGACCTTTTCAGCGACGCGCACCATGCGCTCGTTCCCTGACCACGTCGTCAATCCGACCCGAACCGTCGAGAGCGTTCCGAACAGATGGTCGATCCAAAGTTTGAGCGCCCTCGTCCCGACACCTTGATTCCAGCGGTCTGACTGATGAAGGATGATCCCGACTTCGAGCCATTCCTTCCCGGCGTCTTCATAATAGTAGGACACCGTACCGAATACCGTCCCATCGACTTCGACGACCCACATGTCGTCACGTCCGACGTGGCGGTCCGCCTCCTCCCGATAAGCATCATAGCTTCGCGCGCGATGTTCAAAATAAGGCGCGTCCCAACGTTTCCATTCGGGCGCCGCTTCTTTGTAAATCAATTCCCATAATCGGTCCAAGTCGTGCGCCTCGATTGGTCGGATGACCAGTTCTTCATCTCGATACATAACATCGTCCTCTCTATATGTGCCCACCACTCATTCGAGACGTTAGTTCGAATTCCCTTTTTTCCGTTTCCGCCAGACGAGCGCCAAGATGACAAGGATCAAGCTTGCCGTCACCGAGACGACCGCGAACGGGCTCGTACCGGTCACGAACAGTTCACCGAGCGAGACCGAATAAGCTAACCCGAACGACGTGACGAGCTTCGCTCCGGCTGCGATCATCACGAAACGGACGAACGGCACGCGGCTGAATCCGGCGGCTATGCAAATCACTTCGTCCGGTAAGATCGGGATGATGAACAAGACGAGCAAGACACCGAGACCGTACTTACCGACATAACGATCATACGTCGCGAGTTTATCCGCATCGATCAAGTGCATGACCCGCTCCCGGCCGAACCGCGCGAGCCCGTACATGACGAGAATGCCGAGCGTCGTCGCGACACTGCCGATCAAGGCAGCGCGCAACGGGCCGAGGGCGACACTGCCGATCGGGACGCTGATCGCTTCCGGGACCGGCAGCGCGATCGGCTGCAGGAAACTGAAGGCGGCGAACACCCAGATCGCATGCGCCTCATAACGCTCGAGCAGACGATCGAGCCCATACGTATCGTATAAGATGAGGCCGAATGAGACGTAATAGATCAAGACGAATAATAAAAGCAACGTGAATGTCACTTTTAACATCTGCTTCAAGTAGACGCTCGATCCTTCACGGATCGACCGCAACAGACCGATCGATAGAGCCAACAGGACAACCCCGGTCCACCCGAGTTGATACGGCAATAAGAGTGTCGGCAAGACGACGAACGGCAATATGCTCAACGCGACTAAAGCGACACCATACCCCCAGTAAATCATGTTTCGTTCCCCCATGTGACATCGCCCTCTCCCCGTTCTACTCTTAGTTTACCCGGATTTAGGTGAACATGTATCCATCCTAAGCTGTTGAAGCAGTCAGTCTTTTGCCCGAGAAAAAAAGCCACGACCGAAAACGGTCGTGACCTCTCCCTCACTCTGCGAGTGCTGCTTGGATGAAATCGTGGAACAAGCGCTGCGGGCGCTCTGGACGCGAAATCAATTCCGGGTGGAACTGTGACGCGACGAACCACTTGTGTTCTGGAATCTCGATGATCTCGACGAGACGGCCGTCCGGGCTCGTCCCCGAGAACTTGAAGCCTTCCGCTTCGAACGCTTCACGGTACTCGTTGTTGAACTCATAGCGGTGACGATGACGCTCATAGACGAGCTCTTGGTTGTAAGCGGCGTGCGCTTTCGTGCCCGGCTCAAGCTTACAAGGGTAAAGGCCGAGGCGGAGCGTACCACCGAGGTCCTCGATATCTTTTTGCTCAGGAAGAAGATCGATGATCGGGTAGTTCGTCGTCGGATCGATCTCTGCCGAATGGGCGCCGTCTAACTTCAAGACGTTACGGGCAAACTCAACCGTCGCGAGCTGCATCCCGAGACATATCCCGAAGAACGGGACGTTGTTCTCACGCGCATAACGCGTCGCTTCAATCTTCCCTTCAATCCCACGCTCGCCGAAGCCGCCCGGGACGAGAATCCCGTCGGCGTCGCCGAGAAGCGCCTCGACGTTTTCAGCCGTCACGTCTTCTGCGTTGACCCAGTCGATGTCGATGTCGGCGTTGAACGCGTAACCGGCGTGCTTGAGCGATTCGGCGACCGAGATATAGGCGTCGCGGAGTTCGACGTATTTCCCGACGAGTGCGATCTTCACTTTCTTCTCGAGGTGCGTGACCGTATGGACAAGGTTTTTCCAAGCCGTCATGTCAGCCGGTGGCGTGTTGAAGCCGAAGTAGTCGTTGACGAGCTGGTCCATGCCTTGTTTTTGAAGGTTGAGCGGCACTTCATACAACGTCGACGCGTCTTGTGCCTCGATGACCGCTTCTTTGCGCGTGTCACAGAAGAGGGCAATCTTTTCACGCATGTCTTCCGGGATATCATACTCGGTACGGAGCACGATGATATCCGGCTGGATTCCGTAACTGCGGAGCTCTTTGACGCTGTGTTGTGTCGGTTTCGTCTTCATCTCGCCAGCTGCGCGAAGGTATGGGACGAGCGTACAGTGAACGTACATGACGTTCTCTTTACCGATGTCATTCTTCACTTGACGAATGGCCTCAATGAACGGAAGCGACTCGATGTCCCCGACTGTTCCGCCAATCTCTGTGATGACGACGTCCGCGTTCGTCTCGCGGCCGGCACGGAAGACGCGGTCTTTAATCTCGTTCGTGATATGCGGGATGACTTGGACCGTCCCCCCGTTATAGTCACCGCGACGTTCTTTTTTCAATACCGTCGAGTAGATGCGTCCCGACGTCACGTTCGCGTTTTGCGACAAGTTGATGTCGATGAAACGCTCGTAATGACCGAGGTCAAGATCGGTCTCGGCGCCGTCGTCCGTGACGAACACCTCACCGTGCTGGTATGGGCTCATCGTCCCTGGGTCGATATTGATATATGGGTCAAACTTTTGAATCGTTACGTTCAAACCTCGGTTTTTAAGCAGACGTGCGAGTGAAGCGGCTGTGATCCCTTTACCGAGTGAAGATACTACCCCACCTGTTACGAAAATATACTTTGTCATCATCATTCTCCTCTCTTGAATGCCCACATCGGGAAACGAAAAACAAAAAAAGCAAAAGTGCCCCCACTGACATGGGGGACACTTTTGCTGCATCGTACGTGCTAAACTAGCCCATGACTAATTTACGTCAGAGACGATGCAGTCGTCAAGTTATTATTTTTTTCTTGGTTACGTGTGCCAAAAAAAGAAAAAGAGACACGCCTAGCCGGGACAAATGCCCGGCTTTTTGCGGTCTCTTATAAGTCGTCCTCGTCTTCAAGGTCGAGGTCGTCGTCTAAGTCGTCGTCCTTGAACTCGTCAAGGTCTGGTACTTTTTCAGTTTCATCATCCGCATCAAATTCAGATGCATCAAAATCTTCACCTTTAGCAAAGACGTCAAGGTCGTCTTCGATGTCGACGATGCCTTCGTCCGTCTCATCGAGATCTTCCTCGAACTCGTCGAGCTCGCCGCGTTGGCGTGCCTCGATGACGAGATCTTCGTCTGACTTATCGAACGGATACCAAACACGAAGCGCCCAACGGTTAGCTCCCAAGTTGACGAATAGTCCGTCGATGTTCATGTCCGTGTAGAGTTGCGCGATTTTCTCGAGCTCTTCCTCTTCACTTGTGAACGTATAGTTTTGTCTGATCTGCTCGCGGATTTCATCAAATGAAACTGGTTGCTCCCCAGTCTTTTGAAGAATTTCGTAAACAAAATCGATCAACGATTTATTCATTAAAGGACACTCCTTTTCCGTCACTAGTTAAACATCACTCCTCATTATAAACAAAACCGATATAAAAAAGCTAGAGGAAATTATTTTCTTGCTTTGAACACCATGGAACGGGTGGAGAACACATCGACCACTCAGTAATTTCAAAAATCAACCGATATAGAAGTGACACCTCTATTCTATGTATGATGAAAAAGGAGATTTTTGAATGGCACTCTTCCGTAAACCAAAAGCACCTGTTTATACCGCATCAATCGCTTTCCCTGACGCAACGACCATTGCACAACCGTCAGACAAACGTCTGAGCGGACGCGCGCATTACATGGGTTATACGTCGACTCAAGTCGAACGACTTCAAGCGATGGCACCGCTCGTCGAATCCGTGCTCGATGACGTGTTAGAAAGCGTACTCGACCATTTGATGTTGCAGCCTGACATGGTCAAGATCGCCAACGCCTCATCGACGCGCGAGCGCTTGAAAAAAGTATTCGCCGACTACTTCCGCAGCTTGTTGACGGGTCGGATTGATGAGAAGTTTCTCGCCATGCGTAAACGCATGGGACAGACCCACCATAATTTCTCGGTACCGGTCGTCTGGTTCCTCGCGACGTACTCTGCCTTCAACACGTTGCTCGTCCCGAAAATCGTCGAGCACTATCAACACGACCCGGCGGCGATGACCGAGTCGTTGCTCGCGTTGTCTCACGCGATGAATTTAGACGCTCAAATCGTGACCGAGCAGTACGTCGACGCCAGACTCGGTGAAATCGAATCGGCAAACGCGGCCCGGACCGATTTGTTGACCGATATCGGTCGTGTCAGCACGGAAGTCGCGACGACGATGGAACGGACCGGCGCCGCCATGTCCGAGACGAGCGACCGGGCCCACCAAGTGTTGTCTGAAACCGAACAGACGGAGAAGATGAGCCGTCACTTGATGGAACTGACGCAAACGAACGGCAAACAGATCGAGCAGATGGAGACGGAGTTCACGCAATCGGCGACATACGTCGACGCCTCGCTCGAGCGCATCACAGCACTCAAAGACGGCTCGCAAGAGATCGTCAGCATGACCCGCAGCATCGAACAGATCGCCAACCAAACGAACTTGCTCGCGTTGAACGCCTCAATCGAGGCGGCCCGGGCCGGTGAGCACGGCAAAGGCTTCGCCGTCGTCGCGACCGAGGTCCGGACGCTCGCCGAGAACGCCAAACAGCTGAGCAGTCAAATTAACGTACTCATCCACGAGAACGAGACGAACATCGCCGCCCTGCTCGACCAGATGGGACAAATGCATCGGACGAACGACGAGGCGATGCGTCAGTTGAGCGCGGTCAAAGTCGGCTTCTCGACCGTGAAAGACGAGATGGGCAACTACGTCCTCTCATTCGAACGCAACAAGCAAGACCTCGGACGGATGGTCGAGACGATCTCAGCCATCAACGAGACGACGCAAGGACTATCTCACCTGACGTCTTCACTGCTCACAAAATCCGAAATGTAAGTAAACGAAAGCCGGGCCTGGTCGCTGACCAAGCCCGGCTTTGTTTTACATCAGTTTTGTCAAAAATGCCGTCGCGACACCGAAGTAGATGAGCAACGACAAAATATCGTTGATTGTCGTAATGAGCGGACCCGACGCGACGGCCGGATCAACGTTTAATCGATACAAGATGAGCGGGATAATCGTCCCGGCGAGAGTACCGATGATGAGCGTCATAAGCAGCGAACTACCGACGACGAGACCGAGCGTCCAACTGTCCTGCCAGAAAAATGCGATTACTGCAATTAGCACTGCACACGTGACACCGATGATGAGGCCGACCTTCAGTTCCCGGAAGATGAGTGCGCCAACTTGCCTCGGCGTTAAATCACGGGTTGCGAGTCCTCGGACGACGACGGCGAGCGACTGTGTACCCGTATTCCCGGTCATCCCGGCAATCATCGGCATGAAGAACGCGAGCGCGACGACTTGTTCGATCGTACCTGAGAATCTATCGATGATACTGCCAGAAATCAAACCGATGAACAACAGTAAAATCAGCCACGGTAAACGCCGATAGGCTGCGACGAGCGGTAACGTGTCAAAATCAATCGACTTACCGGACGCAGACAGTTTCTCGATATCCTCGTTCGCCTCTTGAATGACAATATCGATGATGTCATCGATTGTGATGACGCCGACGAGCCGGTTGCCGTCCTCGACGACAGGAATCGAAATGAAGTCATAACGACCAATCAACTTTGCTACATCTTCCTGATCGGTCATCACGTCGACTTTAACGACGCGTTTGTACATGACGTCCGCAATCGCCTCGTCCGGTTCGGCCAAAATTAAATCTTTATACGAAACGACACCGACGAGTCGTTTTTCTTCATCCACTACGTATAAATAGTTCAGGTACTCAGCGAGTGCGGCGAAATCTTTTAACTTCCCTACCGCCTGACGGATCGTAAACTGTTGCGGAATCCAAACGAACCGGTTGTTCATCAGACGTCCCGCCGTCTCCGCCGGATAGGTCATCATATTTTGGACGACACTCGATTCCTCATCTTTCATCTCAGCTATGAGTTCCTCGACTTTTTCCGGATCGAGTTCAGACAAAAACGACATGACATCATCATTTTCCATTAAATCGAGGACTTCGGTCGTCCGCTCAAAACCGAGCCGGTGTAGTACTTGAAGCCGGGTCGTCTGATCGAGTTCTTGAATCATGTCGGTCATTTGTTCGATAGTCAAGTACAATAAGAATTTATTCTGATGTTTGCTCGGCAACAGTTTGTATTGCTGGGCGACATCGTATGGCTGCAGTTCATCAACGATGTTCTGGAACTCGTTCTTTTTGGCTTCTTTTAATGCTTGAATGATGGCCAAAGCAATCTCGTTATCGGTCATCAATTCGACCATACGCTCACGTCCTTTATTCGGTCTAATCTTTGCTTATTCCCAATTTTACGATGCGACGAACAAAAAAGACAGAGCACAAAGGCTCCGTCTTAGCGATTACTGTACAAGCGGTTCTGGTACTTCGATCGGCTTCAGTGAACGATCGAGCAGCTCGACGACGTCGAACGTTCCGACCGTCTCATCGACTTCTTTCGCTTTCGTACCGTCCGAGAGCATCGTCAAGCAGTATGGACATGCCGAACCGATGACCGTCGGCTTCGTCTCGAGCAACTGCTCGGTCCGAGCGACGTTGACACGCGTCCCGACTTTCTCTTCTTGCCACATGAGTCCACCACCGGCTCCGCAACACATGCCGTTCTCGCGGTTACGTTCTGCTTCGACGAGCTCGACACCTGGAATCCGTTCGAGGACGAAACGCGGTGCGTCATAGACATTGTTATAGCGCCCGAGATAGCACGAGTCGTGGTAGACGACGCGTTCGTTCACGGCCCGGTCCGGTTTGACCCGTCCCGTATCGAGCAGTTCGGCGAGCAGCTCGGTATGATGGTACACTTTCACACCAGTCAGCCCGAAATCCGGATACTCGTTTTTGAACGTGTTGTACGCGTGCGGGTCGACTGTGACGATTTTCGTGACCCCGTACTTCTCGAACAGTTTGATGTTCGCCTCGGCGAGTTCTTGGAACAACAGTTCGTTCCCGATGCGACGCGGCGTGTCACCTGAGTTCTTCTCCTCGTTCCCGAGGATGGCGAACGAGACGCCGGCCTTGTTTAAGACACTCGCAAAACTTTGGGCGACTTTTTGGCTACGGCTGTCATAAGAGCCCATCGCCCCGACCCAGAAGAGAAATTCGAACTCTTCCCCAGCTTTCTTCTTCTCTTTGGCCGTCGGGATGACGAGCTCTTCCCGGTCGTTGCGCCAGTTCTCGCGCTCTTTCCGGTTCATGCCCCACGGGTTGCCTTGGCGCTCGATGTTCGCGACCGTGCGCTGCGCCTCAGGGTCCATCTTGCCTTCCATCATGACGAGGTAACGGCGAAGATCGATGATCTTATCGACGTGCTCGTTCATGACCGGACATTGGTCTTCACAGTTCCGGCACGTCGTGCACGCCCAAATCTCTTCTTCCGTGATGACGTTGCCGATCAACTCATCGGCGACGAGCATGTGCCCGTTCTGGGCCGCGGCCGCGATCTCCGCACCTTGCGTGTTCTGGAACATGAGGGCCGGTGCCCACGGTGATTTCCGTGTGATGGCCGCACCTTTCATGTTCATATGGTCACGCAGCTTGACGATGAGATCCATCGGCGACAGCATCTTGCCGGTACCGGTCGCCGGACAGACGTTCGTACAGCGCCCACACTCGACACAAGCGTATAAGTCGACGAGTTGCTTCTGGTTGAAGTCCTCGATTTTGTTGACACCGAAGACGACTTCTTCGTCCGACTCTTCCGCCTCTTCCATCGCCGAGAAATCGACCGGCGCGAGACGGCCGACTTTGTGCGTCCGGCCGAGCCAGACGTTTAACGTGCCGGCGATCAAGTGGGCGTGCTTGCCTTGCGGGATGTAGATCATGAAGCTGAGCAAGAACATGAGGTGTAGCCACCAGAAGACGACGAACAAGGCGAAAGCGACGCCCCCAGGTACCCAAGCGAACGCTGAACCGATCAGTGTCGCGACCGGTTCGCCCCACATCGGCAGCTCTTCTTTATAGACGAGATAGAACCCGTTGCCGAACAAGACCGATACCATGAGCCCGCCGATGAAGATGAGGGCGAGGCCGGCCATAAAGTTCCGCTTCAAGCGCACGAGTTTCTCGACGTAACGGCGGTAGAATCCCCAAACGACCGCGACGAGAATCATGAGCATGACGATTTCTTGCATGAACGTGAAGATCGGATAGACCGGTCCGAGCGGCACATGCGGGAAGCGTGTCCCGACGGCGAGCCCTTTCCAGATGAAGTCGATGGCCCCGAACTGGACGAGGATGAACCCATAGAACATCATGACGTGGATGATCCCGCTCTTCTTATCCTTCAGTAGTTTCTTTTGACCGAACACGTTGATCATGACTTGTTCGAGCCGTTCCTTATTCGTTTGGCTCCATTCTGCCTTCTTCCCAAGCTTGATGAACGTATACCGCTGATAGACGAGCGTCGCGAACAAATACAGTCCATAGCCAAGAACGAGCAAGAATAGAATCCAGTTGACGATTAAAAATGTCGACATCCCCAAAACTCCCCCTTATGAAAACGGATTCAATCTTGAGTTCAGTATAACAAAAAGTGAATGAACAGTCATTCATTTTCTTGTTGGAATCAAAAGTCGAGCACATGTTTCAAGAACAACAAGATGCCGCCGTAGCCGAAAACGGCGAGCACGAACGTCCGGAAATGGAGGTTGCGGTCGGCCGGCAGCTCGAACTTGACGATATTGAGGATCATCGCCCCGGCGACGAACGCAAACAGGAGCGCCTCGACGTGCGTCGCGAGATCGATGAAACGGGCGAACAAGCCGCCAACGAGAATCCCGCCGCTCAAAAAATAACGGCCTTGTGCCAAATAACGTTCCCCGTAGTGACGGTACAAGTCGTGACCGACAGCGAGGAAATGGACACCGAGCGCCGTCGCATAAAAACTACGTGCCACAAACGTGACCGACGTCGCCGTGACGACGTAAGCCGAGAACGACATGTACGCCGTCAGAAGCGTCACTTGAAGCCAATACGACACGTTCCGGTCAATCGTCTCGTCTTGAAAGTACGGTGTCCGCACGAACCGCATCGTCCCGTAGAAGACGGTGAAGCCGAGCAGGCTGACGACGTATATTTCTGAAGGTAAAGCAAGGTCGAGCCAGTCGACCCGGAGCGTATCTTGGCGCTTATTGAGCGACGGCAGTAAATACATGAAAAAATACGTGATGGCGATCCCGCTCGAAAATGAGAACCATTTCTTAGACGGTATCCGGTCGCGTGGAAACAAATAAATCCCAAAGAAATTGATGAGCACTAAATACACGACAATCCAGTTCGCCATCCCATGTCACCCTTTCAGTTCAATCCAAAACCGCTCGACGACGTTTCCATCTTCTTCGGTATACGGTGTGTCGGCGACACCCCCATTGTTCAAAATGACTTGGCGAGAGGCGACGTTCTCTCGGTCACACGTGATGAGCGCCCGCTCAATCCCAAGTTCTTTCACCTTCTCGAGCGCGAGACGCAACTGTTCCGTCGCCAAACCGCGTCCGCGCGCACTCGGCTTGATGCCATAACCGATATGTCCCCCGAAGTTCAACAGGTGGGCGTTTAACTCATGGCGAATATTCGCCGCCCCGAGCAACTCATCCCCGTCCGTCAACCAATACGTCGTGCTCGGCACCCAACCGTCCTCAATCTTTTCACGGTCTTCCGCTTCGAGGAGTCGTTTGACGTAGGCGTCAAAATCGCTCGTATCTTTATTAATCGTCGTCGGGACGATGTTGCTTCCGTCCTCTTTCCATTCGCTTAACAGGGCAAGAACTTGATCTTGCTGTTCGACTGACGTCTTCACGAGCCGTAACATAGCATTTCCCCCCTAATCATATGTATGAAAAAGACCGCAATGCGGCCTTAGTCTTCGAGTCCTAATCGTTTTGGCATCACGGGTGCGAGTTGTCTCGCTTCGTCTAAGCGACCGGCTTCGACGAGCGTGTGGAACCGTAAAAATTCCTCATGCTCAGCGTCACCGATTGCCGCCAAGTAGTCGATATAGCGATCGTACACCGATTTATCTTCCGGTCGCGCCTCGATCAACGCGATATAGAGTCGGACCGTGTCTTCTCCGTACAAGAGCGGGAACTCGTCGTTCAATTGGAGCAACTTGTCGACCGCATCCATATCGACGCCGGTCTCACTATCATAATGACCGATGACTTGTTCGGCATGGTCTTCGAGGCGGCCTCGCCATTCCTCATACTCTTCCTCGTTCGTCTCGAGCATCTCGAACCAATCCTCGTTCAACATCTCTTCAATCTTTTTCACACGTTCTGCAAAATTCATCTCGTTTCTCCTCCTTCAAACGTCCAAGCGACGTCGACTTCGTAGTCGCCCGCCAAGTCGTCATTCATCGCCAACTCGTAATGGAAACGGCAACGGCCGTCCCGGACATCGAGCCGCACCGTCGTCGTCGCCATCGTCATCGACATATATGGATTTTTGTATAGGCTTTGTGTCAGCCGTCCTTCAATGAAGGAATGGTTCATCTCGATCGGTCCTTTACAGATGAGGGCGAGCCGCCCGGTCGTATATTTCAACGTTGTCGGCACGATGCCGTCCTCACGCTCTTGGTCGAACATCAAGATGAAGCCGGTCTTTAATTCATAGTAGAGACCGTCGGCATGGAGCTCGATCGGTTCATCGACCTCACTGACTTTCGTCGTCTGCCGGACACGGACCCGTCGTGGTTCAATTGCCATGGTGATTCCCCTTTCCGCTGTCTCATCGTACCATATCTCCTAAACGGTCCGGAATCGCTAACTTTTTCTTTCCCGGTTCGTGCCAGCTTCACACTACAAAAAAGACAGGGTTTCCCCTGTCTTTTAGTCAGCTCAACTTGTAGACGCGTGCTTCGAACGGCTTCAAGTGGAGGAGCATCGTCTCATCATGCGCGTCGAGCGGCATGTTCTTCAAGACGACGTCGTCTGAACGAAGCATGATATCCGTCGCGAAGATCGCTTCTTTGCCCGTCAAGTTCGAGATGACGAGGTATTGCGTGTCACCGAGCGTCCGTGTGTAGGCGTAAATCTCCGGATGTTCCGGCAAGACGACGTCGTACTTGCCGTAGACGAACGTCTCGTCGTCTTTACGGAGACGGATCATCTCTTTATAGAAGTTGAGGATTGAATCCTCGTCCTCGAGCTGCGCGCCGACGTTGATGTCCGTATAGTTCGGATTGATACCGAACCATGGCTTCTCGGCGAACGTGAAGCCGGCGTTCGCGGCGTCGCTCCATTGCATCGGCGTCCGTGTGTTGTCACGCGACGAGTTCCACGTGATGTCCATCATCTCTTCATGGCTCTTGCCGTGCTCAAGTCCGATATAGTAACGGTTGCGTGTCGCGATGTCATCGTACTGGTCGATCGAATCGAACTTCACGTTCGTCATCCCGATCTCTTGGCCTTGATAGATGAACGGCGTCCCTTGCATGAGGAAATACATCATCGCGATCGATTTGGCGCTCTCTTTCCAGTAACGCTCATCGTCGCCCCATGACGACACGGTCCGTGTCTGGTCGTGGTTTTCGACATACAAGGCGTTCCAGCCGTCTGCCTCGAGTCCTTTTTGCCATTTCGTCAAGACGTTTTTCAAATGGACGACATCTAATTTCGACTCGGCATCTTCACGCCAAAGGCCCATATGCTCGAATTGGAACACCATGTTCATCTTGCCGTCCTTCTCACCGACCCAAAGGTGGGCGTCGTCAGGCGAGACACCGTTCGCTTCACCGACCGTCATGATGTCATGTTTGTTGAACGTCTCGTCGCGAAGTTCTTCCAAGTAGCCGTGGATGCCGTCGACGTTCATATGCATCTCGAACGACGGCACGAAGTCGAGGCCTTCCGGGTTTGGAAGATCGCCGAACGACGGGTGTTTGCGGATATGGCTGATGGCGTCGACGCGGAAGCCGTCGATGCCTTTGTCGAGCCACCAGTTGATCATGTTGTAGATCGTCTGGCGCATCTCAGCGTTCTCCCAGTTGAGGTCCGGCTGTTTCTTCGAGAAGACGTGCAGGAAATACTGTTCGGTCGTCTCGTCGAACTCCCAAGCCGAGCCGCCAAAGATCGACTCCCAGTTGTTCGGCTTCGAACCGTCGGGCTTCCCGTCGCGCCAAATGTACCAGTCACGCTTCGGATTGTCTTTCGAGCTCTTCGATTCGATGAACCACGGGTGCTCATCTGACGTGTGGTTGACGACGAGGTCCAAGAGCAGCTTCATGCCGCGCGCATGGACTTCTTCCAAGAGACGGTCAAAGTCTGCCATCGTCCCGAACTCGTCCATGATGTCCTCGTAGTCGCTAATGTCATAGCCGTTGTCGTCGTTCGGCGATTTGTACATCGGGCAAATCCAGATGACGTCGACGCCGAGGTCTTTCAAATAATCGAGTTTGTCGATGATGCCTTGAATGTCCCCGATCCCGTCACCGTTCGCGTCGTAAAAACTGCGTGGGTAGATTTGATAGGCGACGGCTTCTTTCCACCAATTTCGTTGTAAAGTTTTTGTTTGTTGGTCACGTTGTAAAAGTTGCATATCTCAATAAGACTCCCTTGTCTCTAAACTCACTGCGCATCCTATATACTTATCCTATTACCAGTGCTATTTTTTCTTCTTACGGTTAGCGCAATCGTTTGCACGATTACAGTAAGTTTATCTTACCAAAAATCGTTCGCCGACACAAAGAAGTTTTAAATAGCTTACTCACCGTGTACCCTACACGATTTGAAAACTAATTGAAAGCGAGGCGACTCATATGATTCGTTTGGCCACCGTGTCCGACATATCTCCTATCGATAAGCTTATTTTAACGAAAGCGATGGAGTTTAAAGCAGCCGGAAAAACGCAATGGCAAAAATATTTAGAGCCGAGCCGGACCGAGATTGTGACGTATGACGTCACGAACGGGACGGTGTACGTATATGAAGAGAACGACACCATCATCGGGGCGGTCAGTTTGATCCCGCCGACGTCGTGGGACGAGAACTTATGGAGCGACGCCGACACAGCCGTCTACGTGCATCGCCTCGTCGTCGACTCACGTCATAAAGGAAAACAGATTGGTTCCCAATTGATGCGTCAGGCAGTGGCCGGGTCAAAACAGATCCGGCTCGACTGCGTCGCGACGAACGGATTTTTGAACGACTATTATCTTCGCTTCGGCTTCAGCTACGCCGGCGAACGCGACGGTTTTTCCTTGTTCGAAAAACAGGCTTGACTTTGACGTGACTTCACGCTTTACGCTGCATTCAAGAAGGTGAGGCCTATGTACTCGAGTCAACAGCTCGCCAAGCTCGCCGGGACAACGGTTATCCTCTCTATGCGGAACATGACGTACGCTTCTGTTCTACCGGTCGCTCGACGTGATCCAACATTACTGCATCAAAAATAGCTGAAAGGCCAAAGCGAACTCGCTTTGGCCTTTACTCTGCCGTCCGTCGATCATATACGTCCTCTTCGAGCATCGATTCAATTTGACGACGCAAAAGCGGCAGAGCCGTCACAAGTTGAAGATAAGGATACGTCGCAAAGTTATCGGTGCCCCCGACATAAAGGACGGACCGGTCGAGTACAGTCCAGCCTCTGTCGCCCCATTGTTCGATTCTCACTTCACAGACGTCAGGCTTGGCGCGAAACGCCCAGTACGCTTCAAGTTGTCCTTTGGCCATCGAAGGGCTGACCGTTAAAATCGGACAGTCAAGACGGTGCAATCGGCTCATGTCGACGGGTCCGGTCTCGTGCAAGATCACGAGTTGTGGTTGTAAGCGATCAAGCCACATCATCGTTCGTGCGTCATTCAGTGACGTGACACGCAACAGATGATGCGATGGGATCGGATTGTCGTTCAGCGGATAACGTGCTTGTAACTCTCGGACGCGCTGACGGCTGAATCGGCGCATGAGCGGTGACGTCAATCGAACGTATGATTGACGCATCCACTCGTTGATCGAGTCGGGCCGCACTTCAGCCGGACCGTCTTCTTTGATCACATGGGTCACCCCGAGATTTCGAAGCGCCTGGTACACATAAGTCGAAGTCGGATCCTCGCCGATACATAAGACGATCGGACGCGTCATAAGCCCTCCTCCTTCCCTCTCTTTGAAGCGTCATCGTTTGTCTGGTCTGTAAATTCTGGCCCCATCGCCGAAAGTGCTATGTCAAAAGAACCGAACATCTGTTGGATATCTTTAAGCGCCGGTCCTTTCCCGTCTTTTTTTGCCATATTTCATAACCCCATGGCGAGAGGACGGCCAAATCCTCACTCGCTTCTTTCAACGCCGATAGAATATCTTGTTCCGTGAACGCTTTACGCGTCGACAATCCGATTTCTTCGAGCGCTTGCGTCCAGGACCCGAAGCGCCGAACGACTTTTGTGATACTCGGACGTTGGTGCGCTTTCGCCCATTTCGCATACGTCGTCGAATTGAATGGTTCGATTTCATCGCTCGCATCGAGCAACGCTTGAATGATTTCAATCTTTTGGTCTTTTGCCATCATCCCGAGTAGATCGGCCTCGATCAATGCGACCTTCCAAGACCCAAACTGGATGACAACTTCCGTCAGCGTCGGAGCATCATGGTCGTGCGCCCATTTTCGGTAATCGGCACTACTGATCGAGCCAAGATCCTTCGCTGCCCGGCGAAGCGTTCGCAACATTTCCGACTTCGTGAAACGCGGCATCTGGTTTTCAAACCCGACGAGCCGCAGCACGTTCGTCCACGAACCATACACCTCTAACAGTTCGAGTACGGTCGGTCCGCCGTTCGCTTGTTGCCATTGCTGGTACATATGGATTGTGAGACGACCGTCATCGGCGGCCGTCCTCAACTGGTGAATCACTTGTTTCTCTTCCATGCCGCCTCCCCCTTTTATGTGTGACGACTCATCCCACTTCACGAGCGCTAATTTGCGCAAATAAATTGATTTGCCGTGTCAAAATTTTCGATTCATCGAACCGTTCCTCGACGACTTCGCGACCTCGGCGACCGTATGATTCGATACGATCCGAATGCTCGATGAACGACTCCATCGCCTCCGCGAGTGCTTGCGGTCGGGCCACCGGGACGAGGTATCCTGTCTCTCCGTCGATGACTTCTTCTCGACAGCCGCGGATGTTGGTCGCGATGACCGGAAGACCTGACGCCATCGCCTCTAAAATCGAGCGGGGGAGCCCTTCCCGATAAGACGGTAACAGAAAGATGTCATGACGGTTGAACAAAGACGGGGTGTCTGTGACGTATCCGACGTAATGAACGTTCGGATTGTCGACCAAGTGAGCTTCAACGAGTTTGGCGGTCTCTTGATCCCGCTCATTCGATAGCAACTCTCCGGCAATCGTGAGTGTCGCTCCCGGATGACGCGCAGACACTTCCTGAAACGCCTCGAGTAAATCGAGGATCCCCTTTTCTTTGACGAGGCGACCGACGAACAGAAACTTTAACTGCTTCGGGTCAACTGTTTTTTCAAGCGGTTGGAATCGAGCCAAATCAATCCCGTTCCCGAGATGAAGCAGACGGTCATCGCTTTTAAATTGTCGGGTCTTGGCAAGCGAATAATCTTCCTCACTTTGGAGCAGCAGCCAGTCGGTCGCGAGCGCGGCAAGCGACTTTTCGAGCCAAAACACGAGTTCGTAGGCGACCCGGCTCATCCGTTCATGGAAGTAAAATCCATGGGCCGTGTAAAGAATGTGCGGGGTGCGGGCGATTCGGGCCGCAACCCGTCCGAGCGCGGCCGCAACCGGCGTATGGACATGGATCGCGTCATACTTCTCCCGTCTCAGCAAGGCGACGAGCCCTTGAATCGTCTGCACGTTCCGCTTCGGATGGAATTTACGATCGATCGGCAGCGTATGGATGACCCAACCTTCCGCCCGCAACCGGTCCGTCCGGTCACCGTAGGCACAGGCGACATCGACTTGGTGCCCTTCGGCTTTAAGCGACTCGATGAGCGGACGCAACAGGACGTCAGCGGTCACGTCGACCGCGCAGAATTGAAGGATCTTTAAAGGCGCCATAAGTGGACCTCCTCTGGCTTCGTCGCCCGGTTTAAGATGCCTTTTAAATCCATGACGATCCCTCGTCCCATCTTCAACTGACGTTCGGCGATTTTCCACCCGGCACTCACAAACTCATCGTGTGAGACGGCGTAGATGACGACTTCCGCCGGTTTGAGCTCATGGTAGGACTTTACTTGGAGCCCGTATTCTTGTTCGACTTCTTCATGGTGGACGAGCGGGTCGTACACTTGCACCTCAAGGCCGAACTCCTCGATTTCCCGCACGAGTGACGCGACTTTCGAATTACGGATATCACTGACGTTCTCTTTGAACGACATGCCGAGCACGGTGACCCGTGAGCCGAGTACCGGCATGTTTTGACGAATCATCGTTTTAATGAGCGACGTGGCGATGAAGCTACCCATCGTCTCGTTGATGCGCCGTCCGGCTAAAATAACCTCAGGGTGATAGCCGAGCATCTCAGACTTCATCGTCAAATAGAACGGGTCGACCCCGATACAGTGGCCACCGACGAGTCCGGGCCGGAAGTTCAGGAAGTTCCATTTCGTACCGGCCGCTTCTAACACTTCAAGCGTATCGATGTTCATCCGCTCGAAGATGATCGCGAGCTCATTCATCAATGCGATATTCAAATCCCGTTGCGTATTCTCGATCACTTTCGCGGCTTCGGCGACTTTGATTGACGAAGCGCGATGTACACCGGCATCGACGACCGTCTCATATACGGCTGCGACGATATCAAGCGTCTCCTCATCCTCGGCGGCGACGACTTTCTTGATCGTCCGGAACGTATTGACACGGTCCCCTGGATTGATACGCTCTGGCGAATAGCCGACTTTAAAATCAATCCCGGCCCGTAGACCCGACTCTCGTTCGAGTAGCGGGATGCACTCTTCTTCCGTCAGTCCAGGATAAACGGTCGACTCGTAGACGACAATCGCCCCGGGCCGTAGATACTTTCCGACGGTTCGCGTCGCGCTGCAGATCGGACCGAGGTCCGGTTGATTTTGTTCGTTGATCGGCGTCGGTACGGCGATGATGATAAAGTCCGCCTCTTCAAGCTGTGACGCGTCGGTCGTGTACGCGACTGAGGCGATTTCAAGCGATTCCCGCTCGACTTCTCGCGTGCTGTCGAGATGACCGTTCAGTTCGTTGATGCGGGCCTCATTAATATCAAATCCGATGACGTCTCCGACTTCTCCGAGCGCGACCGCGACCGGGAGACCGACGTACCCGAGTCCGACGACGGCGATATGGCGATTGGCAATGGTTCTTCGTGCTGTCCGTGATTCTGAGATGAGTTTGTCCATGTCCATCTGCCTCCAGTTATTGTGAAATTTGATTCATCAACTTTTCGACGACGATGACTTTTCCGTTCGGGCCTCGAGGAATTTGGTTGACCGGCGTCAACGTAATCTCGACGCCGTCTCCGACGAGCTCTTTCAACCCCCGTCGAAGCACTTGTTCATGCGACGAGGTGAAGCGATTTGGGTCTTTGATGTAGCGCATCTCGATGTGATGCAAATCGAACTGCCGAAACTGGACTTGAATGACCGAGTTCGGAAGCTCGCTGACGATCGTCGTCAAATCCCCTTCATAGACTTTGAGTCCTTTTGGCGTGACGATGAAATTAGTTTGCCGTCCCTCGATTGACTCGACATACGTCCCGCCTTGACCGCACGGACAAGTCCCTTCCCCAAACTTCATCCGGTCCCCGATCCGGTAGCGGACGAGCGGTGTGCCGTGGGTCGTAAAGCTCGTGACGAGAATTTCGCCGTCCTCCCCATAAGGCTCGATGACCCCTGTCTCGTGATGAAGGTGCATCCGTCCATAACTGCATTCGCTCAAAATCGGTGCCCCTTCAGACGAGGCGTATTGGTCGAATACGGGCGCGTTGAACGCTTCTTCAAGCAACGACCGTCCAAACGCCGTGATCGTCTCTGACGTCGGGAACAAGGCGATCAGTTGGAAGTCGAGTTTGATGTTGTGCGCTTTAATGTATGAGGCCAGTTCAATCATGGCGGACGGGGCGCTATCGAGAACGATTGGTTTGAACCGATTCAGCTCCTCGATATAGTGCGGGATATTCGCCTCGGTCAGATGAAACAACGACAGCAACAGTTGATTCATCGGACGATTATACCGCCAAAACACGGGTGCCGCTTGATCCGGTTCACAAATGACGCGTCCCGTGAAACTGGCTCGTTTCATCCCTTTTTTAAAGCCGTGTTGTTCTTTAAAGTAATCCAAATGGGCCATCCGGATCTGATAATCTTCCGCTGTGAATTTCACTTGGAGCGACGCACCGGTCGTCCCGCCTGTCTTGCCGATAATGTCTGTCTTCACGTGCGAGTAGATTGCCGGGGTCGAGCGGACCGTTTCCTTCTCGAGTATCGGAATCTGTTTCAAATCTTCAATCGAGTCGAGCGGGAGCGATACGCCGGCCTCGTCGAATAACTGACGGTAATAGTCGTTGTTCGCTTCGCAAAATGCTAAAAAGTCATTGAGTCGTCGAAGCTGGTCTGCTCGAACGGCCGCGTCATCCGTCGGACGGTTGCGTAGTGCGACAAGTTCCTGCTCGTACGCTTTTCCGTAACGCTCTTGTGACAACTTCAAGCCGTAAAGTGACGTCATCCAGTTTTGAAGGCGGATCGGCGCCTTAAAATATACGTCCCGCAACGCGAAGATCGCCATAATCGAACTCCCCTTTTGTATGGGTCAGACGTGAAGTCGCTTCACGACCCGAATTTTTCCGTTTGGTTCTTTTTTGATGGCCGGCACATTTTTAAGACGGATTCGCATATTCGGTGTGAACAGTCGTTCCACTTCTTGCTTTAATATCGTCTCATGTTCGTTTTCGAACCGGTCCTCATCTTTGACATATAACATTTCAATCTGGTCGATCTCATGTTGGAGCACTTGGACTTGAAGTACCGAGTTCGGCAGTACGGCGACGGTCGCCGTCAAGTCGCCTTCGAACACTTTATAACCTTCCGGTGTCTCGACGTAATTCATTTGACGGCCATCGATCGACGAGATGACCGTACCCGTCTGGCCGCACGGACACGTCTCATCGCTGAGCGTCATCCGGTCTCCGATCCGATAACGGACGAGCGGCGTGCCGTGGGTCGTGAAGCTCGTGACGAGCACTTCTCCGTCCTCCCCGGCCTCAATGATGCCGCTCTCCGGATGGAGGTGCATCCGTCCATGCTGACATTCGGTGACGAGCGGTGCGCCTTCTGAAGAAGCGTATTGGTCGTATACCGGGGCGTCGAAAACCTCCTCGAGCAACGCGCGTCCCCATGGCGACAACGTTTCGGATGTCGGAAAGATGGCGATTGGCTTGAACGTCAAGCGCATATCCGTGTCTTTTAAATACTTGGCGACTTCGATCATCGCGGACGGCGAACCGTCGAGGGCGTCAGGTTGAAAGTCGTTCAATGATTCGACGTAGGCCGGGATTGTTTTCGGATGAAAGTGAACGACCGAGTAGAGCATCTGTTTCATCGGAGCGTTATAACGCCAATAGACCGGCTCTTCCTGGCCGCGCGGACAAATCATCCGATCGGTGAAACTCGCCCGCTTCATCCCTTTTGTAAAGCCGTGCTGCTCTTTAAAGTAATCCAAGTGGGCCATGCGGGCTTGATAATCTTCGACCGTGAATCGGACTTGGAGTGCCGTCCCGGTCGTTCCACCCGTACACCCGATAATTGGTGCTTTAACGTCCGAGAAAATAGTCGGTTCGGTACGAAGTGTCTCTTTCTCAAGCACTGGAATTTGTTTCAAATCGCTCAGTTGCAGAAGCGGTAGCTCCACGTGATGGCGGTCAAACAAGTCTCGGTAGTAGCTGTTATGCGTCTGACAGAACTTGAGGAACCGATTGAGCTGGTTTAATTGGGTTGTTTGCGGATCGACGAGCCGTTGACTTCGGAGCTTGGTCAACTTTTTATCGTAATAGGGACCGTAACGCTCACGATATAACTTCAACCCGTATAGCGAGATGAGCCAATTTTGGACCGGCAACGAGGAGTTGCTATAGATTTTGTCTTGAAGTGACATCATCACTCGATTCCCTCCTTTAACGCATGGTGATACGCGATATACCAATCGATAAATTCATGCACCCCTTGTTCAATCGGGGTCTGTGGTTGAAAATCAATCGCTTCATACAGTTCCGATGAATCGGCAAAACTTTCCGGCACGTCACCCGGCTGCAGCGGGAGTTCGTTCACGATTGCTCGCTTCCCGAGTTTTTTCTCGATGATCCGAATAAAATCCATCAGCTGGACCGGACTATGATTGCCGACATTGTACACACGGAACGGGACATCACTTCGGTCCGGGAGCGGATCGTGATAGTCAAACTCTTCGTCAGCGAACGGTTGAACGTCCATCAAGCGGACGATCGACTCAATCACATCGTCGACGTAAGTGAAGTCACGGGCCATTTGCCCATAGTTATAGACGTCGATCGGTTCACCTTTTATAATGGCTTCTGTGAATTTGTACAGCGCCATATCCGGTCTGCCCCATGGTCCATAGACGCTGAAAAATCGTAACCCGGTCGTCTTTAGACCGAACAGATGGCTATACGTGTGGGCCATCAGTTCATTCGCTTTCTTCGAAGCCGCATATAACGAGAGCGGATGATCGACCGGGTGCTGTTCAGAGAACGGCATCTTTTGGTTCGAGCCGTACACGGAGCTTGATGATGCATAAATCAATTGCTCAACCGGGAAGTTCCGGCACGCCTCAAGGATGTTTAAAAATCCGACGATATTCGACTGTATATAAGCGTCCGGATTCTCAAGACTGTAGCGGACACCTGCTTGCGCAGCCAAGTTGACGACGATGTCAGGACTCCGTTTCTCGAACACCCGTGTGACAGCCATTTTGTTCTCGAGCGAGTCCCGATACAGTTTGAAGTTCGGGTGCGTCAAGACATAGAGACGCGCCTCTTTCAAATGAGGATCGTAGTAATCATTCACTTCATCAATGCCGACGACGTGGTGCCCTTCTCGCAACAGCCGGCGCGCCAAATGAAAGCCGATGAACCCGGCGACACCTGTGACGAGCACAGTCTTTTTCATAACGTCTTCCTCCTTTGAGTGGGGTCGCTCGAACGAATCCGAACGGGCTCGATCTGAGGCGCGAACATATCTGCCATCACTTCTTCCGGGATTTCGCTGTTGGCGACAAACAAGAGGAAGGACGTCAATGCGCTTTGTTGGTCAAGCAGATGTTCAATCGTACGTAAAATTGGTTCGACCGATTTGAACGATCGCGTACAGCCGACAAAAATTTTATCGTACACTTGATTTTCGCTGCGTTCGCTCGTGGCAAGCAGCTCCTCATACAACTTCTCGCCCGGCCGGATTCCGCTGTATTCAATCGGAATTTGCTCAAGCGTGAAGCCGCTGAGCGTGATCATCCGTCGGGCCAAGTCGACGATTTTGACCGGCTGTCCCATATCAAGGACGAACACCTCACCGCCATTCGCGCGAACACTTGCTTGAACGACGAGCCGACTCGCCTCGGGGATGGTCATAAAGTAACGCGTCATCTCGGGATGTGTCACTGTGATCGGACCACCACGTTCAATCTGTTCTTTGAACAACGGGACGACCGAGCCGCGACTGCCGAGGACGTTACCGAACCGAACGACCGAGAACGTCGTCGCACTATGACGCGCTTGTTGCTGCACAATCATCTCGGCGACCCGTTTCGTCGCGCCCATCACGTTCGTCGGATTGACCGCCTTGTCTGTCGAAATCATGACGAAACGTTCGACGTTAAACAAATCAGCGACTTCAACCATATTTTTCGTACCATAGATGTTGTTCTTCACAGCCTCTTTCGGGTTCCCTTCCATGAGCGGGACGTGTTTATGGGCCGCCGCGTGATAGACGATCTCAGGCTCGAACTGTTCGAATACTTCCATCAACCGCGCCCGGTCTTGGACGTCCCCAATGATCGGACAAATCTCCGTTTCCGTTTGTAAGTCTTTAAGTTCGCGGTCAATCGAATAAATGCTGTTCTCGCCATGTCCGAACAAGACGAGACGTCCCGGTTCGAATTTGATTAACTGCCGGCATAGCTCAGATCCAATCGAACCGCCAGCACCTGAAATTAAAATGGTCGTGCCTTTTAGCTTATGTGAGATCTCGGATACGTTGAGTTGGACCGGCTCTCGTCCGAGCAAGTCCTCAATCGCCACTTCCCTGATCTCATTCATCGATACTTTTCCGGAAGCAAGCTCTGAGAGCATCGGCAACGCGTGTGATTCGACGCCTGTCTTCTCGATTCGCTTGAGCAGTTGCAGCCGCTTGCTGTAAGGCAGGGACGGGATTGCGAGAACAACGACTTCAATTCCGAGCTCTTCAATTTTTCGCTCGAGCGCATCAATCGGGCCAATGACCGGTGTCCCGTGGATATAGAGCCGTTGCAGGAACGGATTGTCGTCTAAAATACCGACAACGTTTAACACGCTCGTCCGATGTTCTTTCAACTCTTTCGTGATCTTTTGTCCTGAGTCCCCACCGCCGATGATGAGTGCCGCTTTCCCGCTCGGCGGAGCGTTCCGGAAGCGGAAGAAAGAGCGGGTTCTCGCCACGATCCGGATGAACAGCATCCCGTTGAACGCGAGCAGGCTCTGGACGAACAGCGCTTGATACGATACATTCTTTAACACGACGAGGGCACCACCGAGGACAAGTAAATCACTCGTGAGCAACACGAGGGCGAGCAATTGTAGCTCACGCATCGAACCGTACCGCCAGTCAATCCGATAAACGCGTGTCAGCCACCCGAGGACGAGCAGAGCTGTACTCTTCAGCGCTAAAATCGTCATCAACTTCGTCGTGTCGTCGGAGACGGTCGTGTCATGAGCGAACAACAGTTTGAACGTGAGAAAGATGGCCGCCGCCGCGATCGTCACGTCGAGCATCATAAGCATCGTGTTTTTTCGGTCCATCGGATAATGATTGAATCGAATAGTCATCCTGTCACCACCTTTAAAGATTGCCGAATGTAACCGGGTTATTCGCTGATGCTAGATTAGTACCCGTTCGAGATTCACAATCTGAAAGAAAACCATAGCTTTTTCATAGCAACGAAATTTAGCCATCAAACAGTTTTACGAATGTATGATGGCCATTTCTTTTTGTTTGTGAATATTTCCGCACTAAATGGGTAATATTGAAAGTATATGAGTCGTGAATTAGGTGTAAATTGTCAATAAGGAGGGGAATTTAGAAATAAGTAAGCATGCATGCTCGTCACATGATTTCTTCACGACTTGCTTACACCGTCAGTCACGAGCCATTTATGTTCGTTGTCAACCGCAGTCGCGCCCTCGACCGTTTAGGCTTTCCTTGAGGACCATTACTGTTCAACCACACCATGACCTTTGAAGCAATCAAGTGCTTCTAAAAAGGAGAGACATCACGATGAAAAGATGGACAGAGCAGCAAATCATCTCATGCCTACAACAAGCAGCGAATGAACTCAAAGAATTCGATACGAAACAATACACACTCTGGGCCCGCAGCAAAGACGTCCCTTCCCTCTCGACCGTGATTTACAAATTCGGTTCCTGGCGCGAAGCCGTTCAAGCCGCTGAAATCAAAATGATGTACCGCTATTATTCGGACGAAGATATTTTAACCGCATTAAACGAGGCTGCCGAAGAGCTCGACATCTTTACGAGCCAAACGTATCGGGAGTGGGCCAAAGTCGCACAAGCCCCATCGCTCACCCTGATCAGCAGCCGGTTCGGCTCGTGGTCAAACGCACTGCGCGAAGCGAAGTTGCAGACGACGACGGCCCGCAATAACGAGGAGCGCATCATTCAAGCACTCATCGAGGCGTCCGCCGAACTGACACGTCTCACTTCACAGCACTACGCTGTCTGGGCGCAGGAGAAGGGATATCCGACCGTGGCGACGATTGCCCGGAAGTACGGTTCCTGGAGCTACGCCTTGTTCGTCCTCGATATTGCCCCACCGAAACGAAAATGGGACGAAGAAGACGTCATCGAGGCGCTCCGGGTTGCTAAAGATGAATTAAACCATTTCAGCATCCTTCACTACCGCAAATGGGCCGAAGGACGAAACGTGCCGAGCACGTCGACAATCAACGCCTTGTTCGGCAGCTGGACCGCCGCTTTGAAATGTATGGAACAACAGCAAGTCATCACATGACAAAAGCGCCGTCTCTCGATGAGACGGCGCTTTTGTCATGTGACGATCGTGATGAACAGCGGGATACCGACGAGCAAATTGAACGGGAACGTGACGGCGAGGGCGAGCGTCAAATAAAACGACGGCTCGGCTTCCGGGACGGACGCCTGGAGCATCGCCGGCGCCGCGATGTAAGAGCCGCTCGCAGCGAGCGTCATGAGCAAGATCGTACCCCCGTCAGACAAACCGGCCAGTCCGGCTGCAAAGTAGCCGACAATGGCCCCGATGAGCGGGAACATCGTCCCGACAATTAAAAACTTCATGCCGTAGGCCGGGACGTCTTTCAGCTGATGGCCAACCTTGACCCCAAGGCTCAGTAAGAATAAGAGTAAGACGCCCGGGAACAAGTCGACGAAGAATGGTGTCAGCGCCGACGTGTCCGGTGTGACGAATCCGACGACAAGGCCGGCGATGAGCAAGAGGATGCTCTTTGAGAGCATACTGTCCCGGATGACGGTGAACGACTGGCTCGGGGCGGCCGTGATGCCGAGCACACGCGTCTGGTTGTACAGTAAGAGCGCGACGACGAGACCGGGAATCTCGAGGACGACGACGAGCGTCGTCATGAACGGTTCATAGCTGATACCGAGCCGCTCGAGCTGGGCGGTCGCAGCGACATACGTCACAAGCGAGACCGAACCGAACGTCGCCGCCATGGCGATCCGTTCGTGAAAGCTGAACTTGAGCAGACGACCGAGTCCAAAAGCGACGAGCGGTAAAACCATCCCGAGGACGAGCGTCACGGCGAGCGGTGCCGCAAGCTCGTCAAGCGAGACAGCGGCGAGTCCCATGCCGCCTTTTAACCCGATGGCGAGCAGCAGATAAATGTTGAGCGTCACACTGAGCGATTCGGGGATTCTTAAATTCGACTTTCCGAGGGCGGCAATCACGCCCGTCACGAACAGGAGCACCGGGGCGCTCGTCAATAAAAACGTCAATAGTTCCATTGTTTCCTCCTAGACGACAAAAGCGCACACCAAAGAAAGGTGTGCGCTGCATGCCGACGGCTCGAACACGGTCGTTCCGTCTAGCCGACAACTGTCGGGGTAGTTTTTGACAGCTCCGTTTCAGGACGGCGGTGGAAAGTTCCCGTAGGCATTCTCCACCAATCCTGACGCGTCTCTGCTTCTAGTGTAAAAATGTCGTTACGCCTTGTCAATCACATCGTCCCACGGTGCATCCAACCGAAAGACGATGAGGCGTTCGCCTGTCTTCGTGCTGATGTCCGTATGGAGCGACACGAGCCGTCTCCCGAGTACGTCATGAATGATTGTCTCGAGTTGGACCCGGCCGGATTCGACTAGGTTGTTGCGGTATTTCTTTAACTGATCGCGACCACTCGACTTCGCGGCGAGTTCATACTCGGCCGGGGTCAAGACGCCTTGCAGCGTCACGATGGCCAAATCGCGGAGCAGGTCACTCTTACACGTTAATGAACCGCGCCCGAGATACTCTTTCTCCCATTGGGTGATCCGGGCGCTCAGTTCCATCTCGAGCTGACCTTTTTTTTTCATCGTTACTTCACGAATCCGATCATCATCTCGCGAAGGATCTTCGCGGCGGCGATCGCCGTCATGTCTGACTGATCATACGCCGGTGACACTTCGACGAGGTCGGCACCGATGATATCAAGGTCAGCATTGGCGATGGCATGGACCGACTCGAGCAACTCTTTCGTCGTGATGCCGCCGATCTCTTGCGTGCCGGTTCCCGGTGCTGCCGACGGGTCAAGGACGTCGATGTCGATTGTGACGTACACTTTTTTGCCGGCGAGCGTCGGCAAGACGCGCTTGAGCGGTTCGAGTACTTCATATTTGTACAAGTTGTAGCCGACTTCTTTTGCCCAGTCGAACTCTTCTTTCATCCCCGAACGAATCCCGAACGAGTAGCAGTTCGACGGTCCAATCAAGTTGGCCGCTTTTTTGAGCGGTGTCGAGTGCGAGAGCGGCTCGCCTTCGTAATCGTCACGAAGGTCGGTGTGCGCGTCGATGTGCAAGATGACGAAGTCGGCCCCGTACGCGTCATGCATCGCTTTGATGACCGGCCACGTGACGAGGTGTTCGCCGCCCATACCGAGCGGGAACTTTCCTTCCTTGATGACGTCTTTGACGAACGACTCGATCATGTCGAGCGATTTTTGGGCGTTGCCGAACGGAAGCGGGATGTCCCCTGCGTCATAGACGGCCGCTTCGTTCAAGTCCCCGTCAAGGTACGGGCTGTATTCTTCAAGTCCGATCGACACTTCACGGATGCGGTTCGGACCGAAACGTGAGCCCGGACGGAAACTGACCGTCCAGTCCATCGGCATGCCGTAAAGGACCGTCTTCGCATCCGTCACTTCCGGCAGGCTCGCGATAAACACTTTTCCTGAGTAGGCTTCATCGAATCGTTTGATCATTTCGTCAAGTCCTCCACGAATTTAGGAAGTACGAACGCCGCCGAGTGAAGCGCTGGCGTATAGTATTTCGTCTCGATGTCGTGGAACCGCTCAGCCGGTACTTGAAGCGGGTCGTACTTCTTCGAGCCGATCGTGAACGTCCATAAGCCGCTCGGATACGTCGGTACGTTGGCTGTGTACAGCTTCGTGATTGGGAAGATCTCTTTCACGTCACGCTGTACCGTTTGAATGAGTTCTGGTGTGAACCACGGGTTATCCGACTGCGCGACAAAAATCCCATCGTCTTTGAGTGCTTTCGAGATTCCCGCATAGAACCCTTTCGTGAACAAGTTCGCTGCCGGTCCGACCGGTTCAGTCGAATCGACCATGATGACGTCGTACTCGTTTTCAGATTTCGCGATGTGCATGAAGCCGTCGCCGACGATGACTTCGACGCGCGGATTGTCAAGCTCACCCGCAATATTTGGCAAGTATTTCTTCGAATATTCGATCACTTTCCCGTCGATGTCGACAAGAACCGCTTTCTCGACTGTTGGGTGTTTCATAATCTCACGGATAACTCCACCGTCGCCGCCGCCGACCACGAGAACGTGTTTCGGGTTAGGGTGCGTGAACAGTGGCACGTGCGCCACCATCTCGTGATAGACGAATTCGTCTTTATCCGTCGTCATGACCATTCCGTCAAGCAACAACATTGTACCGAACTCGTCCGTTTCGACCATCTCTAGTCGTTGAAACTCCGTTTGTTCGCTCTCATAAACGTGGTTAACCCGGAACGTGATCCCGTAATCTTCTGTCTGGTGCTCCGTAAACCATAACTTTAATTTTTGGTCCATCGATAGAACCCCTTTCTGTTCAAAAAGTTGTTCGTATGCGAGTGGCGTTTTGAGGCGCTTCTTATTCATACGATAGGAAGTATACAAAAACTGTCCGCATTTTGCACGATTTTTTTATTTATTCGTCCAGATGTGTGATTTTTCCATGTGGTTTAGCCGATAAACTGGATATAGATGTATTTTATAACAGTAAAGGAGGGATCCTATGTGGTCTCCTTGCGTGGCCTGCTCCACGACAATCCCGCTCTTTGAACGGGGCTTGTTGGTCGTCAACGACCAACCTCAGCCATACGAATCATTTGATGAACTCAAGACTAAACTATCTTCGGTCGAGGACAATGTATATTGTGTCAACCCTGCCACGAAACAGCAAACGCCGATTCTACCAGCAGTCGATTTGCTCGAACAGATCGCCAACCGTGACACGATCGAGCTGATCCAACACGGGGAGTTCGAGAGTCACCTGCAACCGATCATCCATCTCGACACAGGTGAGCGGTTCGGTTACGAGGCGCTCCTTCGCAGCCCGAACAATATCTCGCCTGGGGAGCTGTTCCGCGCCGCCAACCGGTTCGGACTTCATTCGAAGCTCGACCAACGCGCCCGGTCCGAGGCGATCAAAGCGACGTATCACGCCGTCGCACCTCACGAGAAGACGTTCATCAACTTCTTGCCGTCGACGATCTACAATCCTGACTACTGCCTGCAACACACGTTCGAAGTCATCGACCACTACGGGCTCAGTGCCGACCGCTTCATCTTTGAAGTCGTCGAGACGGAGCAAGTCCAGGACGTCGCTCATTTGCAGCACGTGTTCGCCACATATAAGAAACGCGGCATGAAAGTCGCGCTCGACGATGTCGGCGCCGGCTTCTCGACGCTCGATATGTTACAGCGGCTCGAGCCCGATTACGTCAAAATCGATCGGTCGTATATTTCGTTCTGTGACCAAGATGCCGAGAAACGTACGTTCTTGAAGAATGTGCGTCAATTGACGCGCTCGATGGGTATCACCATCCTCGCCGAAGGGATCGAACGCGCCGAAGAGGTCGACGTCTGTCGCGAACTCGGTTATGATCTCGCCCAAGGTTATTTCTTCGGAAAACCGTCTCCATACGCGCTATGAAAACAAGGCCTAGAGCGCGTGCTCTAGGCCTTTGTTTCAATAGTCATCTTCTTCTGTATCTTCATTCATATCGTCTTCTTGCATTTCCGTGTCATCGTTGTTCATCGGTTCCTCGTCCGCTCCCCCGCAAGCGCCGAGAATGATGCCTGTCGCGAGAAGCGACGCGGCCAATGTACCTTTTCTTTTCATCAAACACACCCCTTTTTGAAAGTTCTGCCGTATAATACGGTTTATTCCCTTGGCTTATCCAATCAAACGTCTTTTTAGAGTGAACTACTCACCACTTATTTGCTTCGCAAGCGATTCATCTCCCACCTACGCTGGGCTTCGCCCCAGACGCTTAGAGGTGGGAGAATTCTCGCTTAATTAGATTAAAACTGTCTGATTGGTGGAATCAATTTAATGATGACAACTGAACAGAAAGAAGGTGTACCTTTTGAAACGACGTGTCTTACAACTAATCGGAATGTTCGTCCTCGGCATCTTCCTTCTGCTATCGCTTTACTCGATCGATGGATTGATCCCGTTTTTGATCGGTGTCGGCATCCTCGCGCCGCTCATCGTCGGTTGGAATATTTTGTTTGACCAAGTTCAGCCGCAAGCGAAGCTCGCCTGGCTGCTCACCGTCTTATTCATCCCGTTTCTCGGCGCCCTCGCCTGGGTGCTATTCGGCCGGACACCGAAACGCCATCGCCGGATCAAACGAACTTCGTCTGAGATTCGGATGTTCCGGCAAGCGATCGAAGCCGACCGCGTCGAGACGACGAATGACGTATCCGACCGATTCCCTCTCACGAGAGCGCTCGAGAAAATGGGTGCGACCGGTGCCGACGGCCATACGGCGACGAAACTGCTCGTCAACGGAGATGAAAAGTACGACGCCGTGCTCAAAGATATCGAGCAAGCGACGCACCATATCCACGTCCAATATTATTTGTTCCGGACCGATGAGATCTCCCTGAAAATTCGCGACGCCTTAATCAAAAGATCCAATGAAAACATCACCGTCCGCTTTCTTTATGACGGTCTAGGCAGCCAAGAGATCAGTGAAGATTTCCTAGAGCCTCTCCGCGAGTCGCGGGTGCACGTCGAAGCGTTCGATCCGGTCGTACATCCGCTGCTCGTCTTTAACGCCAACTTCCGAAACCATCAAAAACTCATCGTGCTCGACGGACGAATCGCCTACACCGGTGGGCTTAATGTCGGCGATGAATATCTCGGCAGACATAAGAAGCTCGGTTTTTGGCGAGATACGCATTTGCGTGTCGAAGGACCGCTCGTCCGGGAGCTTCAGCGTCTGTTCATCGAGAATTGGCTTTATGCCGGACACGAAGAAGATAGCGAGACGTGGGACTTGTTCGCCGACGCTAAACACCTTCCAGAATATTTCATTAACGAACCGCAAGACGCGAACGGGGCGACACAACTACTCGTGACGTCTCCCGGTAAGGACGTCACGATCCGGGACGGGCTGATGCGTCTGTTGATGGAAGCGAAAGAATCGATCTGGATCACGACCCCTTACTTGATTCCGCCGCCCGAACTGCTCGCCGTGCTAGAAGTCGCGGGTAAGAGCGGCATCGACGTTCGCATCGTCGTCCCAGGACAAGGCGACGAATGGTTCAGTTTCCATGCGACCGAATATTATTTCGAGCAGCTGCTGAAACGTAACATCCGCATTTATAAATACAATCGCCATTTCATCCATGCAAAAACCGTCCTCATCGACGGCAAGATTGCGCTCGTTGGGACGGCTAACTTTGATTTCCGCAGCATGTATTTGAATCACGAGATGACGATCGCCCAGTTCGAGACGTCATCAATCGGTCAACTGCATGACGCGTTTTTGAAAGACTTCGACGAGTCGACTCTCGTCGACTGGTCGATGCTCCGAAAAAAATCGAACGGCAAACGGTTCATCGAGGCGCTCTGTCATATCTTCTCGCCGCTTCTTTGAAACGTACGCCAGAGGAGATAGATGAGCAAGAGTAGCGCGATCAGCACGAATTGCCAACCGGTCGCAACACGCATCACGGCCGTGACCGTGAGCGCCTCGATAAGGAGCGCCGGGATTTTCCCAATCGTGCTCGCCGCGGCGAACGACGGGAGCGTCATCCGGCTGAACGCGGCCGATAACGTGACGAGTCCGGACGGGACGAACGGCATGAGTCGCATCCCGAGGACGAGGAACCACGCCTCAACCCCGCTCGCTTCGCGGAGACGCTTGAAGCGCTTTCCGTTCGGTGACGTATACGTTTGTAGCGCACGTCGGTACAGTACGAAACTGATGACCGCTCCGACCGCCTCACCGATGATTGAGACAGTGACGCCGAGACCGAAACCGAGAATGTTTACGTTCAGCGCCGTCAAAAACGCGCTCGGCAACACGCCAGCGACGGCGACGGCACTGTTTAAGACGATGCTGATGACGACAAACAGCGGGATCGGGAGCAGTTCCCATTCCATCATTCAAACCCCATTTCAAAAGGCTGACCCCGCGAGGTCAGCCTTTGTTTTATTTCGCTTCGACTTCATCCCACGCGTCTTCGTCGACAGGTGGAAGGTGTTTCTCTTCAAGCTTCGCTACAACGACCGCACATGTCGCGTCACCCGTGATGTTGACGGACGTACGGAGCATGTCGAGGATACGGTCGACCCCGATGATGAGGGCGATCCCTTCGACCGGCAAGTTGACCGACTGTAAGACGAGTGCGAGCATGATGAGCCCGACACCCGGCACACCAGCCGTCCCGATTGAGGCGAGCACTGCCGTGATGACGACCGTCACGAGCTCGGTGATCGTCAAATCAGCGGCGAACACTTGAGCGATGAAGATTGTCGCGACCCCTTGCATGATGGCCGTTCCGTCCATGTTGACTGTCGCGCCGAGCGGCTGGACGAATGACGAGATCGAACGTGGGACGCCGAGCTTCGTTTGGGCGAGTTCCATCGACACCGGAAGCGTCGCGTTTGAAGACGACGTTGAGAACGCGAGCGTGATCGCTTCATAGAAGTTTTTAAAGAAGAAGACCGGACTCATCTTGCCAAGCAAGATGAGCGCTCCGCCGTAGACGATGGTCGCATGTAAGAACAACGTCAAGACGACGGCAAACATGTACCATGCCATCGCTGCGACAGCATCAAACCCGATACCGCCGATGGCCGAGGCGATCAACGCGAAGGCACCGTATGGGGCGAGCTTCATGACCAAGTGAATGAGATGCATCATGATGCGGTCCCCTTGTTTCACGAAGCGACGCCACGTCTTGGCACGTTCGCCGAGGGCGATCATCGCAAACCCGATCAACGCCGCGAAGACGATAATCTGTAGCATGTTCCCTTCAGCGAGCGCTTGAATCGGGTTCGTCGGAATCATATTGACGAACGTCTGGACGATGTTCGACGATTCTTCTGTCGTTGTCGATTCAAATGCTAGATTGGCTGTTTCGAAGTTGCCGCGTTCACCTGGCTTGATGACCGACGCGACACCCATCGCGAGTACGATAGCGAGCGCTGTCGTCGTCAAGAAGAATAGAAGCGCCTTCGACCCGACGCGCCCGAGCTCTTTCGGGTCACCTAGGCCCATGACACCGAGAATGATCGAGAAGAAGACGATCGGGACGACTAACATTTTAATCAAGTTCAAAAACACTGTCCCAACTGGGGATAGTATGTACGTATTGATCACGTCGTAGACGTTACCGGATAGGCCGGCGAGACCGAGACCGACGATGACCCCTAAGGCGAGGCCAATCAAAATTTTCTTAGTTTCACTCATCGTGTCACCCTTTCTTTTTTACACAGTGCGTTTAGTATAGCATAATGCTAAATTTTCTTACAATTCCGCTTGAAACACACGCCATAACACGGTCATTTTCCCAAGTTGCTTCAAAAGAAAACAAAAAAGATTGGAGACCGTGACGGTCCAATCTTTTCACTCGGCAGCGAGACGCGCGAGTTCAGTATGAAGTTCGGTCGACTGGTCCCAAATCTCCAGACGGTGCTGTTGCAGAAACTCCGCGAGCACGCTCCGTGACGGCGCATCCATCATATCGATGAGGATCCGTCCTTTGAGCGACTTGTCCATTTGGTTGACGTGATACGGGAGCAATTTATACCCGCGACGCGCCTCCAAGTCAATCGACATGTCACAAGCCGCAATCCCGCCGTAGTAAAACCCTTCCGGCTTGCGTCCGACCGTCACCCAGACAATCCAATACGGTTTACCGTTCGGCACCGCTTCCGGGTCGGTCAAAAACTTGATCCGCTTCTCGATCGCCGACTTGGCGTGCATCGCACCCATGTCGATCACTGCCGTACCTGCCTCGACGTCGATGATGACGGGCGACATATTGTTCAAACTGAGCGATCCGACCCCAAAACCGCCGTGGCCGTCCGTCGCATCGTCAGCGATAATATTAAAGTTGATATCTTTCATGGCATTCCCTCCCCCTCTACTGTACACAAAGACGAGGGAACGTGGCAATCGCGAACGTCAGCCCCACTCGATTCGAAACTTCGTGCCGGGTCCAACCGAACGAAGGAGCGGACGATCCGCTTCGATGACACGTCCGAGCACGTTGACCCGCTTGTCGGCCTGAAGGTCTGTCTTCGTCACTTGCATTTCGCCAGCATAGCGCCCGTAATCCATGTTGTCAATCGTGATCGTGCCGAGCGGTCGCTGTTTCGCCGCAACCGGTTCGAGCAAGCGGTCCCCAGGGCGACCATACGCCCGTGATTCGACGGAACGGATGACGTCGCGCGCCGGGTCCATCCGGTTCGTCTGGACGCGGTAGAGCGCCGCCTCGATTGTCGTATACGCCTCGGCCCGGAGGACGAGCATCCCGTCCCCGTATGACGCGAACTGTTCAACCGTCGCATCCGCTAGTACCGGGTCCCCAATCAAAATGCGGTCGACGCTCCCCGTCAACTCTAAATAAGCGGCGAACGTCGACAGCTGCCGGTGGTCTTCAAGCGTCGGCAGTCGTTCGTATAGCGGTCCGCGGAGCGTCCCATCTCCCGGGATGAACGCCTGCACGCTCAACCCTTGTCGTTTCAACCAGTCATTTTTTTCGTCAAACCATTGCCGGTCGAGCCCGGTCTCTGGGCGCGGGTAGAAGTTGTGCCATGCTTCGACATTGTCCGTCATGAGCCCTTCCCGTTTCATCTCGTCGAGCTCTTCAGCAGTCAACGTGCTCGCGTTCAAGGCGACGGTCATCCGTTTCGACAAATCGGCGACCTGTTTCGGGGTCACCCCGTAATCGACGCGGAGGCCGGTCACGCCCCAGTCGATGAGCGTATGGGCGTCGTCCCACGTCTTCACGAGCGCGGCGAGCGAAGTCGGGGCGATATCGGCGAACAGTTCCATGTCATGCTGTCGAGCGAGCGTGCCGAGTCGACGCAACCGCTCCGTGTAGACCGATGGATCGTCTTCCGGGATATGTAGCGATGTGAACAGTGACGTGAAACCGATCTCACGCATGCGTTTCATCCACACCGTGAACGCTTCTGTCAGCGGTTCGCTCAAGTAAACAGATAATCCTCTCATATAAAACAGCCCTCCCTATTCAAAAAGGTGACTCGAAAGAGCCACCTTGGTTGTTAAATCCCATCCGCCATCTCTTCTTTGAAACCGAAGAAATACGTGAAGATGAAGCCAGCCGTATACGAGATGACGAGACCCCCAATATACGTCAAGTACATCCCATTGTCGATGAGCGGTGTGAGCGAGAGACCCGAGACCCCGATCCCGAGCGCTGCCGTCTGCATCGACGCTTGGAACGCACCGCCGACCGCGGCTCCCATACAAGCCGTCAAGAACGGACGACCGAGCGGAAGCGTGACCCCATAAAGAAGCGGTTCGCCGATGCCGAGGAATCCGACGGGGATCGCCCCTTTGATGATGTTGCGGAGACGTTGGTTGCGCGTCTTCACGAAAATCGCAAGCGCGGCCCCGACTTGTCCCGCTCCTGCCATCGCAAGGATCGGCAAGAGCGCCGTGTTGCCAACGGTGTTCAGTAACTCAAGGTGAATCGGCGTCAAACCATGATGCAAGCCGACCATGACGAGCGGCAAGAAGAAGCCAGCGAGGACGGCCCCTGCGACCGGTCCGCCGATTTCAAGCACGGCGTTCAGTCCTTGCATGATGCCGTCTGACAACACGCCTGCGACCGGCATGATCGCATAGAGCGCCGTGAAGCCGACGACGAGCACCGTAAGCAGCGGCGTAAAGATAATATCAATCGAGACCGGCATGAAGCGGCGGACGTGTTTTTCGATATACGTCATGAGCCAAGCGGCAAAGATGACACCGAACAGCCCACCCCTTCCGACGACGAGTGCTTCTCCATAGATGACGATGTCGGCGAGTAACGGGTTGAACAAAATCCCCCCGGCAATCGCTCCGAGCACTGGCGTCCCCCCGAACTCTTTCGCCGTATTCCACCCGACGAGGATGGCGAGATAGGCGAAGACCGTGCTCCCGAGCACAAGCAGAATTTGCATCCACGTCTCGGTCCGGTCGACACCAGCGTTGACGGCAAAGTTTGCTGCCCCGTTGATGATCCCTGAAGCGACAAGTCCCGGGATGAGCGGGATGAAGATATTCCCTAAGCGACGCAAGAAACGTTTGAACGGTGACTTCTGTTTATCTTTCACTTTTTGACGCTCGATGGCCGCCCGCTCGTCAGGCGTCAAGTTCGCATCGACTGCCTCTTCCCCGATGGCGAGCCCCGTCTCACGGCTCAAGTGATCCGCGACACGGTTGACCGTCCCCGGTCCGACGACGATTTGCAGCGTCTCGTCATCGATGACGCCCATGACGCCGTCGATTTTTTTCAACGCCTCGATGTTCACTTTCGTTGGGTCTTTCAACGCCAACCGGAGGCGTGTCATACAGTGCGCGAGTTGGCGGATGTTCTCTTTTCCACCGACGTGCTCGAGTATGGCTTGCGCCAACACCTCTTCTTTCTTCATCTCGTAATCCCCCTTAAATCGCGTCGCGGACGAATCCGTTCGCGCGCTGTAATCGTTCGACTGCCTCCGCATAAGAGACGTCGGCTAAAATCATGACGATCGCCGTCTTGACGTGGCCGTTCGATGAAGCGAAATAACGCGCGGCCGTCTGTTCGTCGACCCCTGTCGCTTCCGCAATCATCCGTTTGGCCCGAACTTCCAATTTCTCGTTCGTCGGCTGCACGTCGACCATCAAGTTTTGATACACTTTGCCCACTCCAATCATCGACGCCGTCGAAATCATGTTGAGGACGAGTTTCTGGGCCGTCCCCGCCTTCAAGCGCGTCGATCCGGTCAATACTTCCGGTCCCGTCTCGACTTCGATTTTGAACTCGGCGTGGTCGCTGATTTTCGAACCTTTGTTGCAGGATAGCGCCGCCGTCGTCGCACCGACTTCACGCGCGTAATCGAGTCCGCCGATGACATACGGAGTCCTGCCGCTCGCGGCGATGCCGACGACCGTATCGTCCGGACTCAAGTGAAGCGCTTTCAAATCGTTGATTGCCAAATCCATGCTATCTTCTGCTCCCTCGACCGCCTTCACGAGCGCGCGTTCACCCCCGGCAATCAAGCCGACGACCATGTCCGCTGCCACGCCGAACGTCGGGACACATTCTGCCGCATCTAAAATACCGAGTCGTCCACTCGTCCCCGCACCGATATAGATCAAGCGTCCGCCTCGTTTAAACGATGTGATCGCTCGTTCTACGACTTGTGCGATGACCGGAAGCTGTTGCTTGATCACGTGAGGCACCGACTGGTCCTCTTCATTCATCACGCCGAGCAGTTCCTCAACCGTCATGTCGTCTAGGCGCATCGTCCGTTCGTTCCGTCGTTCCGTAGCCAATTTGTCTAACATCGCCACCATCCTTTCTTCTCTCTAGTTTTATTGTACTAATTTGAAATTAAAAGTCAAATTTATTTAAAAAAATAAAGAATTATAATTTCATAAACACTCAACTCGAGTGCCAACAAAAAAACTCGGCCGTTTGAGGACCGAGTTCGCTTCATTCGATGTCTTTTTTCAACACATGGACGTGGACACCATCCCCCGTGACCGAGTCTTGCTCATACACGTAGCCTTGCCGCTCCCAAAAACGACGGGCCCGCACGTTCGTCGGGAGCACACCGAGCCGGAACGTCGTCTGGAACGGACGCATGTGGTCCCGCTCGAGTTGATCGTATACCTTCTGGGCGAGACCGGTGCCGTGAAGTTGTTCGTCGACGAGGAGCAGGCCGAGCCAAAGTGAGCCGTCGATCGGGTGACGCCTCAACAAATCCGCCATCGCCACGATCGCCCCGTCGTCCTCCACGACGAGGCTGACCGTACCTGTCTCCTCGAAGTCAGCCAAATTCTCATCGCGGAACACTTCGAGCGTCTGAGCGTTCAATGCGGCGAACGCTTGTTGTGTCATGAGGAAAGCTGCCACTCGTTCGCGGTCTGACGCTTCATATCGGCGAATCATCGGCGCAGCTTCACCATCTCGTCGCGCGCCTCGGCGTAACGATCGATCAGCCCTTCGCCTTTTCGGTGCAACAGACCCATGTAGAGCGTGTCGATAATCGTCAATTGTGTCATCCGTGAGGCGATGCTCGCGATCCGGTAATCTCGTTCGACGGTCGGTGTGCACAGACGGACGTCCGCCTCGCGGTAAAGCGGCGACTTGTCGAGGTCGGTGATGGCGACGACGGTGACGCCTTTTTTCTTGGCGAACCGGACGAGCTCGAGCACGTCTTTCGTCCGGCCCGACGTGCTGATCGCGACGAAGACGTCGGTCGGCCCGAGATGTGGGATGAGCGACAGCATGTAGTGAAAGTCTTGCGACGTCAGAGCGGCGTAGCCGAGTTTCGTGAACTTGTACTGCGCGTCATAGGCGGCCGTCGATGACCCGCCGACTCCGTAGAAGATGACCCGGTTCGCGCGAGCGAACGTATCGATCGCGTGTTCGAGTTCGCGTTTGTCCATCGCCTCGGCACATGCCTCGATGGCCATCTTGTTCACGTGGATGACTTTTTGGAACGAGTCGTACGGCGTGTCCTTCTGTTGGAGGACGTTAAAGTCAGTCAGCATCGTCTCTGTGATCGCCAAGTCTTTGACGAGGGCGAGCTTGAACGATTTGAAGCTGTCGATCCCGACGACGCGCGCGAAGCGGACGATGCTCGCCTCTGACACGTCGGTCTTTTGGGCGAGTTCTTTCGTCGTCATATTCGGGACGAGCGTCGAATGGGTCAAGATGTAGTCCGCGATTTTCTTTTCGACGGACGTCATCTCGCCTTGGGCGAGCTCGATTTTTTTCAGTAAGGATTCCATCAGGTCATCCCCTTCCTGCTACTAGTTGCTGTATTTAATGATAGCGGATTCTTTCCCTACATTCCAACTTGGACACGAAAAAGGCTGAGCTCGCGCTCAACCTGTAGGTGAGACTTACAAGTTTTTTGTATTGAACGTGTCGCCGCCTTGGATTGTTCCATTTTGAAAACCTTTATCAAACCACCGTTTCCGCTGTTCCGACGTCCCGTGCGTGAACGAGTCCGGCGTGACGTAGCCACGCGCTTGTTTTTGTAGCGTATCGTCACCGATTTGATGCGCCGCGTTCATCGCCTCTTCGACATCACCCGCCTCTAAATAGCCCATGCCTTGGGCGTGATGCGCCCAAACACCGGCATAGTAGTCGGCTTGAAGTTCGAACCGTACCAAGTACGTGTTGAACTCGGTCTCGCTCATGTCGTTGCGAAGCGGCATGATCTCGTCGGTCGTACCGAGCAACGTCTGCACGTGGTGTCCGACCTCATGGGCGACGACGTACGCCATCGCGAAGTCACCCGGCGCGTTGAAGCGCTGACTGAGTTCGTCATAGAAACTCAAATCGATGTACAGTTTCTGATCACCTGGGCAATAAAACGGTCCGACCGCAGAGCCAGCAATCCCACATGCCGACTCGACTTGTCCTGAGTAGAGGACGAGCGTCGGTTCCCGATACGTCAACCCGTTCTCGGCAAAGATGTCGGTCCACACTTCTTCGGTGTCACGCAGGACAACCGAGACAAAGTCCGCCATCTCTTCTTCCCGCGCCGAGCCTTGATACGTCTCAGAAGACTGCGGCTCACCGATTCCGATATTGTTGACGATGTCTCCCGGGTTACCCCCGTTCAAAAGCGTGAAGACGATGACTAAAATGAGGCCAAGACCGCCTCCGATTCCCGCAATCCCTTTCCCCCCAACACTTCGCCCCCGTCGGTCTTCGACATTCCGACTCGCCTGTCTGCCTTTCCATTTCATACGATTGTTCCTCCTACTGCTAGTCTGTCTTGTTACTTACCCGGATTCATCTCGTTTCGCACCTACTTTTTCACATTTTCCCATCGTATTCGGTGTTTGAGTACTAACCAAGTAGGAAACAGGTTAATAGAACGTTTACTTTAGGGAGGAATTAAGATGGGATTAGCAAGCGACTTGAAACAATTGCGTCAGATTGAATGCAAGGACAAGTGTGTGCTATCGGTCTACCTTAATACAGGACCTAACCAGCAAGGCGACTGGTCAATCCACTTGAAGAACGGTTTGAAGCGAATCGGTGAATATTTAGAGGCGTCCAGTGACGAGACGCAACTGAAGAACTTCAAAAAAGTACGTAAGCAAGTCGATCAAGAGCTCGGCAAACATCGGAACGACTTGGCGCGAAGCTTAATCATTTTTGCTTCGGAAGAAAACGATTTATTTGAAACATACTACCTTCAACATGATGTCGAGACGTCGTTCCACTGGGAAACGAAGCCAGTACTTGAACCACTCGAGGCGTTACAACAAAAATTTCCGTCCACCGGTATTATTTTGACGAACCTCGACCACGTGACGGTACTCGACACCTCACTCGGGCACATCGATGCGACGTTCGAATTCGCGTTCGACCCTGAGACCGAGGAGTGGGTTCGGTTTGAAGGGACGGCTTCGGGTGACCGTATGGCGTCGAGCAGCTCGCAAGTCGATAAATTCGATCGTCGACTTGCCGAAAATCTCGGTCGGTTCTACCGTGACCTCGCCCAAACCGTCGAACAGATGAAAGGTGCACACGACTGGGAAGCGCTTGTCGTCATCGGAGAAGCCGAGCTTTCCAACTCGTTCCGTGACGAGTTGCGGACGAAACCAGAGCGCGTCGTGCACAAAAATTTGTCGAAATCGAGTGTACCTCACATCATCGAAGCTGCATTCCATTGATTTTTCGCTTTCCTCTCGACTAGTGATTCTCTAAAATAGAAGAGAACTAGAAAAGGAGGAAATGATATGCCATACGTTACCGTAAAAATGCTCCCGGGCCGTACCGTTGACCAGAAACGTGCCTTGATCGAGAAAGTGACGGACGCCGTCTCAGAGACGACGAACGCACCGAAAGAGAACATCACCGTCTTCATCGAAGAGATGGATGCGACGCACTACGGTCAAGCCGGTGTCATGCACGCCGACAAAAAATAACGCCAGGCACCCGCGCATCCAGTTGGACGCGCGGGTGTTTTTTCAGTCTTCTAAGTTCACTTCGAACCGCTCGCTCGGAACGGTCGGCTTGATCAAGTGTCGCGTCGCCCGCCAGACGTGATAACCAAGCCGGTCGAGCCAAAGGAGCGCTTGAACTTTGCGAATCGTCTGCTCCATTTCAAGCTGGTTCGCCGCCGTCTCCTCTAACATCTCGGCCCGATGCGCTTTCCGGTACTCGGCAAGTTGCTTCGACGCCGTCTTCCATTGTTTCGAATCTTCCGGCGGCGTGTGATGGTTGAGGGCATCGACAAGCTCGAGCTCATGCAAGACGAGCTGACGTGCGACTAAAAAGTCGGTGTCGCGGAGGGCGTCGACGGGATCGACTTCGCGCAGGACGAACAGCCAGCGCTCCAAATGGTCGATCGTATGGAGCAGTGACAAGTGTTGTCCGTAGTCGTTGCGGCCCTGCCCTTCTTCCAATTGAATCGTGCTCAAAAATACCCGGACGTCACCGAGCGTCTTCTCGACGAGCTGCAACTCGTCCTCCCGCTTGCGCGCTTCCGTCAATAACAGTTTCGTCTCGTTTCCGAGGTAGCGCTCGATCTCAATCAACGAACGTCTTGCCGCTTCGAGTGCGACCGTCGGGATACGCGACATGTTCGGGTCGAGAAAGCGGATCAGTTTTTCAGACCGACTCGGCACCCATTTGAGCAACCGTCGGCTGAACGCTTCGTGAAACGGCAGAAACGTCAACACGCCGAGCAAGTGAAACGACGTATGGAACAACGCGAGCCGCAATAGCTCATTCCAATCCAGCCAGTCGGCCACGCGATTGACGACACCAAACAAGAGCGGGAACGTCAGCCAGCCAATCAACAAAATCGAACTGTGAACGAGTACGTGTCCGAGCACGATACGCCGCGCTGATTTCCATCCTCCGAGCGAGCCGAGCGCGACGACGAGACTCGTTCCGGCACTCTGCCCGAGTACGAGGAATGCAGCCTGCGCGAGCGTCACCGTGTCGGTCGCGAGCGCCGTCATCGTCAAGACGAGACCGATGCTCGACGATTGCAAGACGACGGTCATGAACAGGCCCGTGCCGAGCAAGGCTAATTGATGAAGCGGTGTGTCGGTGTCCCAGCCCGAAAACGAGAACGTGACGACTTCCCGCATCGCTTCTTGGAGTGTTCCGATGCCGACAAAAACAAGTCCGAGACCGACGAGCAACATCCCAATCCGCTTGACCCGTCGTCCGATCAAGCGGAGCGCCATCCCGACGCCGATGAGCGGCAGTAAGAGCTCCCGAATGTCGACGTTGTAGCCGAGGAGCGCTACGATCCATCCCGTCGTCGCACTACCAGCGTTCGCCCCGATGACGAGCGTGAGCGCCTGCGTGAACGTCAACAGCCCTGCGCTGACGAAACTGATCGTCATGAGCGTCGTCACAGTCGAGGACTGGAACAACGCCGTCATCGTCGCACCGAGAAACGCCCCTGCCACCGGTCCTTCCGCCAGGCGGTTCAACCGCTCTCGCAGTCTTTCCCCGGCCAAGCTTTTCAACGTATCGGTCAACAGCATCATCCCTAACAAAAAGATGCCGATTCCGCCGATGAGCGTCCCAATCCCCATGGTGTCACATCCTTTTCAAGCGATTCAATCGCCGCGTAACGTTGACAACATCCATGATTTTTCTGAAGCGTGGTCTTTCAAGTTCAACAGTACGTCCTCAGGGTAATAGATTTTCTCGTCCGACTGTCGCGAATTCAAAATCGATTGGACGAGCATCGACACCTCTGAAATTTCGCGACGGTCGCCGTCGTTCATCTGCAGGTAAATCCCTTCGTACGTACCGTGCCCTTTATATAGATCATACGGCAGCTGGCTGAGCTGGTCCTCGAGCAAATAATAGCGCGTCGGCAACCCGATCGCTTCCATCGTCGACCGTAACCGGTCCATATAGCGGACGCGGTTCGCTTCCGGGAAGTTTTTATACTTTAACAGGCGTCGATTGACGAAACGGCTCGCCAGGTCGGCCAAAATCGGGTCGGCCTCGTCCATCCATTCTTGAAAATAGAAGTAGACGATCGTCTCGTCGAGCTTCAGATAGTGTTCGAGCGTCATCTCGTCATGGTTGAAGATCGGCAAGAAATGCTTCGGTGTCATCGCAAACACATAGCCCGATTCATGCAGTTCTTGGGCCCGCTCGAGCACGGCTTTTAATAGCAAGTCACTCGAACGCGTCGCCGGATGCAGATAGACTTGCCAATACATTTGATAGCGCCGCATGATATAGTCTTCGATCGTATGCATCCCCGACTGTTTGACGACGATTTGATCTTCGTCCGGCCGCAACACACGCAGCATCCGCTCGAGATCGAACTTTCCGTAACTGACGCCGGCGAAATGGGCGTCGCGAAGTAAATAGTCCATCCGGTCGACGTCGAGCTGTGAGCTGAGCATGTTGACGATCAGCCGGTTCGGGTGCGTCTTGTTGATGATGGCCGCGACTTCTTCCGGGAACCCGACGCCCATCTCGGAGAGGACTTTATTCACTTCCGTGTCCCCTAAGATGATCCGTTCCGTCCAGATTTCATGGCGGACCGAGAAGACGTGCTCGAACGCGTGCGAGAACGGGCCGTGCCCGACGTCGTGCAACAGTGCCGCCGCGAGCAACAGCTCCCGGTTGCGGTCGTCCCATTCCGGATAGTCGCGGAACTGGTCGATCAACTGCCGGGAAATCTCATAGACGCCGAGCGAGTGGTGGAATCGGGTGTGTTCAGCCCCATGGAACGTCAAAAACGACGTCCCGAGCTGTTTGATCCGACGTAACCGTTGAAACTCTTTCGTGTTGATCAACTCCCAAATGAGATGATCGTAGACGTATATATAGCGATGGACCGGGTCTTTAAACACTTTTGACCCAGATAGCTGACCTCGTGATGTGTACATGTTGGTGCCCCCTGCGTTTTATGTATTGTACTGATTCGACTTCTTCCGAGTCGTTCCCTCCATGCTATAATGAGGAAGACATTATTTTTTGAAAAGGAATTATGCATATGATCCATCCACTTTTACGGCAACCGACTTACCGCCTGATCGACCAATCATCGCTCGGTGCGGCGTTTCAAGCCGAGCAATCATTCGCGACGGACGATACGCTGTGCGCGTCGACGAAACACCAAGGCGCCGTCTTTCGGGCCTGGGTCCATCTGAACACAGTCGTGCTCGGGATTCAAGACGCGCGGCTGCCTCATCTGCGCGACGGGATTCGACTGTTGCACGAACATGGCTATCGTCCCGTCATCCGTAACTCAGGAGGACTTGCGGTCGTCCTCGACGAAGATGTATTGAACCTATCTCTTATTCTACCCGAGAATGACGGCATTCAAATCGATAGCGGCTATGAGGCGATGACGTCGCTCATTCAACATATGTTCAAAGACGTGACGGACAAAATCGTCGCTGGCGAAATCGTCGGTTCGTACTGCCCGGGTAGCTTCGATCTATCGATTGACGGTAAAAAGTTCGCCGGCATCTCGCAGCGACGCGTTCGTGGCGGTGTCGCCGTCCAAATTTATTTGAGCGTCCGCAAGAGCGGAAGCGCTCGTGCCGCCCTCATCCGTGACTTTTACGACCGTGCCATCCAAGGCGAAGCGACACGATTCACGTACCCGGCGATCGTCCCGGAGACGATGGCGTCGCTCGAAGACTTGCTTCACATCCCGCTCACCGTCGAGGATGTGCTCCGCCGCGCCTATGACGTGCTCGGGGAGACGAGCCGACTCGTCCCGGCAACGCTCGACACGGACGAACAAGCGACGCTCGTCGTTCAGCTCGACCGCATGTGGCAACGAAACGAACCGATCCGCGACATTGAACACCAACTACTAGAGGAGTGATCCAACCATGTTCAAAATCATAACCGATACCGGTGCTGATTTGACGCAAGACCAGATCGTCGAATACGGCCTCGAGATGTTACCGCTCGGGGTCATCATCGACAACGAAGAGTTTTTAGACGGAGAGACGATTCAGCCGAAAGAAGTATATGACGCGATGCGTGTCGGCAAGACGCCGAAGACGTTCCAAATCGAGGCGGCCCGGATTGAGCGCTGTTTCCGCCAACATCTCGAGTCCGAGATCCCGTTCCTTTACCTCGCCTTCTCAGGCGAACTGTCCGGTACATATCAGACGGCAGTCATGGTCGGGAACTTGCTTAAAGAAGAATACCCGAACAGCACGTTCCATATTCTCGACACGCGGACCGCGTCGGTCGGACAAGGGTTGTTCGTCCGAACGGTCGCCGAATACGGCCAAGACCACTCGTACGAGGAGACGTCCGCCTACGCCGAGTCGCTCGTCGGGAAGATCCGCCACTTGTTCACCGTCGAATCGCTCGAGTACTTGATGCGCGGTGGCCGCGTCTCGAGAGCGAGCGCGTTCATCGGGGACTTGTTGACGATTTTACCGCTGCTCACTGTCCGAGATGGTAAGCTCGTCCCGATCGAGAAGATTCGCGGTCATAAAAAAATGATGCGGCGCATCGTCGAGTGGATGACCGAGTCGAAACCGCTCATCGAAGGACATCACATCTTTATCGGCCACGGGGACGACCCGGCCAAAGCCGATCAGTTGGAAGCATTGCTACTTGAACAGATGAATCCGGCCAGCGTGACGAAGACGATCGTCGGTTCGGCGATCGGCGCGCACACGGGGCCTGGACTCCTTGTCGTCAGTTACTTCGAGGCGTGAAATTAAACTAAAAGCAGCGAGCACCCTCAAGGGCGCTCGCTGTTTTTAGTTATTCCAGTTACGGAAGCCGTCACCGAATTCGAGGTGGAGTTCGTCATCGAACATACCGTTCTCAAACGTCGGGACGTCGACCGGGAGCTTGCCTCCTGGTTTGACTTCACCAAAAATGGCGCGAATACCAGCCGGGAGGTTTGGTCCAGCCGACTTGCCGTTACCTGCTTCAGAGTCCGGTCCGTTCGGGTCACCTTTGAAGCCATAGATGAGCAGCTGGGCCGGCGCATCCGGTTGGACGGCCACATCGTACGGGTTACGAAGGCTGAGCAACACCGATTTCTTGCCCGTCTCGTTGGCATAGCGGAACACTTCTGCCGGTACGTAATTATCGGCCGAGATCGATTTCAGCTTGGCGCTGCTATTGACGTTCGAGCCGACGATGATGTAGTCGGCCGCCTCGACTTTTTGTTTTAAATCTGGGTTTTGGTCAAGGTGCGGTGTCGACGCCGTATAGTTCGCCGTGATGACGTTCACTTGCTTCATGTTGCCCGCGTTCTTTTTAAGCGATTTGATCGTCTTGACCATGCTGTCGGTCTGATCTTTTGCTGGCGAGATGACGAGCACCGTCTCCCCTTTTTTCGGTTTGAACGGAAGTGTCTTGTCGTCGTTCTTCACGAGCGTGACGGCCGCTTCGGCAATCTCACGTTCTGTCGCTTTATGCTCGGCACTACCGACGACCGCCTTTGCTTCCTCGAGTTTCGCCTCGAGCGTCGTCGTATCCATTGACTCGCTCCAGATGCCGCGTTCCGCTTTCAGCTTCAAGATCCGTTCGACCGCTTCATCGATCTTCGCTTCTGGCAAACGGCCGCTCTCGACAGCCGCCATGACGTCTTCAAAGATCGTCTCAAGTTTCACGACGTCCGCGTTCGACCGTAAAATCGTTGGCATGAGGGCGATATCGACGCCCGCCTCAAACGTCTTGATGACCGCCTCGGCTTCGGTGAAGTTGTCCGTGATCGCCTTCATGTTGAGGGCGTCCGTGATGACGATGCCGTCATAGCCCATCTCGTCACGCAAGACGCCGGTGATGACGTCGTCAGAGAGCGTCGCCGGGAGCGGGAACGTGCCGCGCGGTGAGTTGACGACCTCATCCTCGATTTGTGGCATCCCGATATGGGCCGTCATGATCATATCGATGCCTTCCGTGATGGCCCGCTTGAACGGCAACAGCTCGAGCCCGCGCAAGTCTTCAAGTGACTTATCGACGATCGGCAAGCCGTAGTGCGAGTCGACGGCCGTGTCGCCGTGTCCCGGGAAATGTTTCGCCGTCGCGGCAACGCCTTGGTCTTGAATCCCTTGCGTCAGCGCCGAGCCGAGTTCACCGACGAGTTCCGGGTCACTCGAGAACGAGCGGACCCCGATGACCGGGTTGCCCGGGTTGTTGTTGACGTCTAAGACCGGACCGAAGTTGACGTTCACCCCGAGCGCGTTCAACTCTGACCCGATGATGTTCCCCGCATCATATGCGTATTGGCTGCTCCGCGTCGCCCCAAGCGCCATGTTCCCCGGTAAGTTCGTGCCGGTCCCGAGCCGGGTCACGATCCCGCCTTCTTGGTCGATCGTGATGAAGAGCGGGATGTCGTTGCTGTCGTCTTGCTTGACGACTTCTTGCAGGTCGTGGACGAGTTTCGTCGTCTGTTCGGTCTCGGTCACGTTTTCCGCGAACAAGATGACGCCTCCAAGGTCAAACCGGTCGATGACCCGCGCCACATCTGGCGCGAGTGCCGTATGATTCGCCCCGTTCCAAAGTCGGAAGTCTGGCATGATCATTTGTCCGAGTTTCTGTTCAAGCGTCATCGCCTCGAGTTGCGCGTTCACTCGTGTCTCAATCGATGGCGCCGGTGTCTCTTCTGCCACGATCGCGCTTGCCATCGGGACGGACGAGCCGAGTAACGCTGTCGTCAATCCGAGTGTTGCTGTCCAGTTCAGTACTTTGTTCATGTTTTCACTCCTTTTTGAAAGTTCCCCCGACCACAAACGAAAAGGCATGGAGGAATAAGCGTTGCCTCACCAACGCTCGTTCACCCCACGCCTGATCGAATCAGTTACATATGGTCATTATTCAGGTGGTCAACGTCAGTATAGCAATTCAAAAAATGGGAAACAATGACTTTGATGAAAGCGTAACCATTTTGAAACATTTGACCTGTCTTGGAACACGTTCCACCTGTATTGGCAAAGCCAATAATTTGAGTGGTTCGATTTTCATTTGTTTTTTGGTAAACTCATTTCGTTAGGGGTTGACATGATAAAGGGGGAATCCGAAGTGGCAAGAGGAGAACTGAAACGAAAGCCAGAATGGCTGAAAATCAAATTGAATACGAACGAGACGTATACCGGCCTTAAAAAGATGATGCGGGAGAAGAATTTGAACACGGTGTGCGAGGAGGCGAAATGCCCGAACATCCATGAATGTTGGGCCATCCGCCGCACGGCGACGTTCATGATTCTCGGGAGCATCTGTACACGGGCGTGCCGCTTCTGCGCGGTCACGACCGGTAAACCGAACGAACTCGACTGGGAAGAGCCAAAACGCGTCGCCGAGTCGGTTCGGCTCATGAACTTGAAACACGTCGTCATCACCGCCGTCGCCCGCGACGACTTGAACGACTATGGAGCGACCGTGTTCGCCGAGACGGTCCGCGCCGTGCGCGCGTTGAACCCAGAAACATCGATCGAAGTATTACCATCCGACATGATGGGCGACTTCTCGGCACTCCAGACGTTGATCGACGCAGAGCCGGACATCATGAACCATAACTTGGAGACGGTGCGCCGCTTGACGCCGCGAGTCCGGGCCAAAGCAACGTACGATCGCACCCTTGAATTCCTAAAACGTTCCAAAGAATTGAATCCGGACATCCCGACGAAGTCGTCGATCATGCTCGGTCTTGGCGAGACACGAGAAGAATTGATTCAAGCGATGGACGACCTTCGGGCCCATGACGTCGATATCTTGACGCTCGGTCAATACTTGCAGCCGACAAAGAAGCACCTCGACGTCGAGCGCTACTACCACCCGGACGAGTTTGCCGAGTTGAAAAAAATCGCCTTGTCAAAAGGCTTCTCACATTGCGAGGCCGGTCCGCTCGTCCGCTCGTCATATCACGCCGACGAACAAGTCCATAAGGCACGTCGCCATACGATGTTGCCAATCGATTGAGAGAAAGAAGAGACACGATGACTGATACAACATGGCACATTTTAACGACACAATCACTCGCTCCGGCTGAAAACATGGCAATCGATGAAGCGGTCGCGGGTTGGGTCGCCCGCGGCGAACTGAAGCCGACGCTCCGCTTCTATTCATGGGCCCCGCACGCGATCAGCGTCGGGCGGTTCCAACGGGCGACGCGTGACCTTGACCGTGAAGCGCTAGCAGCGAACGGCATCCCCGTCGTCCGTCGCTTGACTGGGGGCCGGGCCGTCTTACACGCCGACGAATTGACGTATAGCGTCATCTTGCCCGAAACGACGCCGACACTCCCGACGAACGTCATCGAGAGCTATCGCCTGTTGACCGAAGGCGTCCGCCGCGGCTACCGAGCGCTCGGTGTCCCGGCCGAATTCTCGGTACCGTTGACCGAAGAAGACCGCGAAGTATTGCGGAAACCGAAGTCGGCCGTCTGTTTCGACGCCGCTTCTTACTACGAACTCGCCGTCGACGGCCGTAAAGTGGCGGGCAGCGCTCAAGTCCGGCACCAAGGGGCGGTCTTGCAGCACGGATCGATCCCACTGTCGATCGATGATGACGTCTTGTTCGACTGCTTCAATATGGAAGCAGACGAGAAAGTATACGCGAAAGCACGGTTCAGCAGCAAAGCGGTCGCTTTGAACGAGACGCTCGGCCGCTTCGTGACGTTTGACGAAGTCGCCGTGGCGTTCGAGGACGGGTTCCGCGACGCGTTTCAACTGACGTTCGAGCCGCTCGTGTTCACGGCGACGCAACGAGATGAGATTGCGCGTTTAGTTGAAAAGTATGAGAGTGACGACTGGGTCTGGAAACGCTAAAATATGTGAACCAAAAATGTCCCGCTGAAGCGCTTCAGCGGGACATTTTTTATAAAGTCGTCTTCGGGTCACGCAACAGATGCTTAATGTCGCGGAACGTGACGAACGTCATATTGTTCGCATCGTACAATTTGTAACGAAGCGATTTTAAACTAGAGAACAATCCGATCGTCGTCGCTTTTTGTAGCGGCGGCGTCGCCGTATGCGCTTTTTCGAGATTATAGTTCGGCACGCGCGGGCTCAAGTGGTGGACGTGGTGGAAGCCGATATTGCCTGTCACCCACTGCAACACTTTCGGCAACTCGTAATACGAACTGCCTTCGATCGCCGCTTTGACGTAATCCCATTCGCTCTCATCTTCAAAATACGAGTCTTCGAACGTATGTTGGACGTAAAACAGCCAAATCCCGAGGACACCGGCCGTGAACATCGTCGTCCCTTGAATAATCAAGAACGCCTGCCAGCCGACCAAATAAATCATCAGACTGTACAGCACGACGAGCGAGAGATTGATGACATGCGTGTTCATCCGCTCTTTTTTGCGAGCGTCCTTGCGGTTAAACCGGCTCGTGACGAGAATCAAGAACAACGGTCCGATACCGAACATGACGAGCGGGTTGCGATAGAGGCGGTACTGAAGACGCGTCCATTTCGAGGCCTCGACATATTCCTCGATCGTCATGACCCAAATGTCACCGACACCGCGCTTATCGAGGTTACCGCTCGACGCGTGGTGGATCGAATGCTCCCGCTTCCACTTCTCGTACGGGAACAGCGTCAACACACCCATGATCGTTCCGACGACGGCGTTCGCTTTCTTGTTTTTGAAGAACGAACCGTGCGTACAATCATGGAAGATGATAAACATGCGGACGACGAACCCGGCTGCGATGATCGCGAGCGGGATCGTGAGCCACACCGACACTTCGAGCGCTTGGTACGCGAGGAACCAGGCGACGAGGAACGGCAGGATCGTGTTGATCATCTGCCGGACACTGACTTTGACGTCTGCCTTTTCAAAAGGTGAGACGTGTTTACGTAGCTGGGCGATCTTTTCTTTACTCATATGTGAGCCTCCTTGAATTCGACAGCGTTCACGACGCTTCTAAATTGATGATATGAAATGAAACCGACAACCGACGTGCGTGAAGGTGAATTCATAGTATCCATATGATTATTTTCCCCACCTAAACTAATACCAGGTAATTATACCATGTATTACACTAGAAAAGTATACGCTTGTGAACTACTCACCACTTAATTGAAGCGCAACCTGAAGTCGGCGCTGCTTGGGAACACCGCGCTCTTGTTAGCCACGGTTATGGACCAAGCTCGCCCCATCCGGCGTCCTGAATCGACTTCAGCGTCTCCACGATAATGACTTGGTTCTCGTCAACGATGCGTCTCGTCAGCTTGTGGAAGACGTCGTGGTGTTGGTTGTTCCCCTCCATGGCGGTCGGTGTCGTGATCATCATCCTTTATCATCCGATACCCGCACAAGGGGCCGACGAACCTGAAGGAATGGCGAACTTTCGTTTGTTACCCTTGTCCCGTTCGAAACAATCAGCTTGTACATTCAAGCAATCAACAGCGGAAGCTTGAAAGCGGACATCCCAATCAAAAATCTAGGCGGTAACGTATTGCTATTCTTGCCGATGGGAATCTATGTGCCGCTGTTTATAAAATCGGTGGATCGAATCGGCAAGTTCGTCGGATTCATGACGGTGCTATTATTCAGCCTCGAACTCATCCAGCTCGTCACGCGACGCGGCAGTTTTGATATCGATGATTTCATGTTGAATTTGATTGGATACGGGATGTGGCATACGAAGCTCGTGCAACGTCTACTGCAAACATGAAAACAGAGGGGCATCATCCATTACGGATGGCGTCCCTCTGTTCGAAATCGTTATTGTTGAGTGTAAATCGACACTGAACCTCCGTTGACGAAGAACTGCCCCCAGCCGTCGCTATTGATCGTGACGAGACGGGTGTTGTTGTTCGTCATATCTTTCCACACTTCACCGGCGTTCTGCTTGCCGACGTACATCCATTTCGAGCCGCCCGGACCGTCAGACAGAATCGTCGCGAGACCCGACTTGGCCCGGTCACTCACGCCTTCGCGTGTCCAACCGACGACGTCTTGATGATCGAGATAGTCGTGCTGTGTCCCGTAGGCGAAGTCTTTACGCGCTTTCATGATCGGTCGGAGCGACGCCGACATGTTCGGGATCTCCCGGTTCGTCGTCCCTTGCGTGCCGTAGTAGTCTCCGTAGAAGAGTGTCGGATAACCTTGGCTGCGCGTCATGATCGTCGCATAGGCGAGCGGTTTGAACCAGTTGGCGACCGTCGACTCGAGCGACTGCCCAGGTTGTGAGTCATGGTTGTCGACGATCGTCACGGCGAGCGTCGGATGCTGCTCGGTGACGGTGCCTTTCAAGATGTTGCGCATATCGTAAAACCCGCCGCCGTTGCCAGCCGCCTGGAAGTTATAGTGCAGCGGCACATCGAAGACAGAGTGCGTGTAACCGGTCTTCGCGAGATAATCGTTGATGGCGCCGAGGTCGTTCTTCCAATACTCGGCGACGGTGAACATCTGTTTGCCGGTCGTCTGCCGGACGCTCGTCACCCACTCACGCAAATACGCGTGACTAATATGCTTGACCGCGTCCAAGCGGAACCCGTCGAGTCCGAGCGAGTCGGCGTACCATTTGCCCCAGTTTTTCATCTCTTGGCGGACTTCCGGATGCTCGAAGTCGACGTCGGCATACATGAGATAGTCGTAGTTGCCATTCTCATTCGAGACGTCCGTGTCCCACGCCTTGCCCGTACTCTTGAACTTGTAGATCCGGCTCAAGCTGCGTGACTGATCCCAGTCGGTCCCGTCAAAGTGATACCAGCGCCATTTGAACGGCGAGTATGTATTGTTGCGGCCCGCGAAGTTGAAGCCGGTCCAGGCCGAGATGCCGTATTCCCCTGACGTCTCTTGGTTACGGTTCGACGGATTCACTTCGATCGCTTGGACGGACTCGGTGTAGTCGGCGCCGCCCTTATGGTTCATGACGACATCGCCGTAGACGCCGATACCTTTACCACGCAAGTTCGAGATCGCCGATTGGAGCTGCGCTTTCGTGCCGTACTTCGTCCGGACGGTCCCTTTTTGGTTGAACTCACCGAGGTCATACAAGTCGTACGCCCCGTAGCCGACATCGTTTTGCGACGTCCCTTTATACGCTGGCGGGATCCACACCGTCGTCACTCCGATATCTTTCAGGTTCTGCGAGTCGTTCGATAACCGATTCCAATGCAAGCCGTCGTTCGGGACGTACCATTCAAAATACTGCATCATCGTTCCGTTTTGTGGTGTCGCTGCTTGCGCGACCGGTTGCCCGGCAAGCAGCGCAATCGCCGTGACGCCAGCTGTCACCGCTACTGCGTTTCGTCTCTTAACCATGCGTTTTTCCTCCTATCGAATTATATGCAAGCGCTTTCATTAATCATCATGAACGATTCCACTTTAGTTGAACAGAGGATTTCCGAAAAACAGTTCTCTGCACCTAACTATTTTTTTCTTGAATAGTTCAGTTGACCAAAACAAAAACGGATGGCTTGTGCCATCCGCCTAGTCATCCTTTGCGATCGAGCCGTTTTCGCTTCACGAGATAGCCTAAATACGGGAGACCTGTGAAGACGAGTCCGATCGTGACGAGCAACTGGATCATCACCAGTCCCGTCTCGACGAGTCCCGACCAATCCAGTTCAAGCAATATAAACAGCCCGACCCATAAGATGAGCAGTGCCAGCGCGACTTTCCCCATCTGCCCTTCGACTTGTGCATATTTCTCGTGTGTCGTCTCACGATCCGAGTAAATCGGTCGCGCGTCCGGACTACCTTTGAACACGTGAATCTCGTCCCCGCTTGACGTGACGTGTTCCCAGCCGCTCGCGCGGAACAGCTCGAAATAATCCTCGTCCGGTCGTTTACGATAATCAAGACTATACTGGACGTCCGCCGGTTCCCCTTCGACGAGCGTATAGCCGAGCGGTGCGAACTTCTCTAAATGCCAGCCCTTCGCGGCCATTCGTCCCAACTTCTCCATCTCACGCTCTTCAGCGAACGCGAGGCCCCAACTCGCCATATATTTTCGGTTCATCTGTGGTCCTCCCCTTCCAAAATGAAACGTGCGTCGTCGACCATCGCTTGGCGTCGTTTCACGTCTTCGTGTAACAACTCGCGCCCGATGTCCGTGATGATGTAACTCTTCTTCTTGCCGTCCCCGTCGAGCGGTTCGATCAGCGACGCGTTCACGAGTTTTTTGATGATCGTGTACATCGACGCCGGACCGATCTGCACCCGCCCGTTCGTCAACTCTTCGACGAACTGCATGATCAAATACCCGTGTCTTGGCTCGGTCAGCGCGAGCAAGATGTAAAATGTGCTGTCGGTCAACTCCCCGAGCCCGATCGTATCGTTCCGTGGCATCGTCTCGCCTCCTATATCATTCATCGATATACTTCTTACTCCTAATATATATCGTTGAATGATATATGTCAATGAATGATATAAAAAAAGCCGCAGACAGGTCGTCTGCGACTCGTTTAGCTCGTGACATAATCGAGATCGTGCAAAATGTAGGCGAGGAAGAAAATCATACTCGGGTTCTCATAGCGCGACTGGACTTTCCGGAGCTGTTCCCGGTACGTGACTTCATACTCGGCCCCGTTCATCTTCCGCTCCATGTTCATCTTGATCAACGCATCGAGCTTGTCCATCATATCGACGAGCGACCCTTCGTACGTTGCATCTTTCGAATCGGCCATATAGCGCCGGAACGCTGGTTGCATGTATTCCGGGAGGAGTGACAATAACGCCTCGCTCTCGGCCCGTTCATACGCCTCGAACGCAGCACCGGTCTCGGCCGTCGAGTGCTTCACCGGACCGAGCACGTCCCCGGTCACGCCTTCGACGAGGTCGTGACAGAGCAAGCGCGCCGTCAGTTCGGCGACGTCGACCTCGACCCCGTACTTCTCACGCTCGAGCAAGCCGCTGAACAGACCGAGCGCCGCCGCCCGGAAACCGTGGATGGCGTCGTTGTCGTCAATCGTGTTAAAACGGCCTTTCCAGCGCCGCACGCTATCCATCCGCATGACGTTCTCGATGAACGTCGCGACGTCCGTCTCCGTTTCGACTTGCTCATAGAGCCAGCGGACTGACTCGAGCGGATGGTTGCGGAGCACCGCCTTCATCTCTTTGAGCTTCTCGACGAAGTGTGGCGATCCGTGTGCGACTTCACGCCGCACGAACAGCATCGCATCGAACGAATCGATCCCGTCGACAATCCGGCCTTCGAACGAATCATCCTCCGCCTCGACGAGAAAACGATAAAAGTGCGGCCGGAGCGACTGTGACAACAAGTCGACTAACCCAAGGCTCGCCGTCCGTTCCATCCGTTCGATATGTTCTTTGAGCGTCGGCTCTTTTTTCGTCCGGTGCATGATCGGGCCGGTCTGCACCTCGTTCATATCGTGGAACAGCGCCTTGCCGAGCACATCGAGCAAGTTGACGTCCTGTCCATTGTTCTCTTCATAATAGGCCGCGATCAAACTGAAGACGGCGACACGGAAGCTATGGCTCGCCGCGTTATCGTGATAGTGCGGCGCGTATTCGTCCCATCGTTGCACGTTTTGCATACGTGTCATCTTGCGGATAAACGTTCCGTTATGCATCAAATTCCTCCTTGCTTTAGACGTTCCCACGCATCGTCATGACAGACGATGTAGAGCGTGTCGTTCGGCTCAAGCGTTGTGTCGAGCGCCGTCGCGAAATCGAGACGGTCGTTGACGGCAATCAACGTGACGCCCTGGCGCAACAAGTTTTCGACAGCGTCCCGGACCGTCGCCCACTCGGGTCTCGGCGCGAGCGCTTGAATGTTGCCACCGGACTGCTTGCTGAGCAGTTGCCGGAAAATCGATGTCGTGCCCGGCTGTAACGTCGCTTTCGCCATGAGGAGCGACACCGAATCGTTCGCCAATATAAAGTCGTCGATGCGCACGTGTTTGAACTTTGAAATGTTCCGCTCTTCGCATACTTCGACGACCGTATGTAGGTCAACATTTCGTTCCGACGACAGCGCCTCGACGGCTGACGCGATCAATAGCGACTTCCCGTCGGCGAGCAACGTCTCGCTGATCCGCGCATCCGCGAAGATGGCGACCCGGCGTGCTTTCAAAATGTTCGCCTGCAGGAGCACCGCCTCATCGGACGGGTCACCGTGGACGAAATGGACGTTGTCATGATCGTACGGTTCTTCTTTCAATTGGTCGATCAAGACGATCTCCGCCTTCGGCTCATAGCTGAGCACCTCGTCGATCGCTTTCTTCGTCTTCGGCGACCAACCGATATAGACGTAATGCCCTTCTCCTCGATACACTAGCTTTCCCTCCCGTTTTAAACGTTGAAACGTCGCACCGACCTCAACGAGTTTTCCGATCAAAGCCCCGATAATCCCGATCCCGAACAGGAACAGGAAAATGCCGAGCCAACGCCCGGCAACCGTTGACGGGAAGAAATCACCATAACCGACCGTCGTCAGCGTCGTCATCGTCCACCAGAACGAATCGAACATCGACGGGAACGTCTCCGGCTCGAGCCAGTAGCCGAGGACGGTACCGGTCAAAATAATGACGAGCGATGCCAACACGACGTTCAGAAACGATAATTTCGATAACCCGCGCCACACTCGAAAAAAGATATGCACTGAAATCACTCCCTTTCTCCTATATACTAGAGACAACTCAATTGATTTACGAAACTAGTTTGCGTTCGGTTCCGTATAGAAAGAAAAAAAGAAAGGACTGACCTATGGACTCCATCGTTTTAGAATACCGACTCTATAAAAATGAGATCTCGTTCGAGCCACTTTACCATTATACATCGCTCGGGCTTGATGAAGTACTTGCTAGACGCGAATGCGAATTTTTCGTCAAAGACGGCATGACGTACAAACAACGCTCGTCCGCACTCGAAGGCGACCAATATTTCTTGATTTACGTCGACCGGTACACGGAAGGACCTGTTGATAAGAAAGCAACTGACGACATCAAAGTCGAGATTCGTACGCTCGACGACCGGTTCGACAACCCGCTGCTCGAAGCGTACTTCGTCGACCGTCACCTTGACGCGCTCGCCATGCTCGGTAGCGAGTATTTATACGTCGCCGGAAACGAATATGCGCGCGACTCGGCCGAGACGGACGAGGACCGTGGCGTCTACGTCATCTATGTCACCCCGACTGGCTATACACTGGAGGAAACAACATGAAAACAAGCAAGAAGATTTTAAGCGGTCTCTCGGCCGCCGTCTTGACAGCGTCACTCGCGGCGTGTGGTACGGACGAAACGCAACAAGCGACGTTACCGGAAGAGCCGACCGGCTATGAGTGTGACGACTGGGAATGGGACGATGAAACGGAATCATATTACTGCGACGACAGACGGTCCCCGCACTTCGGGAGCTTCTTCTTACTCGGCAGTCTGTTCAATTCAAAGAGTTCGCTAAAAAACTCGTCCGCTTATAAAAACTACCGCTCGAACGGTGGCGCGAGCAGCATCACGCCGAACCGGTCGAATTCAGGGTCAAACTCGGGACTCGGCAGCGGCTCAAAAGGCGGCTTCGGGGGATGAATCGGCATGACTTGTTCGGCCAAATCCCTTACTTTTGGCCCGACTTGAACGATGAAGAATATGCACTCTACGATTGCCTCGTCTACACGCAAGACGAGGTCGATCGCATCCAGGAAGCGACGCGCGCCGTCGACACCATCTTCCGGAAAACGAATCGATTGTTGCGGACGCTCCCAGACGAGACGCTCCGTCTGCTCGGTTATCCGGAGGCGAGCTTGCCGTTCTTGCGTGACAAAGCGCTCCCGCAAGAGACGATCATCGGCCGGTATGACTGGATTGTCAAAGACGGTGTGATCAAACTGATGGAGTTCAACGCCGACACGCCGACGTTCATCAAAGAACTGTTCGATGTGAACCGGTATGTGACGACCGAGTTCGGGCTGAACGACCCGAACGCGGACGCGACAGCCGAGCTGAAGACCGAACTCCGTAAAGCCGTCATCGCGGCGTGGCAACGATTAAATCGCGACGGGACACCAAAAATCGTCTTCACGTCACACGACGACAACATCGAGGACAAATGGACGACCCGCTTCCTCCAAGAGACGCTCGACTTGCCGTCAGAGTTCGTCCCGCTCAATCAGTTGCTCGTCGACGTGGACGGCGTCTATACCCCGTCGGGCGAACGGATCGACGTCTTGTACCGCCAGACGTATCCGATCGAGCACTTGGTCGACGACCGGGCGCCGAACGGCGACTTGATCGGCATCCGGCTGCTCGAGTTGAATCAAGCGAAGCACGTGTCGCTCCTCAACCCGCTGTCCGCGTTTCTCATGCAGTCCAAAGGCGTCCAAGCGCTCATTTGGGAACTGTATGAGACGGATACATATTTTGACGAAGCGGAGCGCGACATCATCCAGACTCACTTGTTACCGACTTATCTCGAGGCGGACCCATTTTTAGGCCAGAGCGCTTACGTGCAAAAACCGGCCTTCGGACGTGAAGGCGACTCGGTCATTTTGTATGCCGAAGACGGCGTCCCGTTCCATAAAGAAGTGCTGCAGACATATGCCGCAGAAACCGCGGTGTATCAACAATTCATCGAGCTGCCGACACGAACGACGAACACGGTCAACGGTCCGCTTGCGACGCACTACATGATCGGCTGCTTTTGTCTGAACGGCCACCCGTCGGCGCTCGGCGCCCGGGCCGGAAGCATGATCACGAACAACCAGTCCTACTACCTAGCCATCGGCACACCAACTCACGAAGGAGATTAACACATGACATTTATCACGCTCGATTCAATCTTGAGCTTCCTGGCTCACCTCGGTACCGGGTTCGGACTTATTTTAGCAGGACTCGTCGTGTTCGCCCTGACGACAAAATATTCAGAACGCAAACTCATCAAAGCTGGCAACGTCGCCGTCGCCCTCAAACTTTGGGGCAAAGCGCTCGGCCTCGCCATCGTCATCTACACAGTGTGGGCGAACAGCGTCAACCTGCTCGACGCCTTCATCTGGGGACTCGTCGGGATCCTCGCCCAAGTGCTCGCCTTTTGGACGTTCGAGTACGTGCTCACGCCTGGCGTGAACTTGGAGAAAGAAGTCGAAAACGGCAACCTCGCCGTCGGTGTCAGCCTGTTCTCGGCCTCGCTCGTCGTCGGCATCATCGTCGCCGCGAGTTTGACGTACTAAAAAAACCGCCGACATCTTATCGGCGGTTGTAAGACGGTTGCTGCGGCAATCGTCTTTTCTTATGCTTTGGCGAGCACGGCCGATGGACCGAAGAACTCGTAACGCGCTTGTGGAATCGTTTGGACGACCGTCTCCATCATCGCGGTCGGGCCGCACGTATAGACGTCATGACCGTCGACATCGAGTGCTGTAAGCTGTGTCGCGCTCATGCAGCCAGACACCTCATCGATGTGTGTGATGAGCTGAAGTCCCTCATTCACGAGTTCGTCGAGCTCTTCACCGAGCGGACGGAGGTTCGTGCTGCGGACGGCGTGTAATAGTGTGACCGAGCGACCTTGACGGAGCGCCGTCTTCGCCATATTGAACAGCGGTGTGATACCGATCCCGCCAGCGACGAGCGTGAGCGGACGGTCCGTGTCTTCCATCGTGAACTCGCCTGCTGGCGCACTCATCGGAATCTCTGTACCGACTATTTGCTCGTGAAGCCAGTTCGAGACGAGCCCTTCCGCTTTCGGCGCAATCCAGTAGCCGTCTTCTGTCGTCTCGACGACGCTGTATTGACGGTGGTGTAGAATATCTTCACCCTCGATGCGGGCTTGGACTGAGATGTACTGGCCCGGGATGGCCACACCAACGACACCGTCGTTCGCGACAAGACGGAACCGTTTCACTTCCGGCGTGTCTTCGATGACTTCAGCGACCGTGAACGGCTTGAAGCCGACCCATGGTGCATCGGCGTACATTTGTTTCTCGAGCGAGATGAAGACGTCGGCGATGACACCGTACGCTTTTGCCCAAGCTTCGATGATCTCAGGCGTCGCCGCCTCTCCGAGAACGTCTTGAATTGCGCCGAGCAAGTTAGCGCCGACGATCGGATAGTGTTCCGGGCGGATGTTCAAGCTTTTATGTTTATGAAGCGCCGGTTGGATCGCCGGTAAGATCGCTTCGAGACGGTCGATATGGACGGCGGCCGCGTAGACGGCGTTGGCGAGCGCTTCTGGCTGGCGGCCGCGTTGTTGGTTCGTATGGTTAAAGAACTGACGAACTTCTGGATTGTTTGCGAACATGCGCTTATAGAAATGACTTGTGATGGCGACACCGTGGTCTTTCAAGACCGGTGCCGTCGCTTTGACAATTTCAATCGTTTGTTGATCTAACATAAATAGTTCCCCCTTTTTGAAAGTACACATTTATTATGTGAGTTTCATCACGCCAAAAGCAATATATAAAATACTTGTTTAAAACGAAGTTCAACTTTTCGCCTCGATTTCGCCACGTTTTTTTCACATCTCCGGACATCGCGCTTTCGAGGAATGTCCTGTACAATGGACGGATAAGAGGTGAACGATCATGCGGCTCACGCAAACGTGCGACTACGCACTCCGAACATTAATGTACAGCGCCACCTTCTCCCATCGTCTCGTGACGATCCAAGAAGTGGCTGACCAATATCAAATCTCAAAGAACCACGTCATGAAAGTCGTCTATGAGCTCGGCAAACACGGCTATCTTGAATCGGTCCGCGGCCGCGGCGGCGGTTTCCGGCTCGCCCGCCCAATGGAAGACATCAACGTCGGTGACGTCGTCCGGACGATGGAGCCGCTCGAGCTCGTCGAATGCTTCGGCGAAGGTCGCTGTGTCATCGCACCGGCGTGTGACCTCCGGAGCGTCTTGAACGAGGCGATGCTCGCTTTCCTGCACGTGCTCGACCGCTACACGATCGCCGACCTTATGGCGAACCGGACGAATGAACTCGCACTGCTACTTGGCGTACAAAAGCCGACGGACATTTAGTCCGCCGGCTTTTGTTGTACAGGTGACTCTCAAACGTGACTGCGCTTTGTATAGTGGTTACCACCATCGCTTCAAGATTTTTTGGGCATATAGCTCATGTGACGTCATCTTGATAATCTATCCGCTGTTCGAAGACGCGTTCCCTACCTACCCGATTTACGCGCTCGCCTCGACGCTCGTTTACATGGCGACTTGAATCCGTGTCTACACGACGTAAGGAATTCACCTCGAATCCCTTTTTTTGTGTCGATTTTTCGTCGAGTCGGGCGTCTTGATTGCCAATTTTGTCTCGTCGTGCTTATATATAACTAAATGGTTATATACTAATTTGTTGAAGGAGTCTTGTCTTGTGAAAACCGTCGATTTGACGACCGGACGTGTGCAGAGCGTCATCTTGGCGCTCGCTCTTCCGCTCGTCGGCAGTTCGCTCTTACAGTTCACGTATAGTCTCGTCGATATGTTTTGGGTCGGTGCGCTCGGTAGCGACGCCGTCGCCAGTATCGGTGCGGCCAGTTTTTATATTATGCTTGGCCAGGCGATTCAGTCGTTACTTGTCGTCGGCGCCGGCATCAAAGTGTCGCAAGCCGTCGGCAGGCGGGACCAACAGTTGATCCAACGCTACGTCAAGGCCGGAAAACGAGGTAACCTCGTCCTCGGCCTGTTCTTCTTGACGCTCCTCGTCGCCTTTGGTCAGACGCTGATCGGCTTTTTGAATATGAACGCCCCTGACGTCGAGCGGCTCGCTTACAGCTACTTGCTCGTCAGCGCACCGATGCTATTGTTCTCGTTCTTCAACTTGCTGTACGCCCGCATATTCAGCGGTTTCGGCAATACGACGACGGCGATGCGGATCAACGCGACCGGGGTCACGCTCAACATGATCTTGTCGCCGCTCTTCATCTATCCGCTCGGTCTCGGCGTGCTCGGGGCCGGTCTGGCGACACTCGTCGCCAACGCCGTCATGTTCGGCTTCTTCTGGCATCGGGCTCGCGCGCTCTTTGACTGGGACGAGACGGTCGAACCCGTTCGCGCGGACTATACAGAGATCGTTCGCCTCGGCTTCCCGATGGCGACACAACGCGTCCTCTTTACCGTCATCAGCATTCTTCTCGCCCGCATGATCGGATCCTACGGGACGGAAGCGATCGCCGCCCAGCGCATCGGCCTACAGATCGAGTCGATCGCCTACATGATGATCGGTGGACTGAACGGGGCGATCGCGAGCTATACCGGCCAAAATATCGGCGCCCGACAGATTGAACGGGTGCACGAAGGGTATCGCGTGACGACGCACCTCGGTATGCTCTATACCGGGCTGATCACGCTCGTATTTCTCTTCTTCCCGGACGTGCTCATCCGCGCCTTCGTCGATGATCCGACTACGATCGAAATCGGGGCCAGCTATTTACGTATCATCAGCGTCTCCCTCATCTTCGCCTCGCTCGAGATGATCGGGAACGGTTATTTCTCAGGACTCGGGCTACCGAAGATCCCGGCGATGATCTCTATCGTCTTCACCGTCGCTAGGATCCCGCTCGCCATCCTCCTCGAGCCGTATCTCGGCATCGACGCCATCTGGTGGAGCATCGCCATCTCGAGCATCGTTAAAGGGCTCGTCTCGGCACTATTTGTTCGACTAAAGAAAAAGGAAGTGACTTCACTTGCAGAAGCGATTTAAGCAATTATCCAAGCAACTTCTCACGAGCGGACGGTTCGCCATCGAACGCGAAATGCTACGTGTGACAACAGACGGGACGCTCGCCGTGACGAAACATCCGTCACGTCTCGGTGACAAAGCGACGCACCCGTATATTACGACCGATTTTTCCGAGAGCCAGATCGAACTGATCACGCCGACGTTCCCGACCGTCGAAGCGGCACATAACTTTTTAGAGACGCTGTATGACATCACGGCGCTAAATATCGGCGACGAGCGGCTTTGGCCACAGTCGATGCCGTGCCCGTTGCCGGACGGCGGCGTCATCCCGCTCGCCGACTTCGGCAGTTCCGGTATTGAGGCCGGCCGTTACCGTGAACATCTGCTTCAAAAGTACGGGGCGAAAAAACAGCTCATCTCCGGCATCCATTTCAACTTCTCGTTCTCGGACGAGTTGATCGCCGCGTTATATGAAGGGTCGCCCAAGCAATATGACCGCTTCAAAAACGAGCTCTATTTGAAGCTCGTCCGCAACTATTTGCGCCTGCGCTGGCTCGCCGTCTACTTGCTCGGCGGAACGCCCGCCGTCCATACGAGCTACGAGGAACGTTGCGTCAGCCAAATGCAGGCGTTGAACGAGGACGTCTACTCGAATACGACGGCACTGTCGTACCGGAATAGTGACTGCGGTTATACGAACGTCGAACCGCTCTATCCGAACTATGCGACGCTCCCAGACTATGCGAGTAGCGTCCGCCGTATGATCGCCAAGGGCGACATCGCCAACCCGAACGAGCTGTACTCGCCGATTCGACTGAAGACGTCCCGCGGCGGAAATGACCTCGACCGGCTCGAGAAGAACGGCATCGATTATATCGAGATTCGCAACATCGACCTCAATCCGTTCGAGAAGACCGGTATCGCACTCGATGATTTGCGATTCCTGCACGTCTTCTTGCTCTATTTAGCGTTGAAAGACGAGACTGACTTTGCGGACTGGCAAGCTGAGGCGTTCCGTAACCAACAGCTTGTCGCCAAAGAGGGCCTATCGCCGTCACTCGTCCTCGAACGTGATGGCGAGCCGGTCGCGCTGCAAACGTTCGCCCGTGACCTCGTCGCTGACATCGAGTCGTTCAACGCGCAACACGACCTCGGTTTTTCTGACGTCTTCGCGTCCGTCCGGGAACGGATTGACAACGTCGAAGCGACCTACTCGGCCCGTTTGACAAAAGTCATGACCGACGAAGGCTACACGACCTGGTCACTCCGCCAAGCCGAGACGTATTATGAAGATGCGTTCGCCAACCGGTTCCGGATGCACGGCTATACGGACATGGAACTGTCGACGCAAGTTTTGATGAAGTCGGCCTTAAAACGAGGTTACGCGGTCGATGTCGTCGACCGGGACGACCAATTTATCCGTCTTCGACACGGCAATCGGGTCGAGTACGTCAGACAAGCGACGAAAACGTCGAAAGATAACTACGTGTCGGTGCTGATGATGGAAAACAAGACGGTGACAAAACATGTGCTCGCCGAACACGGCATCCACGTCCCTGGGGGTGTCGAGTTGCGCAGTGAAGACGACTTGCGTAACGTCTGGTCCGCGTTTTCCGCTCAGCCGATCGTCCTGAAGCCGAAATCGACGAACTTTGGGATCGGCATCCACATCTTCAAAGACGGGACGACGCTCGACGAGGCGCTCGAGGCGTTCCGTCATGCCAACACGTTCGACGACGTCGTCTTGCTCGAGACGTTTTTACCGGGGAAAGAATATCGTTTCCTCGTCATCGGTGATAAGGTCGCCGGCATCTTGCACCGCGTCCCGGCGAATGTGACCGGGGACGGTGTCTCGACGATCCGCGAGCTCGTTGCGAAGAAAAATGAGGACCCGCTCCGCGGCAAAGGCTATAAGACACCGCTCGAGAAGATCGAGATCGACGACATCGTCGTGTCGTTCCTGCGTCCGCAAGGCAAAACTCCTGACAGCGTCCTCGCTGACGGCGAACGCGTCTTCTTGCGCGAGAACTCGAACATTAGCACAGGTGGCGACAGTATCGACTATACGGACCAAATCTCTGACTTTTATAAACAGGTCGCGGTCGATTCGGCGAAAGCGATCGGTGCCACGATTTGCGGCGTCGATATGATGATCCCGTCGCTTGACGCAGAAAATGACTACGGCATCATCGAATTGAACTTCAACCCGGCCATCCATATCCATTCCTTCCCGTACGAAGGGAAAGAACGTCCCATCGGCGAGACGGTGCTCGATTTGTTGTTTGACTAACCAGGTTGGAAGGATGCTCAATTCGGGAATAAGGACTACATCGTTTCAAGTCGGTGTACCGTACTTTCTCTAGAGAGGGGTCTGTCAAATGGGAACGGTCAAATCGCACATCGAAGGCTTCACGTCACAACTCGATCGTCTCAACGCCCTCGTCTCGAGATAACCAAAACCGCCCGCACCTCGGTTGAGATGCGGACGGTTTTTTGTTAAAACAGAAAATAACTGACGATCAAGATGAGTGTGAAGATGAACACCATCCCGATGGCGAGCGCGACGAGGCTCATCTTCGCCGACTTGAACTGCTGCGAGTTGATCGTGTGTACTTTCTTCAAGTACGACCGTGTCCCGACGAGGATCGTCGCGATACCGAAGATGATCGACAAGATGCCGATCGCCGTGATCAGTTGATGCTCGGCCCCGCTCAAGTTCTCACTTCGATAGTAATGAAAGTTCGTCACGAGGAAGCCGATCCCGATGACGGTGATGGCCGTCCGGATCCAGGCGAGGAACGTCCGCTCGTTGGCGAGGTGTTGTTGAATGTACTGTGAATCGACCGTCTTCTCTAAATCTAGTTTCATAACTTCCCCTCTTTCTAGCCGTCGTAGTCGATCAACCGATTTTTCAACGCGAACTGGACGAGCTCGTGTCGATGCTTGATTTGAAGTTTCTGCATGACGCGTCCTTTATGGTTCTCGACCGTCTTCGGACTGATGCCGAGTTTCTCTCCAATCTCGATATTTCCGTAACCGAGCGTTGTCAAACGTACAATTTCCGACTCACGCCGCGTCAGCACCGACTCTGTCTTTTGCGATGCTGCTTTCTCGATAAACGCTTCCGACAGAGACGTCGCATAGTAACGCTTCCCTTCCATCACTTGCTTGATGCCGTCGACGAGCTGGGCCGGATCACTATTTTTGGATAAATAGCCGGGCACACCGAGCTCGAGCGCGCGTTTGATGTAAAGCTCCTCATCGTGCATCGTGAGCAGGATGACTTTGGCGGTCGGTACTTCTTGCGCTAACGCTTTTGCCGTCATAAATCCGTCGAGTCCGTTCGGCATCGTGATGTCGAGCAAGATCACGTCCGGTATCGTCCGCATCGCTTCCTGGATGGCCGTCGTCCCTTCGGCCGCTTCCCCGACAACGTTGATGTCTTTATAGGGACGAAACATCAACTTCAATCCACGCCGGACGAGTTCGTGGTCATCGACAATCAGCACATCAATCGGTGTCATAGCGACCTCGCTCAATCGGAACGGACACTGAAATTTCAGTGCCTTGTCCGATGACTGATTCGAGTGTAAACGTACCGTGAATCGTTTTCGCCCGTTCTTCCATATGACGAAGCCCTAATCCTTTCGCCACTCGTTGTTGATCGAACCCGTTCCCGTCATCTTTAAACAGCACATCGATTTGTCCGTCATGCTCGACGATGCGGCAGTCGATCGTACTCGCCTGTGCATACTTCATGCTATTGACGAGCGCCTCTTGGACGATGCGATACACGTTGATTTCGATGACGCGCTCATAGCGGTCAGCTAAACGAATGTCGGTCCGAAACGTGACGAGCGGGTATCTGGTGGCAAAACTGTCAACTAACACGTTCAACGCCGAACCGAGCCCGAATTGATCCAGCTCGATCGGGCGCAGTTGTTTCGAATAGCCGCGCACGTTGTCGATCAGTCGGCCCACTTCGGCGAGTACGGATTCGATGTAGTCTTTCTTGTCTGGGTCGGATACATCGGACTGGAGCGCACCGAGGGCGAGGGCGATGCTGAACAACGATTGACCGACCCCGTCGTGGAGTTCTTGGGCGAGCCTTTCGTGCTCTTCCTCCCGGGCTCGAATCAATTCCCGCACCATCTGTTCGCGGAGCGCATGCGCTTCCCGGCGCTTGCGTTCCGTAAAATCGCGAAGCACGAGCAAATAGTACGTCGCACCCGATAGCGGATCGTTCAAGATTCGCGCCGTATTCATCTCCACGTCGACCATCTTTCCCGAATATGTCGGCATCTCTGACGTGAAGTACGGGGAACGCTCATGTTGAATCAAGTAGCATCGATCTTCGTCCAGACCGATTTCACGTCGTTGACAAAATGAACAGTACGGGACAGGTTCTCCTAGCCGCCACCCGGTCAATTGTTCGGCCGCCTCGTTCATCGTGATGATGTTTCGATCATGGTCCATCACGATGACCGCGTCTTTTAAGACATTTAAAATCTGGCGTTCAAAATCTTGAAGTGCCAATCCGCCCCCTCCTTTCTGTCTGCTTTCTCATTTCCTCCATCATACCCCCGTGGGTAATCATTGCCAACTATTTGATCATACAAAAACCGGACGTGATGCATTCACGTCCGGACCGGTTCATTATTTTTTTGTTTGTTCGGACAATACTTCGACCGTCGCCTGCATATACTTGAGGCCGTGCTGGACCGATGGCTCTTTCAGCCAACGAACGAGCGAGAACAACGTGATGTTGCGGTCGTCGCGTTCGGCCCGTGCCCGGATTTCGGTGAGCATCGTGCGCGTGGCGTCGGCTTTCTCTTTTACCGGTGCGACATATTCATCGACCCGTTGACCGATCAGTTCTCGTGTCTGCTCGTCCCCGTAGACGTCTTGTGCGAAAGCGAGCACTTGTTCAAGCTGGTTCGTCACCTGGAGCAACATCGGCAACTTCTCGGCGAGCTTGACCGCCGCCTCGAGCGTCTCGACCTGTAAATTCGATGAGTCGAGGAGCGTATCGACTTTTTGTCTCACTTGCTGGTCATTCATCGTCGCCATCCCGAAATCGACGGCATCTTCGAGGCGGCGAAGCGACTTCTCAATCTCGGGCAATCGTTCGACGAGGGAGACGAGCGCTTGCTCGACGTCCGGCCGCGTCAACACAGATTCTAATGTCTGTTCTTTCGTTGTTGTACGTTCCATCGTCTTCTCCCCCTTTCTCACATCGTCCCTTTCAACATCCCGTTCCAATACATGACTGGAAGAAAGTCTTTTTTCAAGATGTACATGCTGTGGCGTTCTTTCGCCTGATTGAACGGCATCGACTCTTGTGGTACTTTCTCGTAATCGAACTCGGCCAAGATGAGCTTATTGTAGCCTGTGACGATCGGGCAAGACGAGTAGCCGTCATACGACGCGACCGGAACTTGGCCATACATGAGGTCACCCACATTTTTAGCGACGACGGGTGCTTGTTTCCGAATCGCGGCCCCGGTCTTCGATGTCGGTACATTCGTGCAGTCACCGAGTCCGAAGACGTTTTTATACTGTTTATGTTGAAGCGTGTACATATCGACATCGACCCATCCGCCCGCATCGGCAAGCTTGCTTTCTCGAATGAATGTCGGTGCTTGCATCGGTGGCGTGACGTGAATCATGTCATAGCCTACCTCGAACGTTTCACCGCTATCTAACTGTTCAAAGACAGCGACTTTGTCGTCTGCTTTAATCTCAATTAAATTGACACGGAAATGTGTGTCAATCCGTTTTCGTTCGAGTACTTTTTCGAGCGCCGTCCGATATTTGGCAACGTCAAAGATAGCCGGATTGGCCGATCCGAAGACGATTTTACTATTATCGCGGACACCTGTTTTCACAAAGTAGTCTTCCGCCATATACATAATTTTTTGCGGGGCCCCGCCACACTTCACAGGTGATGCTGGGTGCGTGAACAACGCGGTACCGCCCTCAAAACCCCTAAGGGTATCCCACGTGTAGTCGACGTGTTGATACGAGTAGTTGCTACATACTTGTTTCGTCCCAAGCGCTGCTTCCAACCCTTTGATCCGACCCCAATCGATCTCAATCCCCGACGCGACGACCAAGTAGTCGTAATAAATCGTCCCGTTGACAGCCGTCTCGACTTGATTGGCTTCCGGATCGAAGCTGACTACCTTGTCCTGAAGCCATTTCGCACCTTTTGGGATGAGTGTCGCCATGTCTCGCTCCGACTCTTCTTTTTTCGCGGCACCGGCTCCGACAAGCGTCCAAAGTGGTTGATAGTAGTGTTTCTCTTCAGGGTCGATCAGCAAAACCTCATCGGCTAAATGATGTTTTTCACGAAGCAGGCGAGCAGCGACGCTAATCCCTCCGGTGCCGGCTCCGACGATGACAACTCGATAATGAGTACGCATAAAGCAATTCCCCTTTCGTTTCCGTAGATGACCGACAAAATTATGTCAATTAAGTGAACTTACCCACGCCTTCAGCATAGTTGAAAGCGCATACAACTTATATAGGGGAAGTCCCTCAATTTCTCCCGGACTATAGGACGCAACTATGATCGTCGTCATCTAGTCATGAAGTCCCCCAGTTGTTTTCCCAGGCCAACCTGTGAGTTAAATCACTTCGCCCGACATGATTTCCTCATCAAAACGGCATAGGGGATTCCCCTCATTTGACGAGGAAAGTATTGACTCCATTATACCATAGGGGGTATAAATTGGTTATCTGATTTTTTTAGGAGGACTTTTTCACAATGACACAACGACCTTATCATCCGCTCTACTTCTTATCAGCACTCGGTAACGGCGGGCTCGCCGTCTCGTTCTTTATGTATTTCATGTTTTTGATTCCGCATCCGGATTCACCACTCCCCCATTTCGATCATTTGCGGGCCACGTTTGAGAAAGGAGGAACTGCGCAAATTCTCGTTGTCGCTGTCTCCTTCATCATCTTGGCGCTCGCGGTGAACCATTTCCGCCTGCTCATTTGGAACGTCCGCTCGTTCCACACGTACAAGCGAACGTCGGCTTATCAGGCTCTCAAAGGCACTCCGGGTGAAGTGGCGGTCATGGCCGAACCGCTTACATACGCGATGAGCGTCAATGTCGTGTTCATTCTCGGCGCCTTGTTCGTCCCTGGACTATGGGCCAACGTCCAATCACTCTTCCCGTTCGCCTTGCTCGCATTCTTGGCAATCGGCGTCTACGCGCTCGTGCTTTATGTTCAGTACATCTCCAACGTTATGGCGCACGGTAAATTTCCGGTCGACAACTTAAATCAATTCGGACAATTTTTAGGAGCGTTCGCGTTTGTCATGGTCGCTGTCGGTTTAGCGAGCCCTGCCGCGATGTCGACGACACCATGGGTCTATGTCACATCGACGGTCGCCTCCCTCTTGTTCTTAGCGCTCGTCAGCGGTATCCTCCTCTTCTTCGGCGGTATGAGTTTACGTGCCGTATTGGCGAAAGGTCTGGCCAAACCTGGCGCACCGACCGTCTGGTTACTGATTCCGATCTTCACGCTCACTGGAATCACGTTCGTTCGAATCTATTCGATGGTGTCGCACCGGCTACTCGAGACACATGTCAACACGGCGCTACTGTTCGTCGTACTCGGCTTCCTGTTCATGGCGAGCACTGCCGTCGGCTTGATCGGATTCCGTGTATTGCGTCGTCTAGACTATTTCAACGAACAGCCTGATGGCGCGGCGAGCTTCGGCCTCATCTGCCCAGGTGTCGCCTACGTCGTCCTCGGCATGTTCTTCGTCCACTGGGGACTCGTTCAAAACGACTTCATCACAGCGCACAGTCTGATGCACTACGTCATCTTGTCACCGCTCGTATTCGTCCAAGCGAAGACGATCCAATGGCTCATCACACTGTCGGTCAAACACCTTTCACTACGAAAAAACGCATCCAAACTTGAGGCTGCATAAGCATCGTTCCTCAACAAAAGCCCTGTCGAAACGATTGTTTCTTCAGGGCTTTTGTTATTGTTGATGGGAGAGTACCTCGAACAACTTGTCGAGCCGAGACGTATCGATGTCTAAAAATGCATCCCCGACACTGATCTCGGTCGAACAATAGCCGTCATGTGGCACGACGTACCCAGTGATGCCGATGCCTGTCTCCGTTTGAACACGTTTAATCCAATTCGAGACGGTTTCTGCGTCCCCGTTCATGTGAAGATGGAACATGTTCGTCACCGGCACATCCGGCGTCGTCCAGACGCCGTCGAGCGCATTGAACCGGGTTGCGAGCGCTTTGGCATGTTCGTAGTACGTTCCCATTCGGTCTTTCCTGAGCTCATAGTAGTAGTCGGCCGGGATGATGTACGGGTATAAGCCGATCAAGTCGCCGCCATAGCGCCGTTTCCAGATTCTTGCCTCGTCACAGAACGCTTTCGGTCCGGCTAAAATCGCCCCGGCGACACCGCCGATCCCTTTGTAGAACGAGACGTAGACGCTATCGAACAAGGCGCACACTTCTTCGGCCGTCTTCTCATAATATGGCAACGTCTCGAACAGGCGGGCCCCATCGAGATGCAGATGAACCCCCCGCTCCCGGCAGTGCCGGCTGATCGCTTCAAGCTCATCAAACGGCGGCAAATAGCCGCCGAGCTCACGTTGCGGCAACTCGACCAACAGGCAAGCGACGTCCGGCAACGCCTCCACTTCTTCAAGCGTCATCAAGCGGTCCGCGCCCCCAATCAAAAGCGGCTCGAGGTGATGCAGCTGTCTCAGTCCGTCTTGTTCATGAATCTCCAAGTGACAGAGCGGGTGATAGGCGACGCTTCGATTCCCTGTCTCGTCCGACCAGATGCGTAAGGCGATCTGTTGTGCCATCGTGCCGCTCGGAAAGAAAACGGCGGCTTCCGTCCCGAGCCGCGTGGCGAGCTTTTGTTCGAATTGTTCGATGACCTCGCCCGTCCCATAATGGTCGCTCGTTTGCTCCGGGTCGGCTTGCTCAAACGCGCGCTGTAAGACGCCGACGTTCCGTTTCCCGTGCCCGCTCAGTTGATGCGTCGTCTGTTGATACGACGTCCGTAAATCCATGCCATCCCCTCCAAAAGAAGCCCCTTGCCACGAGACAAGAGGCCAAGATTTAGTCGCGTACGCGGACAATCAACTTGCCGCGTACTTTCCGCGTCTGGAGCTGTTCGAGTCCGTCTTTCAAGCGGTCGAACGGCAACACGTCGGTGACGAGGTCGTTCAGTTCACCCGTTTCGAGCAGTTTCATCAATTCCTCGGCCATATACGCCAAGTTGCGAATCGCGCGCTCGTCTTCGCTCGCATGGGCCGCACCGAGGGCGACTTCATGGATCGATGGTGACAGCGTGAACCCTTTCATGTTCGACATGTCAGGCGGACCGGCGATATGAGCGAGCTGTCCGCTGAAGGCGAGGCGATCGAGATCGGCTGTCGCCACGTCGCGGCCGACCGTGTTCAAAATTAGATCGACACCACGGCCGTCCGTCAGTTCCATGATTCGTTCCGTCACGTCCTCGACGTTGTAGTCGATTGCGACGTCGGCACCGAGTGATGTGACCCAATCAAAGTTTTCCGGCGATGCCGTCGTGAATACTTTGAGACCGAGCTTTTTCGCGAGCTGAATCGCGTAGCCGCCGACCCCGCCCGCTCCGGCGTGGACGAGAATCGTCTCTTTGTCGCGCGTGTTCAGCTTCTGCATGACCGCTTCATACGCCGTCATGCCAGCACAGAGGATGGCTGCTGCCGCTTCGTCGCTAACGTCTTGCGGTACGACGGCACAAGCACGGGCGTCGACGACAGCGTACTCGGCGAAGCCTCCGTTGTTCGCGAGACTCGTATGGACGGCGACGCGTGAGCCGGTGATGATGTTGGCGATGCTCGAGCCGACTTCGACGACTTCGCCGACGAGGTCGACGCCGAGGATGTGCGGGTATGCCCAGTTCGGGTTGCCGTTCGTGCCGACTTTATAGTCGACCGGGTTCAAGGCGACCGCTTCGACTTTGATGAGCAGTTCGCCCGCTCCCGGGGTCGGTCGTTCGATGTCCCCGAGGTTCATATTATCTAGGCCAGGTTGTTCAAGTAGCCATGCTTTCATGATTAGTACGCTCCTTCCGAATATGTCAGTTCATACGAATGCGAGTAGATCTCGACGAGGTTGCCGAACGGATCTTCACAGTACACCATCCGGTACGGCTTATCGCCCGGGTAATACTCGCGGATCGGCATCCGTTGTTTGCCACCGTGGGCGACAATCTTCTCGACGAGCCCTTCGATGTCTGGGTCTTGGACGCAATAGTGGAAGATGCCTGTTTTCCAAAACTCGAAATTATTCTCCGGTTTCTCGTTGTTCGGGAACTCGAACAGCTCGATGCCGATCTTGTCACCGGTCGACATGTGGGCGATGCGGAACTTGCCCCAGCCCGGGCCGAACACGTCGGTGCACATGACGCCGATCGGTGAGTCATCCTCAACGACGTCCGACGGTTGCATGATCGTATACCAGCCCATCACGTCTTCATAAAACTTCACTGCTTCCGTCACACTGGGGACTGATAGCCCGATATGTGAGAATGTACGTGGATAAGTCAAATTGATCCGCTCCTTTTTGGTTGCTCATTTGGGTCGATAACGATAAGATACCTTCATCGTAGCAAGAAAAAAAGTACGCACATTGAAGTAACTACCCGAAAGCGAGGCGAACTGAACATGACGACCCCGTTCCCCGTCAACAAGGCGCTCGACATCATCGGCGGTAAATGGCGTCCACAAGTGTACTGCACGCTCGAGACCGGCCCGCGCCGCTTCTCGGAGATTCAGCGCGCCATCCCCGACGTCAGCCGCAAAGTGTTGACCGACCAACTGCGCGAACTCGAACAGCTCGGCATGGTCCGACGCGACGACTATTCGACCGACAAACAGCTCCACGTCGAATACTCCCTCACCGAGGAGGCGTTTAGCCTGCAACCAGCGATGAAGGCGCTCTGCTCTTGGGGCGAAACCCGAGACGAATAAACCCTCGCCAAGTTTTCCGGCGAGGGTTTTGTCATGACGCGAATAGGCTGATGAGGTTCCCGTCCGGATCGACGACGATGGCGTAACGTTGTCCCCAAAACGCGTCCCACGGCTCACGATGAATCACGTATCCTTGTTTGAAGATAGCTTCAAACAGTGTATCGAGCGCTTCACGGCTGTCGCACAGGAAAGCGAGCTCGACCCGATGCCCCGATGCCGGTTTCCATTCCCCATACACCGACTCCGCCACCTCGACTGTGTCAAAGACGAGCCGGACGCCGCCTTCGTCAACTTCAACGTGCGCTTCCCCGTTCATTGATGCTGGAATCGACAGTCCGAGCAGCCGATAGAAGTCGAGCGCTCGCTTCATATCCTCGACGACGATGCCGACCATATCTAGTTTGATTCCCATGTGGTCACCTCACTTCTTGAATTGATGGTACTATCGAAAGTGTAGCACCTATCCATCCTTTTGAAACGAGGAAATCACTATGACATATAAGTTCGCTTTGATGACACAAGCGCAGGCCGAAATGATCGCCTTCAGTTGGCATTACGAAGGAAAGTATGCTTTTTACGATATGGAGGCTGACGAAGACGACTTGGCCGAGTTTTTAGACACCGAACAACGAGGGCAATCGGTATTCGCCATCACGAACGATGGCGAACTGGTCGGTTTTGTTAGCGTGCATCAAACAGACGCCGATACGATTGACCTCGGTTTAGGCATGAAGCCAGGTCTGACCGGAAATGGGACCGGACGAGCGTTCGTCACCTCGATTCTTGATTTCATCGAATCTACGTTCGACCCAAATCGTATCACCTTGTCGGTTGCCACGTTCAACGCGCGGGCGATTCGCGTGTATGAAGCTTGCGGGTTTCGACAAGTGGCTTCGTTTCAACAAGACACGAACGGGAGTACGTTCGACTTCATCGCATTAGAACGCAAAAAGCGCCCTCAGGATAGATTCTGAGGGCTTTTCTGCTGCCCGGTGCCTTTGTCGACCAAGAAGATATGGCCATTTCCCGTCTCATACCAAGACGGTCACACTTCATCGTTCGGGCAAGCACGGAGCTGCTGTTTCACACGTGAATCGTTCCCCCTACATGGTGTGTGATGTCCGTCTCCGTCGGTTCGAACACGCCCGCTTCGGTGATGAGTCCGGTGATCAGTTCAGGCGGTGTGACGTCAAACGCCGGGTTAAAGACGGTGATCCCGACCGGCGCCGTCGGTTGTCCGCCGATATGGGTCACTTCTAGCGCGCTCCGCTCCTCGATTTGAATCACATCGTCCGCCGTTAAATCAAACGTCGAGTGCGGGGCCGCGACGTAAAACGGGATCCCGTAATGTTTAGCCAGGACGGCGAGCTGGAGCGTGCCGATCTTATTGGCGACGTGACCCGTCCGTGTGATGCGGTCAGCGCCGACGATGATGGCGTCGACTCCTTTCGCCTGAATCGTCCAAGCGGCCATATTGTCGGTGATGAGCGTGACGTCGATGTCGGCCCGGTCGAGCTCCCAGACGGTCAGGCGTGCCCCTTGGAGGAGCGGCCGCGTCTCACAAGCGAAGACGTTAAACGCGATACCTCGCTCTTTCCCGACGTAAAACGGCGCGAGCGCAGTCCCGTAACGCGACGTCGCGATCGCCCCGGCGTTACAGATCGTCAAGACGTTCCCCCCTGCCGGCAGCACCGTGAGCGCATGCTCCCCGATGGCCCGATACGTGTCGACGTCTCGCTCGAACAGCGCGATGGCCCGATGTTTGATGTCAGTCGCGATTCTTTCAAAGTCGTCTCCGACGTTGAATCCGAGAAGCGACTCGATCACGTTTTGCAGATTGACCGCCGTCGGACGGGTCGCGATCAATCGACGGCCGACGAGGTCGAGCCGGCGTGTGAAGTCCGGGTCATCCTGGAGGCGGACCGCTTCTTTCGCGAGCACGAATGCGCCGAAATAGGCGATGGCCGGCGCGCCTCGGACTTGTAACGTCTCGATGGCGTGCTCCGCCTGTTCGAGCGTCGCGATCGTCACGTACCGCTCTTCATGGGGCAGTAACGTTTGGTCTAAAATGACGAGCTCGTCCCGGTTCGGGTCGAAGCGAATGTTTTGGACTGTCATACGCGTACCCCCGCTAACAGCGTCACTAATTCATCGATTGTCCGGACATCGTGGCGCTGTTTAATGAGCGTCGTGCCGAGCGTGAGCGCTTCCCGTTTCCGCTCGAGCCGGACCGTTTCCGGTAACGTCTCGAGGTCAGCGACTCCGGCGAGACCGATGGCGCGGCGAATCAGTTCGCATCCGGCATAGCCGATCGTGTCGCTAAAGATGGTTTGAAGTAGCTCATCGACGAATCCGTCCGTGTTGAACGGTTCGACCGCCGTCTCAAACTTCGTCCGGAACGTCTTCTCAAACGTCTCCCATACCGTCAATACGTCCGTGAACCGTTCGAACCGTTTGAGTGGGTCATGGAACGTCGATAGCGTCAAATGGGCGACGATTTGCCCGATGTCAAAGCCGAACGGTCCGTAAAAAGCGAACTCCGGATCGATGACTTTCGTCTCTTGTTGCGTCGCGAAGATACTGCCTGTATGTAAGTCTCCGTGCAAGAGCGCGTCGTGTTTCGTGACGAAACCGACTTTCAGTTTCGTGACCTCCACTTTCAATTTCTGGTCACGCCAAAGCGCTTCGACGTCCTGACGGAGCGCGGTTTCGATGTTGTTCGATTCGGCATCTTTGTACGGATCGGTGAAGATCAGTTTTTCAGTGATGTCGCACAGTTCCGGGTTGTAGTAATCCCGTTCTTTCCGCTTCTTCTCAATCGGGCCGGCCGTATAGTCTGACGTCTCAAACAACGTCTGTCCTAAAAACTCACCGATGTGACGGGCGAGTTCAGGATACGTTTTCCCTTCCAAATAGCCCGTCCGGACGATATCAAAGTCGGACAAGTCCTCTAAAATCGTGTAGGCGAGCGTCCGGTCACTGCCGAGAACGACCGGGACGAAACGCGGGACGACGCTAGCGAATTCGCGCAACGCGAGCTGCTCGATCCACGCCCGTTCAAGTGTGAGCGGCCAACTCTCTCCGACGACTTTCGCATACGGTAGCGCCTGCTTGACGATGAGGCTCGTTTCGCCTTGACGGATGCGGAAGACGAGGTTCAAGTTGCCGTCCCCGATCTCCTCGCAATGCGCGATGCCCCCATCTTCGAGTAACCCTAACGTTCTGACGTGCTCGACGACTGTCTGTTCTGTAAATGGTTGATAAGCCATGTCTGTTTCCCCTTTCGGTATATTCCCCACAAAAAAAGCCCCTTTCTCCGCGAGAAAGAGGCACAGCCGTAACGGTTGTTCCTCTCATCTGTCAGACGTATGTCTGGTGGATGTAGCACCGTGCCTACTGGTCGGTTGCTGCGGCGTCATCGGGCCAATTCCCTCTGCCAACTCGCGATAAGAGTGTCATATTCGATTGTGTGAACTTGTTGTGATGAATGTTACTTACTCGAGCACCAAGTTGTCAACGTCAATTTTCGGACCCGGTGTTGTCTTTTCCCGGGCATATATAGAAACAATGAATTCAACTATTTTTTCTCAAAAAAAGGAATTGACGAACCGGATATTGTGTGACAAAATTCAATTAAATTTCACAACTTCAAAATACATTCTTATCAAGAGCAGACGGAGGGGACAAGCCCGATGATGTCGCAGCAACCGACCCGATTGGGCACGGTGCTAATTCTTGCAGCGTAAGCTGAGAGATAAGAGTTCATTTTTTTATGATGACCTCTTGCCTCGGCATGGGGTCATTTTTTGTTTGACCGGAAGGAGGAACGAACATGAGTATTACTGCCACATATGAAATCAGCCGGACGAACCGCGTCGCGACTGTCGCCGAGAAAATCGCCCTTGAACTGACCGTCGGCACATGGACGGAACTGCCCCACCTAGAGCAAGAACAATTAAAGGCGTATCGGGGCGAGGTCGTCTCAACGACGCACACGGAAACGACGAGTCGCTTCACAATCCGTTATCCGCTCCATAACGTCACGCCCGACTTCTCATCCATCTTGACGACGACGTTCGGGAAATTATCGCTCGATGACTCGGTACGCTTGATCGACTTGACGTTACCCGAAACGCTTGCGTCTGAATTCCCCGGAGCAAAGTTCGGTGTTCAAGGCGTTCGTGAGTTGCTCGACGTCCATGATCGCCCGCTCGTCATGAGCATCTTTAAAGGGATCATCGGCCGTGATTTACGCTTCTTAGAACAGCAACTTCGAGACCAGCTCGCCGGCGGCATCGACATCGTCAAAGATGATGAAATCCTATACGATAATCCGCTCACTCCGTCGCTTGAACGAGCTAAAATCGGGGCGGCCGTCATCCAAGAACAGTTCGAAACGACCGGGAAACGTTCGCTCTATGCCATCACGCTCAGCGGTCCGGTGTTCGGGCTACGTGACCAAGCGCTCCGCTTGATCGAGGCGGGCGCGACGGCACTGTTGTTCAACGTCTATACATACGGGCTCGACACACTCCGCGAACTCGCGAGCGATCCAACAATTAACGTCCCGATTTTGGCGCATCCGGCGTTCGCCGGCGCCTTGACCGGCTCGATCAGCCACTCGCTCTTGCTCGGGAAATTGTTCCGCCTCGCGGGGGCCGACTTGACGCTGTTCCCGTCCCCATACGGTTCACTCGCGACACCGTCCGATGAGGCGTTCGCGATTCGGGATAGCAGTGCTCGGCCGCACTGGGCGAAGCCGATTCTACCGGTCCCGTCGGCCGGCATCCATCCGGGGCTCGTCCCGGACATCATCCGTGATTTCGGCACAGACGTCGTCATCAACGCCGGCGGCGGCATCCACGGTCACCCAGACGGCGCGGCTGCCGGGGCCCGGGCGTTCCGACAAGCGATTGAGCAAGTAGTGGGCGTGGCGAGCCAGACGAACGAGCTCGAGGCCGCGCTAAAGGCGTGGTCAAAACAATGACGATTCACATCTTGTGTGACTTCGACGGGACGATCACGGCCGAGGACAACATCATCGCTTTGATGCGGGCGTTCGCACCGCCCGAATGGCACGCGCTCAAAGACGACGTGCTCGCTCAAGACATCTCGATCCGCTCCGGGGTCGGACAGATGTTCCAGCTGTTGCCGAGCGCTGACGCTTCGGCGTACCGTGACTACTTGCTGGACCGCATCACCTTGCGCCAAGGTTTCTCGACGTTTTTGGCAGAAGTCCGGCAACAAGTTTGGAAGTTCGACGTCGTCAGCGGCGGCATGGACTTTTTCGTGTACCCGATCTTGCAAGACCACGTCGCGCCGGACCACATCTACTGTAACGTCGCCGACTTCTCGGGCGAGACGGTACGCGTCGACTGGCCCTACGCCTGTGACGCGCATTGCACGAATGATTGTGGTTGCTGCAAACCGACAATCGCCCGGACGATCGTCGATCCCGTTGATCGCTTGATCGTCATCGGTGACTCGGTGACCGACTTCGAGATCGCCAAACGGGCCGATTTCGTCTACGCCCGTGGGCAACTCATCACGCTCTGTGAAGCAGAAGGCATCGCCTACGCCCCGTTCGAGACGTTCGACGACATCACCCATCACATGAAGGAGGTGCACGTATGAGCGTGACCGCACGTTGGCTTGAACTCGCCGACATTAAAGACGAACTCGCCGCGCGCGACTGGTTCCCCGGAACGAGTGGCAATTTGGCGATTCGTGTCTCCGACGACCCGCTGACCTTCCTCGTCACGGCGAGCGGACGCGATAAACGAAAACGGACCGCGGACGATTTCGTCCTCGTCGACGCGGCCGGCAGGTTACTTGGCGAACAAACTGGCAAACCGTCCGCTGAGACGTTGCTACACGTCGAGGTGTTCAACAAGACTGCGGCGACGTGTTCACTCCATGTGCACACGGTCGACAACAACGTCATCTCCGAGCTCCATGCCGTGAACGGTGAGGTCGTCTTCACGGGGCAAGAGATCATCAAGGCACTCGGGTATTGGGAAGAGGACGCGGTCGTCCGGGTCCCGATCATCGACAATCATGCCGACATCCCGACGCTCGCGGCCGCCTTCGCGCCTCACGTCCATTCAAGCACCGGTGCCGTCCTCATCCGTAATCACGGCATCACGGTCTGGGGCGAGACGCCGGCTGCGGCGAAACGTTATTTAGAAGCATACGAATTTTTGTTCAGCTACACGTTAAAACTACGCGCCTTAGGCGTCCATTCATAAGGAGGAACTATCTATGGCAACTGTCTATTTCCAACAAACCGAAGAACGTCTCGTCGACCAATCTGAAGTGAACGTATTTTTAGAATCGCGCGGTATTCTGTATGAGCAGTGGGACATCGCTAAACTTCCGGTCGCGCTTCAAGAAAACTACGAACTGACGGACGACGACAAGCAAGCCATCCTCGCAACGTTCCGTGACGAGATTCAAGACGTGTCGGAGCGCCGCGGCTATCAAACGGCCGACGTCATCTCGCTGTCTGACGCGACACCGAACTTGGACGAACTGCTCGTCAACTTCCAAAAGGAACACCATCATACGGACGACGAGGTCCGCTTCATCGTCAGCGGGCACGGCATCTTCGCCATCGACGACGCCGAACGTGGCTACTTCAACATCGAACTCAATCCCGGCGATTTGATTTCGGTCCCGGTGAACACGCGCCACTACTTCACGCTCCAAGACGACCGCCAAGTCGTCGCCGTCCGCATCTTCGTGACGACAGAAGGCTGGGTGCCGATCTACGAGAAGCAAGACGTGACTGCCTAACAAAAAATCCTGCCTTCCGCATACGCGAAAGACAGGATTTTTTTAATGCTTGACCGCTGTCGGTTTGGAAGAGAACCAACCCCAAACAGCAATCCCGACCATGACCGACCAGAAGAACAGTGTCCAACCTAACGAGTGGACAAAACCGTCTGGAAGACCCATGAACGCGAACGGTGTACCGGCAATCAGTTCCTTGAAGCCAGGGTGTTCGAGGACGAGTACCGTCAACTTCACACCGACCCAGCCGACGATGAGGAAGGCGGCCGTCTCAAGTGTCGGACGTTGATGCAGCAGCTTCACGAAGACGCGGGCCGCGAATCGCATCAAGATGACCCCGATGAGTCCACCCGTCAAGACGACGAAGAATTGACCTGAGTCGATTCCACCGATCTCTCCAAGACCGAGCGGCGGCAAGCTGACTGCGAGTGCGACCGCTGCCAAGATCGAGTCGACCGCGAAAGCGATGTCGGCGAACTCGACTTTTACGACCGTCCACCAAAACTCTTTTTTCGTGACCGGCTTCTCGGTAATTGCCGTCTCTTCTTTCGCCTCAGCGGCGAGGTCTTGTCTTGGATCCATCTTGCGCGCCTTGTACGTCATATATAGATGTCGCGCGCTCATCCCGATCAAGTAAAGGGCACCGAGTGCTTGGACTTGCCAGACGTTGATTAAGAACGAGATTAAGAATAATGCGATGAAGCGGAAGACGAACGCTCCTAATAAACCGTAGAATAGCGCTTTCTTCTGTTCTGTCCGCGGCAAGTGCTTGACCATGACGGCCAACACGAGCGCGTTGTCTGCAGATAGTAGCCCTTCAAGACCGACGAGTACGACGATGATCCAGGCGTACTGCAGGATTAACTGCCAATCCATTTAAAAACATCCCCTTTTTTTGTGTGTTCTTTCATATTTAACAGTGATCTATTTTTAAGTTCACAGGAATATTTTATTTCTGTGCGTAAATTAAATCAATCTTCTTTCGTTCAATGTCTGAAGTTTTTTCCGCAGAACAGGTTCAAAGCATGTTCGCGAAGCAAAATGATACCCAGTTTGTATCCATTTCGTGATAAAATCCTAACAAGAACGAGTGGCGGTCATTTGCCCTCTTAAAAAAGGAGAATCCGATTATGTCTACAAGCCATGTCGCTTTACCTACTAAAGCAGAACGACATAAACTATTCGGCTCGGTCCCGCCGGTCAAAGGTACGAAACCGACAGAAAAAGATAAAATGGTCGATCTTCAAAATACACCTAAGAACTTCTTGTTCGCACTCGACAGCGTCGGGATCTCGAACGTCAAACATCCCGTCAACATCGAAACGCCAGACGGCATCCAAGCGACGGTCGCAACGTTTGAATTAACGACATCACTCGTCCAAGATCGTAAAGGCATCAACATGTCACGCTTGACGGAACAGCTCGACGCGTACCATACGCAAGGCTGGACGTTATCAAACCGCTCGCTCATCGAGTTCGCCCAAGAACTCGCCGAGCGTATGGAACAAACGGAAGGTCAATTGACGGTCCGCTACCCATGGTTCTTCAGCCGGAAAGCACCGGCGACGGGCCTCAGCGGTCTTATGAACGCCGACGTCATGCACAACGTGACATACAACCTCGAGACAGGTATGGCGAGCGTGACGGTCGGTCTCGTCATCAACGTGACGACGCTATGCCCATGTTCAAAAGAGATCAGCGAATACAGCGCCCATAACCAGCGCGGCTACATCACAATCGAAGCCGGTCTTGACGAAGCGTCGCTCGACGGCTTCGACTGGAGACTCGCATTGCTCGATGCGGCGGAGTCGAACGCATCGGCACCACTTCACCCGGTCTTGAAACGTCCGGATGAGAAACGGGCTACAGAAATCGCTTACGAAAACCCACGTTTCGTCGAAGATATGGTCCGCTTGATTGCAGCCGACTTGTACGAGATGAAACAAGTCGTCAACTTCTTCGTCGAATGCCGAAACGAAGAGTCGATCCACCAGCACGACGCCATCGCGTCCATCACGTTCGATAAACGTGACAACTAAAAACGAGTGAAGCCAGATACTTGGCTTCACTCGTTTTTTTATACACTTTGTATGAGGCGGATCGTCAACAAAAGGACAATCAGGACGATCCACACCGCCCAGATGGTGCGCCATCTGTTCCAGTCGAGACGCTTCACGAACGCGTATACCGTCAAATAGAGGACGATCAAGAGCGGAATGACGACCCACGGATTGTCGAGCATCACGCTTCGACGTCACCGTCCCAAGCGAGCATGCCGCCCTCGACGTTGACGACTTTGAACCCTTCCGATTCCAAATAGTCGCACGCCGTCTGGCTGCGTCCGCCCGAGCGGCAGATGACGTGATAGACGTTGTCTTGCGCGAGCTTCTCGGTCACGCCCGGGAATTCAGACAGCGGATAGAGCGGCACGTTCGGGATATGGCCCGCGTCGTACTCGTCTTGTTCTCGCACGTCGATGATGTGGAGCGACTCCCCGTTCTCAAGCTTTTCACGTAATTCGGTTGCATGGATGCTTTGCATGCTGTTTCCCCCTTAAATTGTTATCCCCTACTAGTTTACCTCAGTTTCGTGTCGGACAAACTCCAATTGATGGTCGTCTCGTCATCGCAGTAGAAACCTTTCAGACCACAACGTTCGACCATGTCACTTACCCAAGACTGACTGCCGCAAAATAAAGTGAAGTGGCTATCCCATGGCGGTACGATGAGCCAATCATGCTGATAGCCGAAAAACGTGCGATGATTCATGTCCCATGTATCGGCTGCAAGAACTTCTCGAATATTGATAAGATGGCGCTCCGTACAAAATTCGTCGCCGCTCCATATCCATTCTTCTCCCGTCTCCAGAAGCGCCCTTAATACCCGATTCTTTAAGAAATCAGACAGCTCGCCTTCGCCAGGTGGGAGCAAATTCTCGCGCTCGCAAAATTCAATGATTCGATTTGCGCCTTCTTTATCTTCGGCATGCGGTTTCAACGCCCCAATCATCGTTCGGAGTGCGTGATCGATACGTTTGACGTCTTTAAAACCAAGTTGGCGTCGCATGTCTTCCCATGCGACGGCATGAAAATGCTGTTCCACTTCGTTTTTGTTCATCTCGACATATCGGTCAATTGCTTTAGGATCTTCTATCGGTCCGAGAAACGGATGGTACGCGACGAACACTTCTTCAAACACGCCCTCATAGTAAGTTTTAATCGGAAAATCATCTCCACCGCCGAACATGGCGTAGCGATGTCCTTCCGGTAAAGTGATGGCTCCCTCAATCTCCTCCATGTGACCGCCTCCTTTTCCAATAGTTTACAACTACGCATCAAAAAAAGCATCCTCCGCTGTGGGAAGATGCTTCTGACTTACGCTTCGTTGCGCTCGTCAATCGCTTGTGCCGCTGTGATGAGCGTCAATTTATAGACGTCTTCTTCATTACAGCCACGCGACAAGTCGTTGACTGGCTTGTTGAGACCTTGCAAGATCGGTCCGATCGCTTCGAATCCGCCGAAACGTTGAACCATCTTGTAGCCAATGTTCCCGGCTTCGAGGCTCGGGAAGACAAACACGTTGGCGTTACCGGCGACGTCAGAGCCCGGTGCTTTCTTCGCTGCCACGCTCGGGACGAACGCTGCGTCGAACTGAAGCTCACCATCGATTGGAAGGTTTGGCGCTTTCTCTTTGGCGAGACGCGTCGCTTCGATGACTTTCTCGGTTTCAGGCGACTTCGCCGAACCTTTCGTCGAGAAGCTGAGGAGCGCGACTTGCGGCTCGATGCCGAACGTCTTCGCCGTCAACGCTGACAAGTAGGCGTTCTCGGCAAGGTCGGCCGCGTCCGGTGCGATGTTGATCGCACAGTCCGAGAAGACGTATTGCTCATCGTCACGTACCATGATGAACACACCTGATGTCTTTTTGATGCCTTCTTGCATCTTGATGATTTGAAGTGCCGGACGGACCGTATCGGCCGTCGCATGCATCGCACCCGAGACAAGACCTTCCGCTTTGCCCGTGTGGACGAGCATCGTACCGAAGTAGTTCACATCTGACGACAACAATTCACGAGCTTGTTCAGCCGTCGCTTTGCCTTTACGGCGCTCGACGAACGATTCGACGAGCGTGTCGATATCTTCGTATGTCGCTGGGTCATACTGCGTCAAGTTCGAGATATCAAAGCCGTGTTTCGCTGCGACTGCATCGATGTCCGCTTTCGGACCGACGACGATCGGGTTGACCATGCCGTCATTTTTTAAACGGACTGCAGCTCCAAGGACGCGCTCATCGACGCCTTCTGCTAAGACGATGGTCGGACGAATCGGGCTGACTTTTTGCTTCAACGTGTCAAATAATTTCATGGTAAGTGAACTCCTTTTCGATTGGAAGATATCTATGTTTTCTCTTTAGGACACATTTGTCCGTATGCGTGTTTTATTATACACAGTCCTTTTTTTAAAATAAACTATTCTGCCCATATCGTCATAAATCGCTTGAAATCAGTCATTATATGAATAGAACAGTTATGTATTTATGACTGATACAGGTTGCTGTGAAGCCGTTTACATTTCTGCGTCCGCTTTTCCCCTTTCCTCGTCTCGATTGTGATTAGCCTCACAGACAGCGCCAAATTTGCCAGGCTGTAAAGTGTCTGTGGTAAAATAAACAGCGAAGCCAAGTCTTGAAAGGAGTTTTTTCATGTCAGAACGTCCAGCACCGACAACCGAAACACAGCACGCAGCCGCCACATTAGACGGTTGGTATACGCTCCATGATTTCCGCTCGATCGATTGGACACGTCTAAAAGCAGTCGACAAGGCGGCGCGTCAAGAAATGATTGAGGAGTTCGTCGCCTTCCTCGCCTCGCTTGAAGACGTCGAAACACGCGGAGAAGGCAGTCACGCCTTCTATTCAATCCTCGGTCAAAAAGCGGACGTCGTCCTCATGGTCCTTCGTCCGACGTTCAAAGAGCTCGAGCAAGTCGAACTCGCCCTTCGTAAGACGAAACTGTACGACTTTATGATCCCATCGTACTCTTACGTCTCGGTCATCGAGCTCGGCATGTACCGTGGCTCTGGTGACGGGGATCCGTACGAGAACCCGCACATCCGCTCGCGCTTGTACCCAACGTTGCCAAAAACGGCCCACATCTGCTTCTACCCGATGAGCAAAGCGCGCCGTGACGAGGATAACTGGTATACGCTGTCGATGGACGAGCGGAAAGACCTCATGTACCGCCACAGCATGATCGGCCGCAGCTATGCCGGCAAGATCCAGCAGTTCATCGGCGGATCGACCGGATTTGACGGCTGGGAATGGGGCGTCACGCTCTTCGCGGAAGACTCGCTCCAATTTAAGAAGATTGTTTACGAGATGCGTTTCGATGAAGTCAGCGCCAAATATGGCGAGTTTGGTGACTTCTACGTCGGAAACATCCTTCCAAAAGAAGAACTCGGCACATTCCTCGGTTGATTGAGGTTTACGCATCGACTCCCTCGGGAAACATCGTTGTAGAGGCACTTACAACAATGATCAATGAGGTGAACAACGATGCGCGTGTTCAAGGAATCAGATCGAGACACTGCAAAACGTTTAGATTCGTTCATTGAACGAATGGCCCCGACAGCAGAGCTAGTCCAAATTCGATTTGAACAACAATTACAACATACACAGCGAAAGGGTCAGGCGAAAGCCTGACCCTTATTTTGTCTTCGCGTGAAGCGCGTCGCCAAGGAACGTCGCTAATTCAAGCATGCCGTATTGACCTGCCTGCGCTTCCGCGTCCGAGTTATAGTTCGTGTTCGTGTTGACGTCGTACGCATAGACGTTGCCGTCACGGTCTTCGATGATCTCGATCCCCGCGACCGCGATATTATTTGTTGCTAAGAACGCTTCTAACTGATCGATGATCGGGTCGGCAAACCCGTCGACGATTTCAAATTTGGCCGGCGGCGTCTCGCCGACCGGGCAGAATTGGTCTTCAATCGAGCACGCATCCGCCGGGCATAGTTCGAACCCTTCCGACGTGTCGACCCGTACCGCGTAGAGGAACTTTCCGCCGATAAATTCACAGCGCGTGATGAACGGTTTCGGCGCTTCGATATATTGTTGGATGAGCGTGATGCCATCGACCGAGTCCTCGAACGTCGGTCCGTACACATACCCTTTCAACGCCTCAATCGAATGGAACAGCTGCACGCCAAGCCCTTTACCGGCCCGGTTATGCTTCGTGATGAACGGGCTCATACCAAGCTTCTCGGCCGCCTCGATGATTTGTTTTTTCCCGACGGCAGCGATCGTCCTCGGCACACGGATCCCTGCTTGGCGAAGCGCCGTATATTGGTTGACTTTGCTCACTTCGAGGCGAATCGCCCGTGTCCCGTTGAAGACGGTCCGTCCGTTCGCCTCGAGCCAGGCAAGTACCCCTTCCGTCAGCTCTGGCGCGTAGCGATGCCCGCGCGTATGTGACGAGGCACTCATCCGGTTATAGAACACACCATCCGGCGGCGTCGCTTCGATATCGATGATTCCTTCATCTAAATGCCACAGTTCATATGGAAGCGATAACTCCTCGAGCCGTTGGACGAGATGGTCCGTCCACTCATTGTTTTCATGCAAGACGTGAATTTTAGCCATATGAATCCCCCTTTGATACTCCTAATGTACCACACCGATATCCGACTATTCCAATTAGCATAATTGATGATACGTTCATTCTTATTTCATAACGGTTTCATGGTATAATGAACTTAATAATCTATATGAAAAGTGACAATTTCAAAGGGAAGTGATGTGTTTGACCGCACCTATTTTAAGTACAGACGTTTCAATCCTCTTGTTCGGCCTCCTCCTTGTCGCAGGAGTTTTGGCCACGCGCGTGTCGACCCGTTTTGGCCTGCCCGCCCTGCTTTTGTTCATGGGCATCGGCATAATCATGGGCAGCGACATCACCGGCTTAATTTTCTTCGATGACTCGAACCTCGCCCAGATGATCGGGATTTCCGCTCTGATCGTTATTTTGTTCGAAGGTGGTCTGCAGACGAAATGGGCCTCGTTTCGGAGTGTCCTCGTCCCGTCCGCCTCGCTCGCGACGATCGGCGTCTTATTGACGGCCGGGCTCGTCGCCGTGGCCGTTCGTTTCGTATTCGGTTTCGACTGGATTGAATCTTTCCTGTTCGGTGCCATCATCGGCTCGACCGATGCCGCCGCCGTGTTCGCCGCCTTCAAAGGAAAGAATATCTCGCCGAAAGTCGGCGCGACACTCGAAACCGAGTCCGGCACGAATGATCCGATGGCGATGTTTTTAACAATCCTCGCTCTCGACTTCATGTTGAAACCGGAAACGACGATTTGGGACGGCATCTGGATGTTCATCCTACAGATCATTGTCGGGGCGTTCGCCGGGTACATGCTCGGGAACCTGTCACGGCTCATGCTCAATCACTTGCGCCTTGAATCAAGCAGCCTGCACGCCGTCCTCATGATTTCGATGGCGTTCATGACGTATGGTGTGGCCGCCTACTTCGCTGGCAGCGGCTTGCTCGCCGTCTATCTTGCCGCGATGATTGTCGGGAATGCCCACACCGCCCATGAAGTGACCATCGTCCAATTTTCGGAGGCGCTCGCTTGGATCATGCAAATTATCATGTTCGTCATCCTCGGGCTTCTCGTCTATCCGAAACAACTGTTCGACCCAGAACTCATTTGGAAAGGGCTGTTGATTTCATTTTTCCTCATGTTCGTCGCCCGTCCGATCGCCGTTTACTTATCGACGATCGCGATGCCGTTCACGCATAAGGAAAAGCTGTTCATCTCCTGGGCCGGCTTAAAAGGAGCGGTCCCGATCGTACTAGCGACGTTCCCGCTCATCGCCGGGATCGACAACAGCCAACTCATCTTCAACGCCGTCTTCTTCGTCGTCGTGACGAGCGCGTTGATTCAAGGAACGACGCTCACACCACTCGCGGCCAAACTGAACCTGCTCGGCCCGGATAAGATCCGCTCGCCGTATACGATCGCGCTCGTATCGAGTAAACAGTCACAGCATCAGCTCGTTCCGTACGTGGCGACAGAAGCGTCATCAATGATTGGACGCACGCTCGCCGACATCACGTTACCGCCGAACACGGTCGTCAATGCGATCGTCCGCAAAGACTATCTGATCCCGCCGACCGGACAGACGAAAATTGAGCCGGGCGACTTATTGTACGTCCTCGCCTCGACGTATCGTCACGACCAACTCGATCGCAAGTTCGGCGAAGACGGGCTTGAACGCGTCGAGCTATGAACGAACAAGGACCGTGCCTCAGGGCACGGTCCTTGTTTTATGATTTGACTCGACGCGCCGATGCGATCAATTCGGCGACGTCTTGCTCGCGTCCGGCGTGGAGCGCCTCGACGATGAAACTGCCGACGACGACCCCGTCACACGCCTCACCGAGCGCTTGCACTTGGTCTTCCCGATGGACACCGAATCCGGCGAGTACCGGGACCGGAGACCGTTCTGTCAATGACCGTAAATGGGCGAGCAGTTCGTCCGGGAACGCGTCGACTTTTCCGGTCGTCCCTTTGAGCGTCACCGCGTAGACGAACCCTTCGGCCTGACTTAAGATCGTGTCGATTCGTTGTTTGTTACTCGTCAATGTGACGAGCGGGACGACCGCGACCCCGTTCCGTTCAATCCCCGCGAATAGTTCGAGGCTCTCTTCGAACGGCAAATCGGGGATGATGACACCGCTGACGCCGCATGCGGCCGCACGGTCGAAGAACGGCTGGATTCCGAACCGGAACACCGGATTCAAGTATGTCATCAGGACGATCGGGACTGAGAAACGCTCAGTTCCTTCTATTAAACAATCCAACACACTAGAGAGTGTCACCCCGGCCGCGAGGGCCCGCATCCCGGCCGCCTCGATGATCGGCCCGTCCGCTACCGGATCTGAGAACGGGATCCCGAGCTCGATCGCCGTCGCGCCCATCGCTTCGAGCCGCTCGATCGTCGGAATGAGTTGATCGAGTCCGCCGTCTCCAGCCATGATGTAAGGGACGAACGCTGCCCCGTCTCTATTTCGAATCGCTGTCTCTAAGCTCATTTCCGTCCCACCCTTTCTCGAATCGTATGCACATCTTTATCACCTCGGCCGGACAGACAGATGACGAGCAGATCGTCCTCGTCCATCGTCGCGGCGAGCGTCTCGGCATAGGCGAGTGCATGTGACGACTCGAGTGCCGGGATGATGCCTTCATGTCGACTGAGTGACATACATGCCTCTAACGCCGCCTCATCGGTGACCGCCGCGTAACGGACACGCTCGATGTCTTTCAAGAAACTATGCTCTGGTCCGACCCCAGGATAATCGAGTCCAGCCGAGATCGAGTGCGCTTCTTGGATTTGCCCGGCCCCGTCTTGCAGCACGTACATGAGCGAGCCGTGGAGCACGCCGACTTCCCCTTTGGTGAGCGTCGCCGCATGCTTGTCCGTATCGACGCCGCTTCCTGCTGCCTCGACACCGTACAAGGCGACGTCCTCGTCATTCAAGAACGGGTAGAACATCCCCATGGCGTTGCTGCCACCACCGACGCAAGCGATGACGGCATCCGGCAAGCGTCCGGTCTTGTCTAAAATTTGGCGCCGCGTCTCTGTTCCGATCACACTTTGGAAGTCACGCACCATCGTCGGGAATGGGTGTGGTCCAAGGACAGAGCCCATGACGTAGTGCGTATCGTCAACGTGTTTGACCCAGTAGCGTAACGCTTCGTTGACCGCATCTTTCAACGTTCGGCTGCCTGACTTCACCGGAATGACCGTCGCCCCGAGCAGTTCCATCCGAAACACGTTCAACTCTTGCCGCTCGACATCGACCTCACCCATGAAAATCGTACATTCTAAGTTGAGCAACGCACACACCGTCGCCGTCGCCACACCGTGTTGTCCGGCACCGGTCTCGGCGACGATTTTCTGTTTCCCCATCCGCTTGGCGAGCAGCGCCTGCCCGATCGTGTTGTTGATCTTATGGGCACCGGTATGGTTCAAATCCTCCCGTTTCAAGTAGACGTTCGTCCCGAGGCGTCGGCTCATGTTCTCCGCATAATAAAGCGGGGTCTCCCGTCCGACGTATTCGCTGAGCAACTCGTCGAAGCGTTCTTGAAATTCAGGATCTAACTTCGCTTCCTCATAAGCCACCTCGAGTTCTTCAACGGCCTGCATGAGTGTTTCCGGTATATATTTTCCTCCGTACGGGCCAAACTTCCCGTTCACTGGTTGTGTATACATGGTGTTTCCTCCTTGGCACGTCTGATGAACGTGCGAATTTTATCGATATCTTTCTCTCCATCTGTCTCGACGCCGCTTGAGACGTCGACCCCGTCAGGCCGTACGTCGTGCATCGCTTGTTTCACGTTGTCGGCCGTCAAACCGCCGGCGAGCCAGAACGTTCGCTGCGGACGTTCCAACTGCAACCAGTCGAGCGTCTCCCCGCTCCCGGGCGTCGGCGCATCGAGTAAGACGATATCCGCCTCCGTCTCGCTGCTCGCTTCGATGATCGGCAGATTGAACTGTCGGAACGTCTCAAGCGGCAACGTGCGCCGGTGCAGCTGGATATCCGTCAATCCACAAGTGATTGCCGTCTCGACCTCATCAAGCGTCGGGTCGAGAAACACTCCGACGACACGGACGTGATTCGGGATCAACTGCCGTAGTCGTTTCGCCGTCGTCACATCGACTTGGCGTGAGCTGTTCGCGAACACGAAGCCGATCGCATCGGCCCCGGCTTCAACCGCCGCCGTCACACTTTCTTCTGTTTTCAATCCACATATTTTAACGAACACGTCTTCAACTCCTCAATCAACGCCGTCGGGTCATCCTGTCGCATAAGCGCCTCTCCGACGAGAATCGCTTTGGCTCCCGCGTCTCGCAGTCGGCTCGCTGCTTCGCCGGTGCTGACTCCGCTCTCACTGACGAAAGCCACGTTCGGATAACGCTTCATCAATTCAACCGATGTCTCGAGCGATACGTCGAACGTCTTCAAGTTCCGGTTGTTGATGCCGATCAACACGTCCCCGAGTTCGAGCGCCGTCTGGAGTTCGGATTCATCGTGCACTTCGACGAGCACGTCGAGGCCGATCAGGCGCGCGTGTTGCTTCAACGCGTGCAGGCGAGTCGGATGTAACGCCGCGACGATCAACAACGCCACGCTCGCGCCGGCCGCTTTCGCCCGGTTGAGTTGTCGTTCATCGATGATGAAGTCTTTACACAGGACCGGGATATCGACGGCGTCAGCGACTTGGCGTAAGTCATCGAACGACCCGTTAAAGTACGTCGTATCCGTCAGCACCGAGATCATCGTCGCACCGGCCCGTTCGTAAACCTGAGCCCGTTCGGCCACATCGAGTTCGGCTCGAATCACGCCTTTTGATGGGGACGCCCGCTTAATTTCTGCGATGATATGAAACCCGTCCGCGACTAACCGCTGTAACGAGATCGGCTCCGTCGCCGTGACCGTGACGTCTTGCATCTGGTTGACCTCTTCGATTTTCGTCCCAATAATTTTCGTCAAGTAGCTCATGCGCCCACCTCCGTTTTTTGTAGTTGCTTAAGGACGCGGACGGCGTGGCCCTCGTCGATGCTTCGGCTCGCCTCGGCCACACCTTCACGCAACGTCTTGACGGCACCATATGTGCATAACGCGAGTGCCGCATTCAACAAGACGACGTCCCGCGCCGGTCCGGCCGCGCCGTTCAAGACGGCGACGAGCGTCTTCGCATTCTCTTCGGGTGTACCACCTTGTAGCGCCGACAGCGGCGCCCGCATCAACCCGACGTCTCGCGGGTCGACTTGATATCTCGCCGTCTGCTCTCCGTCAAAGAAGAGTACCTCGTTCGCACCAACGAGGCTCGCCTCGTCGAGCCCACCGGCCCCATGGACGACCATGCCCCGTTCGACTCCGAGATGGCGCATCGCCGTAGCCATCTTCTCGATCAAGTCTGGATGGTAGACGCCGATCAATTGCCGTCTCGGCTTGAGCGGGTTCGTCAGCGGACCGATTTGATTGAAGATCGTCGCCGTCCCGAGCCGTTTTCGCACCGGCATGACATGTTTCATGATCGGATGGACGTGTTGGGCGAACAAGAAGCTCAAGTTCGTCCGCTCAAGTTCAGCTAACACGTCGTCAGCACTTTGGACGATCGGGATATTCAACGCCTCGAGCACGTCGGCGCTACCCGACCGGCTTGACACGCTCCGATTCCCATGTTTCGCGACCGGGATACCAAGTCCGGCGAGAACGAACGCGACGGTCGAACTAATGTTGAACGTGTTCGCTCCGTCACCGCCGGTCCCACAAACGTCGAGCACAGGGAGCGTCGTCTCCGGGAACGTCGCCGCTTCACGGATATAATCGGCCAGCCCCGCCATCTCTTCGGCCGTCTCGCCGCGTGCTTTCAATGCGAGAAGCACCTCGGTGATTTGCGTTTCATCCGCTTGAAACAACTCGGAAGCCGCCTGTTTCATCTCGGTCGTCGTCACTTGGTTCGTCAGTAGTCGTGTTAACATGTCCGTTCCTCCTTAAGCGATTTGGGTATAAAAAAACTCCATACGACGTCTGTCGTATGGAGGACGGTATGGACCGCGGTGCCACCTCTCGTTGGATCAATCGATCCCACTTTCCGATGCTATCACATCGTATCCTGATAACGGTGGAAGCCGTCACGGCCTACTAACATTCAGCCGTGCTCTCATGAGCCCATTCACGTGACGGTCTCGGTCAGGATCCCACCACCCCTGACTCTCTGTACGAGACTTCTTCACGCTACTCTTCTCAATCATCGATTTAAGATTTAATTTGAAAAACAAAAAAGGGTCACTCGGTCCAACTCACAGCTCACGCTATGAGAAGGACGAGTAACCCCGTGGTGCCACCTTCGTTGGTTCATGTCGAACCCACTTCACGGACAATCATCCGCTTCCCCGTGATAACGGTGGGTAACCCGCTAAAGCCTACTAAAAATTTCGGTTTAGAGCTCGGAAGTCCATTCGCGACGTCCCGCATACTGATTCACACCAACCATCAGCTCTCTGTCATGCGGGGACCGTCGTTACTTCTCTTCGTCGACGCCTTTGTTCGTTTCAGTTAAGTTAACTCGTACTATACCGTTCCCGATTCATCCTGTCAAACAAAAGTATGCAAAAAAACTTTGCTTCTATAAGTGCGGACGAATCGACCGCATGTTTCAGAACGTCGCAAGTTGACACGTGATTTTTTTGTCTGCTATAGTCGTCCCCAACAACACTTCACTCAACTAAAGGAGATTTGACTTTGGAAACTAGCAAACTAAAACGTGAGCTGTCGACCCGACAGCTCACGATGATCTCGCTTGGCAGCGCCATCGGAACGGGCCTCTTCCTCGGAAGCGGCCTCGCCATCCAAACGGCAGGACCGAGCGTGCTCGTCAGTTACGCCATCGGGGCGTTTATCGTCCTCTTGCTCATGGGTTGTCTCGCCGAGATGACCGTCGCCCATCCGACTTCGGGCTCGTTCGGCACGATCGCCGAGCGTTATGTCCATCCACTCGCCGGCTTCTTGGTCCGTTATTCGTACTGGATCGCCAACGTCCTCGCTATCGGGGTCGAAGTGAGCGCAATCGCGATTTACATGCGCTACTGGTTCCCGGATGTGAACGGATTCGTCTGGGTCGCCGTGTTCGGCGGATTGCTCATCTACGTCAACGCTCGGCACGTCCATACGTTCGGGACGACCGAATACTGGTTATCATTCATCAAAGTCACTGCCATCATTTTATTCATCGTCCTCGGCGCGGCCGCACTGTTCGGTCAACCGGGCTCACCGATCGAATCGATCACGACCGGAAATGAAGGGTTCTTCGCTTTCGGATTTTACGGCATGTGGGTGACGATCTTCATCTCGCTCTTCAGCTTCCTCGGGACAGAGCTCGTCGCCGTCACGGCTGGCGAAGCGAAAGACCCGGACCGCGCCGTACCAAAGGCGTTGCGGGCGACCGTGTTCCGCTTGACGTTCTTCTATTTGATCACGATCGCCATCATGCTCATGCTCATCCCATGGCAGCAGGCCGGTATCGATCAAAGCCCGTTCGTCCTCGTCATGCAGCAGTTTGATGTGCCTGGCGCGGCTAGCATTTTGAACTTCGTCATCTTGGTCGCCGCCTTGTCGGCGATGAACGCGCAATTGTATGCCTCGACGCGCATGATGTACTCACTCGCCGAAGCCGGCGACGCACCGCGTATCTTCAAAAAAGTAAGCACAAGCGGGATTCCGATGCCTGCCTTGTTCGTTTCGACAGGCGGAATCGTCCTCGCGGCATTGCTTCAAGTGTTCATGGAGACGTCGTATCCGTTCCTCATGGGCATCTCGATGTTCGGGGCGATCTTCACATGGTTCATGGTCTTCGTCTCACACTTATTCTTCCGCAAAAAATGGACGGGGCGTAAACTCCCTGTCCGTATGATTGGCTATCCGTTCTTACCGCTCCTAGGTGCCGGGCTGTTGCTCAGCTTAATGATCACGACATGGTTTACCGATTTCAACATCTTGCTCAAGTTCGGGATCCCATGGTTGGTCGGCTTAACGATCATCTATCTCGTTCGCGAGCGATTCCGTATGACTGACACAAAACAAGACGACATCGAGCAAGCTAAGTGAACTACTCACCACTTATTTGCTTCGCAACTTGAAGTGGGAGCTTCTTGGGAAGACCGTGCTCTTACCAGCCACGGTTGTGGACCAAGCTCGTCGGGCAGTCCCTGCCCTGGAGTGTTTCAGTCGGCGAGACGCAACAGGTTGAGGCTCGCGTTGACGTCGCGGTCATGGTGCGTGCCGCATGCGGCGCATGTCCACTCGCGGACGTGCAGGTCCTTCTTGCCGCCGTTCTCGCCACAGGCCGAACAAACCTGGGTCGAGGCGAACCACGGGTCGGCCTGGATCAGTGTGCGGCCGTGGAACCTGCATTTGTAGGCGAGCTGGCGGACGAACTCGCCCCACCCGGCGTCCCCGATCGACTTTGCCAGGCGGCGGTCCTGCATCATCTCCCTCGGTTTCAGCGTCTCGACGACGACGACTTGGTTCTCGTCGACGATGCGTCGTGACAGCTTGTGGAGGAAGTCATGTCGGCGGTTCCGTACCTTTTCATGCTTTTTGGCCAACAGGAGCCGCGCCTTCTCGCGGTTCCGGCTGCCGGGCTTCTTGCGGGAGAGCGCGCGCTGCGCCCGTCTCAGCCGTTCCTCGGCCTCGCGCAGGTTGCGCGGGTTCGGAATTGTCTCCGTCACCATTGCGTCGTTCGTCATGACGGCGAAGTGCCCGAGGCCGAGGTCGATCCCGATTTTGTGCTCGGCCGGGACCCACGGCTCGTCGGGCTGCTCGACGAGGAGCGACACGAAGAACTTGTCCGTCTTCGTCATCGACACGGTCGCGGAGCGGATCTCGCCGTCGAAGATTCGGTGCTGTGTGAACCGGATGAACCCGACCTTCGGGAGCCGGACCCGGTCCCCCTCGATGCGGATCGTGCCGTGCTGGTTGTTCGTCGTGTAGGAGGCGCGCGCCTTTCGTCTCGACTTGAACACCGGGAAGCCGGCCGTCCCGGCGAAGAACTTCGCGAACGCCGCGTCGAGGTGCAGCTTCGCATTCGCGAGCGCGAGGCTGTCCGCCTCACACAGGAACGGGAACAGGGGCTTGTAGGAGGCCGGTGTCGGCGGCTTCCGCTTCGACCCGCCGCTCGCCTTCGTCTCCTCGTGGATAGCGATGCGGTCCTCGAGCAGCTTGTTGTAGATAAAGCGGGCGCAGCCGATCGTCCTGACGAGGAACTCGGCCTGTGCCGCGGTCGGGTGGAGCCGGTATTTGTAGCCCTTCAGCATGTCTGCGCCTCCTCTCGACCGATGATCGTGATGAACGCCTTCCTCATCCGATACCCGCGGCGGGGGAAGGGAAATCTGACGGAATCACGAACTTCTGTTCGTCATATCTGTCACAGGGATGGCCAAGAGGTTTATGTACGGGCGATTCATCTCCCACCTACGCTGGGCTATGCCCCAGACGCTTAGAGGTGGGAGAATTCTCGCTTAATTATGTTAAAAATAGTGCCTATCCGCAATGGATGGGCACTATTTTTTCGCAAAAACGAGCACCCGTCGCGATTGACGAGTGCTCGTTTGTTTAGGATTAGAAGAACTGACGTGGGTTGACGGTGCTACCGGCGCTCGAAGACGAGTACGAGTAGCTGCCTTGGTGGATTTCAAAGTGAAGGTGCGGGCCTGAAGAGTTTCCAGTGTTCCCGAGCGTTCCAATGTTTGACCCTTGCGTCACACGCTGACCAGCGCTAACTGATACCGAGTTCATGTGCGCATAGACAGTCGTCCAGACTTGACCGCCAATAACGTGGGCGATCATGACGTGGTTCCCATAAGCGCCACCCCATCCAGCCCGGATGACCGTTCCAGTTGCCGAAGCCCGGATCGGTGTACCGACTGGTCCGGCGATATCGACACCGTTATGGAACGAATAGCCGAACTGTCCGCTTGCCGGTCCGAAACCTTGCGAGAAACGACCAGTCGTCGGTTGAATGAATTTCGCGCTCGATGGTGCCGGTGCCGAAGCTGTCGGCGTAGTCGGTACCGGTTTAGGAGCCGGTGCCGGTTTTGGTGCCGGCTTTGGTGCTGGCTTAGGCTTAGGTGCCGGTGGTGCAGCCGGTTTAGAAGCTGTCACATTATTTTGTGTCGTTTGGTTTGAAGACGACGATGACTGGGAATTAGTATTACTGTTCTGCTTTTTCTGAGCAGCAGCTTGTGCAGCCGCAGCTTTAGCCGCTTCTTCTTGACGTGCAGCTTCAGCTCTCGCTTCTTCGGCTTGTTGCGCGGCCGCTGCTTTGGCAGCCTCAGCTTGGCGTGCCTCTTCAGCTTTACGAGCCGCTTCTTGACGTGCTGCCTCTTCCGCACGACGACGCGCTTCTTCTTCTTCACGGCGCTGTGCTTCGATTTCAGCTGCAATCGCCTCTTCTTGAGCGATCAACGTCGCTTCGATTTCTTGTAGGTCGAAGATTTGCGTTTCAAATTCGATATTTTTCTCTTCAAGTTCTTTAATGCGAGCTTCACGCTGTTTCATCTTCTTCTCGAGTTCGGCTTGACGCGCTTCAAGTGCTTTCTGTTGCTCTAGAAGTGAGGCCCGCTCTGCTTTGAGTGCGGCTTGTGCTTCTTGAAGAGATAGACGTGTCGCTTCGTAGTCGTTGAACAACTCTTGGTCGCTACGTTGGATCGTACCAGCCGTGATCATGCGTGTGATCAAGTCAGAGAAGTTTTTTGATCCAAAGATGAATTCTGCCCAGTTGATTGAACCGCCACCGTTCGTTTGCATCGTGGCCATCCGCTCTTTCATCATTTTTTCTTGAGCGATCATCTTTTTCTCGTAACCTTTAATGTCCACTTCGAGATCTTCAATCTTCATCTCTGTACGTTTGATTTCTTGGCGTTTTGCCGCTACGTCGTAGATGATGTCTTGAAGCTGAGCGTCCATTTTGTTGACTTCTTCTTGTACCTTCGAGATTTCTTTAGTGTTCTGTTGAATTTTCGAAGACGTATTCGATTGATTCTGTTTGACGCTATTTCGTTGCTCTTTAACTTTTTTCTGTTGCTCTTGCTTCTCTTTGATTGTCGTCGAGGCATCGGCTACCGAGTGCGTGCCGAGGAGCAAGGCGCTCAGCGTAAGTGCTGAGACAGTACGTTTCCAATTAATCAATGCAGACATCCTTTCTAATTTGACGGGCTAGTTTTACATACTCTATTTAAGTCGGTCGTTTTTCTATGTAACAAAAACGATTAATTTTTTAGTTTCAACACGACTAATTATATCGAAGTGTCGAATGTTTTCCTGTTAAAGTTATATTTCACTTTGATTACGACAAAGAAGAGGGAAAGCCGTTGGCATTCCCTCTTCTTTGTATTTCAACGTTTTTTCGATTTTTTATGGTTTGAAACGTTTCTGTAATAGTAATTGAAAACCGTAAATCATTTACCTTATTTCAAAAAAGCATATTCCAGCATTTTTTCTAAACTCATCCATTCCCAAAAAAAGTAAAAATGGTCAGTCTGACTTCTCGCTCAAGGCGAAGATGACAGGACTGACCGAACGTTCGTTGCGGGTGTGAAATCGAGGGGTCTCACACGTCTAAGGATACAGACGAAGTGTTAACGCTCGATGGATATTTCGTTACAGTTTGAATGCACCGATAATGACGAACACCCATGCCGCGATGAAAAGAACACCGCCGATTGGTGTGACCGCTCCAAGTTTCGTGATACCTGTAAGCGCCATGACATACAAGCTGCCCGAGAAGAATAGGATGCCGGCAAACATGAGCCAACCGGCTGTGTTGAATTGACTGATGCTCACTTTCGTCAAAATACTAGCAAGCGCAATGATTCCGATCGCATGGATCATGTGGTACAAGACCCCCGTCTGCCAGTTCGCGAGCATATTCGGCGCCAGACGCTCTTTCAATGCGTGAGCCCCGAACGCGCCGAGCGCGACACCGAGCGCCATCAAGGCAGCACCGGTAATGAGTAATAATTTCATATGATTTCCCCCTTATCTCACTTTTCGTGCTGGTAAATTCCACTTCCGATAGTAGGATATCACTCGAAGCGTCGCTACGACAATCAATAACGCATACACCGGAAGTCCGCCTTCGAGCCGGAAGTAGTACGTGACGACCGCGATGATGATCGCCCAAATCGCGTACACTTCCGCCTGCAAGACGAGCGGTTTCCGTCCGGCAAGCAAGTCGCGGACGACACCACCGCCGACTCCGGTCAGGACGGCCGCCGCAATCGCTGCCGACAACGGCAAATCCAATTTGATAGCCACTTGCGCCCCTTGGAAAGAGAACGCGACCAAGCCGATCGCGTCGACGATGACGCCCCATCTTTCCCAATGCGGCAAGACGACGCTCGGGAGCAGGAAGATGAGGAGCGCGACGAGAAAACAGAGAATAAATAAATCGTTTTGTTGCCAAATCAAACTGACGGGGTTGCCGAGCAAGACGTTACGGATTGCCCCGCCGCCGAAAGCCGTCGTGAAGGCGAGCAACCAAACTCCAAAAATATCGTACTTTTCGTCCATCGCGATGATGGCTCCACTCGCCGCGAACGCAATTGTTCCAACGACGTTCAATAATTCCCACTCCATAAACATCCCTTGCCCTTTCTCGAAAGCATTATATGGTAAAGTAAAGATACAAAAAAATCAGATCAGTCGAGCGACTGCTTGTAAAGGATGTCGGTATTTTTATGAAACGAATCGCCTTGTTCCGCATATGGATCATCGTCACAATGTTTGCCCGATTCATCATTAAGATTTATGCATTCTCACGCAAACAGCAGCAAGGTCTCGCCTCTCCGGAAGAGTACGAGGCGCTCATGTTGCAGCTCGCCCGCGAGTATAAACGTAACGCGCTCCGCCTAGAGGGACTGTTGATCAAGCTCGGTCAATTCTTGTCGATCCGGGCCGATTTGCTGCCGCCGTCCGTCCTTAATGAGTTGTCCGAGCTCGTCGACCGCGTACCGACGTCAGGTTGGGATAAGTCTCGTGCCATCCTCGAGGCCGAATGGGGCGTACCGTACACCCAAGTCGTGAAAGACGTCGGCATCGACGCCGTCGCCTCCGCCTCGATCGGGGAAGTCTACGGGGCCACGCTCCTTGAAAACGGGAAACGGGTCGCGCTCAAAATCCAGCGTCCGGACATCGAAAAAATCATCCGCACCGACTTCAAAGCGATGCGAATCGTCACGACGATGCTCAAACGGACGCCGCTCGCCAAATCGACCGACTTAGATAGCTTATATCGCCAAATGATTTTTGTCATCGGGGATGAACTAAATTTCCAAACCGAATTAAAAAACGCGCTGTATTTCAAAGCGAAGTATGCTGAAAACCCAAACGTCTACATCCCGGGCTACTACGATCATTTATGTACGAATCGGGTATTGACGATGGATTGGGTCGACTCCCGTCGCATCACAGATATTGCGTTCTTAAAAGAAAACAATATCGACCGCTCCGCTCTCGCCGAACGGCTGTTCACGATGGCCGCGGAACAGCTATTATTCGGCGGACAGTTCCACGCCGACCCCCACCCTGGTAACGTCCAGATCCGGGCCGACGGAACGATCATCCTGCTCGACTTCGGCATGGTCGGATCGTCGACCGCGCAAGACATGGCGACGATCCGAAAGATCTTGCAGGCGTTCATCTCGCTCGATTACGACGGTGTCGTCGATGCCCTCGAAGACTTGCGCTTTTTGTTGCCGACGGCGAATAAACATAACATCCGCCAAGCAATCGAAAAGGCGGTCACATTCTATTTAGAGACCGACATTGATACGGTCGATACAAAATTGATCGAAAAAGTGCTGCAAGATATCCAACTGCTCGTGAAGAACGAGCCGATCCAACTGCCGGCCGAGTTCGCCTTCTTCGGTCGTGCCGCCTCGACGTTGCTCGGGATTTTACAGATTCTCGACCCGAAAATCGATTTGTTCACGCTCGGTAAACCGATCGTGATCCAATGGCTCGAATCAGACGGGACGACGATCCAAAACCGCTACGTCATGACGGCGCTCAACTACGGCAAGAAACTGTTGAACGTGCCGCCGTTGCTCGAGAACTATTTGAAAGAGCCGACCCGGAAACGGTTGTCCGAGCAGGTGATGTTCCAACGCGAGCTCGAATCGAAAGAATTGCTCCATCGCCAGACGTTCAACTCGGGCGTCATCGTTCTCGGATTGTTCGTTGGTCTGTTCGGCTATATCCGGCCTGATGAGTGGCTGTTTTGGTCGGGTGGTGTCGTCGCCGTCGTCGCCTACTTTAATTCAAGACGCCTCGGTCGAAAGATTCGCCATTTGGCCCGTCAAGATTTTCGTGTCTAATCAATCCGTCACTCAAGCGAGTGACGGTTTTTTGTCGTGCCCCGCTGTAAAATTGTGTATGTTTTTTGAAATCGGGTACTTTTACAATGTGACCTAGATGAAAGGGGAGAACACGATGCGAGCTGAGAACAACTTCATTAACGGTGACTGGATCGAGACGAATGAGACGATCGAGGTCCGAAATCCGGCGACCGGTAACGTAATAGCAACCGTGACAAAGAGTGACGAGACCGAGGCCGGCCTCGCTGTCGACGCGGCCCAGGCCGCTTTAAAAGACTGGCAACAGCGGACAGCCGAAGACCGGGGCGCCCTACTGCTCGAATGGCATCGCTTGATCGATGAAGAGACGGAAGCGCTCGCGCGAACGATGGTCGAAGAACAAGGCAAACCGCTGAAAGAAGCGATCGGCGAAATTCGTTACGCCAACGGATTCATCGAGTGGTATGCCGCGGAAGGACGACGCGTCTATGGTGAGACGATCCCTGCTTCTTCAAACGAGAAACGCATTTTCGCGATCAAACAACCGGTCGGCGTCATCGCTGCCATCACGCCATGGAACTTCCCGGCAGCGATGATCACCCGCAAATTGGCACCGGCTCTAGCAGCCGGTTGCACCGTCGTCTTGAAACCGGCCTCGGCGACACCGCTCACAGCGATTGAACTCGTCAAATTGGCCGAGAAGGCCGGTTTCCCGAAAGGTGTCATCAATCTCGTGACCGGCAGTGCCGCTCGTATCGTCAACGTTTGGCAGCACGATTCACGTGTGCGCAAGCTGACGTTCACCGGGTCGACCGAAGTCGGCAAGACGCTCATGCGCGGTGCCGCCGACACGATGAAGAAGATCTCGCTCGAGCTCGGTGGCCATGCCCCGCTCATCGTCACGGCGAAAGCGGACCTCGACAAGGCCGTCCCGCAAGCAATCGCGACCAAGTTCCGTAACGGTGGACAGACATGCGTCTGCGCCAATCGGATTTACGTCGAGAGTTCGATCGTCGACGAATTCTCGGAGCGGTTCATCGAGGCCGTGCAAGCGCTCAAGGTCGGGAACGGGCTCGACGACGGCATCGACATCGGTCCGCTCATCGACGAGGCTGCGGTCGAGAAAGTGATGAAGCACCTCGAGGACGCCCAAATCCGTGGGGGTGAGATCACGGGCGGCGAACAGCTTGACGGCTTGTTCGTCCGGCCGGCCGTCGTCCGCTATGCGAACGAAGATATGCTCTGCATGAACGAGGAGACGTTCGGGCCCGTCGCCCCGATCGCTTCGTTCAACACGCTCGACGAAGTCATCGAGCGGGCGAACGCCACGCCGTTCGGCCTCGCGTCTTATATCTTCACACAAGATATTAACGAGGCCCTTTACTTGGCGGAATCGCTCGAATACGGGATTGTCGGCGTCAACGATGGCCTGCCTTCGACCCCGCAAGCGCCGTTCGGCGGATGGAAACAGAGCGGTCTCGGCCGTGAAGGCGGTCATCACGGCATCGAAGAGTTTTTAGAAGTGAAATATATTTCGCTCGGACTATAAAAAAACGCCTGTTGAATTTTTTCAACAGGCGTTTTTTCAGTTGTCGAGCCACGTCACCAAATCGTTTGGCGTCGCGATCACATAATCGGCGAGCGCCCACTCGTCCTCGTTCCCGAAGCCGAATCCGGTCAAGACGACCGGGAAATCATGGGCCCGGCCCGCTTCGACGTCCGACTTGCGGTCACCGACCATGACATAATGTGCATCCCCGTGGCGCAGGCGGTGCGCCGTCAAAATATCGGCCTTCTTCTCGCCACCAACCGATTCGAGACATTCAGGTGCCGTCATGAACTGACGGATGCCTTGCGTATCGAGGATCAAGTTCATATAGTGAACGCCACAGTTGCTTGCCGTCGTCAACGTATGCCCGTTCGCGCGAAGCGTCTCAAGCATGTCGTAGATGCCGTCAAACAAGACGTTTTGCCCCGCCATCGCCTGCTCGAGCGTCTCGTGACGAAGTTTACGGATTTGACGGATCTCTTCGCGCGTCGCCTCCGGGATGACGTGCTCCCAAAAGGCGTCCCCAGCCAAACCGTAGCCAGACCGGACCGCGTCCTCGCTCGGCTTTTCAAGATGCGGAAGCTGTTCGAGTGCCTCGTGAATCGCTTTCGTCATCGGAACGGTCGTGTCGACGAGCGTCCCATCGATATCGAATAAAATGACTGCCATGTCGGTATCCCCTCTCTCTTTCCTATTCTCCTACCGTAGCAGACTCGCTTCCAAATCAAAAGTAGAAACATCAGCCCACAAAAAAACGGCTGAACGAAATCGTTCAACCGGTTGTTGCTCAGCCGCGCCAGAAGCTCATGCCGCCTTTGACCGAGTAGACGTCTGTATAGCCCGCACTCTTCAGCATCGCCGCTGCCCGCTGGCTCCGCATCCCGCTTTGACAGATGACGTAAACGGGACGTTCTTTATCTTTTGGGTATTGTGCTGCCGCGTTACCGAACCCTGAGAGCGGTACGTTTTTCGCTTGTTTAATGTGTCCGCCTTTATATTCGTGCGGCTCCCGCACATCGAGCAGTTGAATGTTGCGCTCTTCCGCAATCTTTCGCTTCAACTCGTCCGTCGATACTGTTTTCGTGCTGTTTCGCTTCGTCCACCAAAAATAAATCAATCCGATCACCACTGCGACAAACAAAAAATCAAGCATGGGCACGCCTCCGTTGTTTAAAAGTTTTAGTATCTCCATTATACCCCCTATGGTATATAAGTCAATGTGGACGCCTCATAAAAAAAGCCATGCCACGAGGGCACAGCTTAGAAATCGAGCAGCGAATCGGTTTTAGGTTCGTCTTCATCCTCTAGAGGGATGCCGAGGAATGCGGCCATTTGCCGGTCTAACGGTTGCTTCGGCTCCGCCGAGACGACAGGTGCCTGCGCGACCGGTGCGGCGGGTGTCGTCTCCGCCAACATGAGCTCACAGTAACCCATCAACTTGGCCAGATGGCGCTTTTGCGTCTCTCCGCTCGACTGTTCGATTTGACTCATCACGTGTTTCATTTGCGCGATGACTTGTTGCTCAGTGATCATAGGTCGAACACATCCTTTTCCCTCTCATTTTGAAACAAACCCGTCCCTCACCGCAAGTGTCTTGCTCGGTTCAGTCGGATTCAGACCGTATTTCGACCCATGATGTGAACGCCTCGAAATCGAAACGAACTTGATTGGCGTAAAAATGGGCCCAGCGTGAGATTTGACGAACGAACAACGGCAGCGCCTCTCCGATGGCTTCCGCAATCCGCTCGCTCGCCTCATACTCGAGAACGTTCGCGTCCGCATCGGCCCGGGCATGGATTTTCGCCGTGATCTCGGCTTGGACTTTTAACGTTTCGATCAGCGACGATTCGTTCTTGATGTGCTTCGCTTTCACTTTCCGTTTGTAGGGCGAACGTTGCCGCACGTAATACTCGTTGCCGTCGATCGTGAAGTAACCGAGATACGGGTCTTGGCTATGCACCATGGCACGCTGGGCAGCGATGACCCGCGCACCTTCATGGGACAGACCGTCCTCGAACAACGGATGGGTCGGCAAAAACAAGGACGGGACGGCCGATTGCGCTTGCTTCATCTCTAAGATGACATCCTCGTCATGTTCCTCGTCGGCCCCTTCGATCAAGATATAGTACCGTTCGAGCCCGATCGAGGCCGTCCCGCTCTCGCGTTTAATGGCGATGTCTTTGATGTCGTAATGATCGGCGTGATGGCGATGCTCTCCCGACAACGAGTTCAAATACTCAGGCCACGCCTGTTTGATTTTCGTCGCCGTCTTCTCGCTGACCGGGATTAAGTCATCGCTCGTCGCGAAGTAACGTTCTTCGTCCCGGACTTCGGTCCGTTCCGACATGAACGCGTCTTGCTTCTTCTCTGCCTTCTTGATCACTTTTTTGATGGCTTTAGACGTATTCGCTTTCGTAAACTGCACGTCTCCGTCTTTCCCTTTCGCGTACCGTCTGATGGCGAGCGCATACGTCTCGGCGTACACTTCAATCGCTTCGTTGGAATCGAAGCCCGATTCGGCGGCGAACAAGTCGACAGAAATGGCCATTCTGAGCACATCGAACAAATACGAACCGAGGTATGCCTCATCAAAGTCGTTCACATCATAAATGATCGTCCCGGCCCCGTCCCCGAACACCCCAAAGTTTTCAAAGTGAAGATCTCCTTGGATGAACGTCGGATAGGCCTCGCTCGTATCGAAAGCGAGCGGTACTTTCGCAAAATCGTAATAGAACAAATGCGAGCTTCCACGAAAGAACGAGAACGGACTCGTACTCATCTTGTCGTACTTTTCCCGCCGTGCCGCTTCGGTCAGGTTCCGGATCGAATGATCGTAATAATCTAGAACCGTCGCGATCGTATCACGGCGAATTTGTTGTTTGACGGATGTGAACATGGCTGTCTCCCCTTCATGCGTCGAATAGATGTTTGTATTCCCCGTATCCCGCAGACTCGAGCTCTTCTTTCGGGATGAATCGGAGCGAAGCCGAATTGATACAGTAGCGTAAGCCGCCGAGTTCTTTCGGACCATCGTCAAATAGATGACCGAGGTGACTGTCGGCATGCTTCGAACGCACTTCCGTCCGGACCATGTGGTGCGTCGTGTCCATGTTCACATCGAGCCGCTTCTCTTCGATCGGTCGCGCGAAGCTTGGCCAGCCACAGTTCGACTGGAACTTGTCGCGAGAAGTGAACAGCGGCGTGCCATCGATCACATCGACGTACAACCCTTCCCGTTCCTCATCCCAATACTCGTTTTGGAACGGCGGTTCAGTCCCGTTCTCTTGCGTGACTTTGAACTGCATCGGCGTCAAACGGTCTTTCAGTTCTTGTTTTTGTTTCTTATCGCTCCACGCTTCTTTCACGAACTTGGCGCGACCCGAGCCGACCCGGTACATCTCGTAGCGGAACGGATTTTTCTTATAGTAGTCTTGATGATAGTCCTCGGCTTCCCAAAACGTCTTGGCCGGACGGATCTCGACTTCGATCGGACGTTCGAACCGTCCCGAATTCTCGACTTCTTGCTTCGAGCGTTCGGCCGCGTCCCGTTGTTCTTCCGAATGATAGAAGATGGCCGGTCGATACGATTCGCCGCGGTCGTTGAACTGTCCGCCCCCGTCTGTCGGATCGATTTGTCGCCAGTAAATCCGAAGCAGCTCCTCGTATGAGATGACCTCCGGGTCGAACGTCACTTCGATCGCCTCTAGATGACCCGTCGTCTCCGAACAGACTTGTTGGTATGTCGGATTGTCGACGTGTCCGCCTGTGTAACCGGACACGACTCGTTCGACACCTTCGTATTTATGAAACGGTTTGACCATGCACCAAAAACAGCCTCCCGCAAATGTAGCTTTTGCCATAATGAATCCCTCCTTACTATGTAGTGTACCCAAAAAAGCACGCTGACAACAAAAAACGAGAACCCCAAACGTGTTCTCGTCTTCAGTCTTCGACCCGGTTCATATGGCGCATCACTAAAAATAAAATCACACCGACGATCGCTGCCCCAAGTATGGTCAACACCAGGTTGTTTCGTGCCGATAATGTGTAAAAGATGGCTAAACCGATTAAGATGAGCGCGATCGGAATGAACGCTCGTTTAAAATGATCCCAATAACGCACGGACAGTCCCCCTTTTCATCTATCATACCAAACTTTTTTGCTATTATAGAGAGGAAGATACAATCACGGCCAGAAGGAGGATCCATCCATGGATTTTGACCAGTTGTGGGCGAACCGCCCAACCTTGTTGTGGGAAGACCGGCTGAACGAAGGCGACGACGTCTATACGCTGTCGGCGATCCTCGCTGTCGACGCCGCGCTCCGGCGTTATACGAGCGCTTTGACCCATTCCGACGGCTCTGAAGCAGCGATCCTCTGGGCAGTCCGCGATGTCGTCCTGCGTTTGAACGGCCTCGACGAAGAGCACGACCATTTTATCGAGACGCTCGAACGTGAGGAGCTGTACGACTTCATCCGAGCCGGTGCAGCCATCGCCGGGTATGAAACCGATGAAGACATCACGGAGGAATGGCGTGAGTGGTAACAGCTTGACGATTCATCGCGATCCAGAGTTGTCATACTTGAATTAATGATTTCTATCTCGCACAAGGGGACACGTGTATGCTCACCATCATCAACTCTTTTTTCATCAACCTTTGTATTCTGTTCACCCTGTTCACCATCTCGTTCTTGCCGTTTCGTAACCGGCCTCGAATTACGCCCCAGTCACCTTTTAAGTTGCGTATCCTGCTCGGTATCCAGAGCGGTCTCATCGCCTTGATTTTGCTCGCGAACGCGCTTCATCTCGAAAAAATATTGATCGACCTTCGTTCCATCCCGATTATGCTCGCCGTTTTGTTCGGCGGTTGGGTGAGCGGTGTCGTCGCCGGTATGTTGTTTCTCATCGGTCGTTTTTTCATGATAACGGATGGCGAATACGTCGGATTTTACTTAGCTATCGCGACGATGGTCGCACTCGTCCTGCCGACAAGTCTGTTGCGGCTCAAGCTCGACAACACCCGTAACACGCTCCTTGTCTTCACGACGATCAGCGTCGCTGCGTTCGGGTCGGCGCTCTACTATGCCCTCCCGCTCGAACTGTTCTATCCCATTTTATTCGTCTATATCGTTGTGATCTACGCCGGGGCATGTGCCGCTTATCGCTTGCTCCAAGAGCTGAGACGCCACTTTGAGAACGTTCAACATCAGCAGCAACTGGCCCGTACCGACGCTTTGACTGGTATCGCCAACCGCCGTCTGTTGAATGAGGCGATGGCCAACTTGACCGTCGAGGCGGAAGCGTACGCCCTCATCCTCGTCGATATCGATCACTTCAAACGCGTCAACGACACGTACGGTCATGATGTCGGGGACGACGTACTACGCGAGCTCGGCATGTTGCTCGTCACCGAAAGTGACGACCGACATCTCGTCGGCCGTTTCGGTGGTGAAGAATTTCTGATCATCATGCCGAACGCTCAAAAGGACGAAGTGTCCCGTCTCGCCGAATCTATACGAGAAAAAGTCTCGACGTTCCCATTCGAGACGAGTGCAGGCACGCTTCACATCACCGTCTCGCTCGGGGCCTGTCATTCGAACGATATCGAAGTTGATAGCGTCTTGAAGCATGCCGACGAAGCGTTATACCACGCAAAAGAATCTGGACGAAACCGTTTCATTTTGGCTTTATAAAGCCGATAACGTTCTCAAAACTTTACTAACTTTGACAGTTTTCCCGCTTTACTTTCAACTAGCGAATCGGTACACTAGGCTAGACTTTGGTTAGGATAAACATAATTAATCATAGATTTGACTAGAAAAAGGGGAAACACATTTCATGACAATATTGTTATCGCTATTCGGATTGATGTTCGTGGGATCGTTCGTCCTCGACTATCAACGTGGCAAGACGTTCCGACAGTCGCTCTTTGGGGGAGTCGACACAATCAAACAGAACTTACTCATCTTTTTACGCACGTCCCTTTCGATGATGATTTTCATCGGGCCGCTCTTGCTTATGTCCATGTTTGCCTTCTCAAAACTTGTGACGTTCGAGACGGTAGCCGCCTTTATGATCGCCGTGCTTAGCATCGGCTTCGCCGAGCGCATCATCGGAATGATCGTCGCCCCGCTCGTCCGGACGTTTTGGCATCAACGCGGCAAGCTGATGCCGCTCTATCTCGATGCTGGACTCTACGTCTTCTTGCTATCGATTCTCATCTTGGAGTTTCTCATGAACATTCCGGGTGTCGAATTGAACGCACCGGCAGTCGCTGTATTTTACGCGTTCGCCTTGTTCTACATCCGTTATTTGTTCAGCTTGATCCGCTTTACACTCAGTAAAGGCGTTCCGTCAAACTGACTCGACTCGTACGACCTCGACCGCAGACATCCCGTCTGCGGTTTATTTTTATTTTTCTAATTGACAATGAGAATCGTTATCACTTATACTCGAGTTGTAGCTGCCACAGCTGGACGTAACCGTTCCCCAAAACTTGTTACGGCCCGTGGATTCCCCTCCACGACACTCTTTTTGAAAGCATTGCGACAACCCCCATTTGTTGCACCCAGATTTGCCATATAAAAACGAGCGGCTCTCCGACGGAGCCGCTCGTTTTTTTCGTTCAGGCGAACACATCTTGTTCGATTTGTTTCAACTCATAAAACATGCCGCGGGCGCGCATCAAATCGTCGTATGACCCTGACTCGATGATGCGACCTGCTTCCATGACGATGATTTGGTCGAACCGTTCGAGCCCGGTCAGACGATGGCTGACCATGACGAGTGTCGCCTCGTCCGCCTTCCGGAAGATTTCAGCGAACACATCGGATTCGGTGCGCGCGTCTAACGCCGACGTCGCTTCATCTAAAATCCAGAGCAACCCGTTCTTCAACAACGCCCGGGCGATGGCGAGCCGTTGCCGTTCCCCTCCGGACAAGTTCGCCCCTTTCTCGAGCATTGGCTCATCGAGCGCGAAACCGAGGCGGACGCTTCGCAGCGCCAGCTCCATCTCGTCATCGGAGAAGTCTCCGGCAAGGGCCAAGTTGTCTCGGACGGTACCGAAAAAGAAGTGGTTCTCTTGCATGACGACACTCGCTTGAGACCAGACCGATGTTTGTGTGACCTCATTCAAGCGCTGACCGTCGATTCGTACTTCGCCTGTCTCTGGCCTTACAAACGCGAGCAACAGTTGCAGGAGCGTCGACTTGCCAGACCCGCTCGGGCCGACGATCACGGTCTTCGATCCGCGCGGTAACGTCACATCAACTGTGTCTAGGACGGCACGGAACGTATCCGGATAGCGGTAACTTACACGTTCAAACGAAATGTCAGGCGCCGTCTGAAGCGCTATGTCGTCACGTGCCGCTTCTGCCGCCACGAGGTGATCACTCGGTTCGACGACCTCAAGTAAGCGGTTTGCCGCTTGTTTACTATCGGCGTAGTGACCCGGGAAGACCGCCATCGGTGTCACGTTCTCAAACGCGGTCAATGACATCATGACGAGCATGGCCAAGAACAGGCCGTCCAGTTCGCCATCGACGACAAGGTAGGCACCGATCGCGAGCACGCCCCACGACACGAGCAGTGACGCGGCGACGACGAGCGACGAGTTAAAGAACTGGTTCGTCACGTCTTGGCGCTGTGCAGCGGCGTAACGATCGCTTCGAGCGAGCAAGTCGTCACGGGTCTGGCCGAGCTGGTCGTGCAACAATAAATCGCGGTACCCGTACATCATCTCGGTCACCCCGCTCGACAAATCGCCGCGCAAGGCCCGAATTTCCTGGTCATGCTTCGCTCGGATGCCGGCAAACAAGATCGGAATCAAAAAGCCGGTCACGAACACCCCGAACACGAGCCAAAGGCTGACCGTCATCGAGAAGAACGTGACGAAGAAGATCGTGCTCAAGAAGACGAGCACTAAGATGATTGGCGGATAAAACACCCGCAAAAAGTAGTTTTGAAGGCTTTCGACGTCTCCGACGACACGGGCGAGCAAGTCCCCGCTCCGGTATTTGGCGAAGATGTTCGGCACGAGCGGTTCGAGCTGGCGATAAAACCGGACGCGCAGTTCGCTTAAAATCGTGAACGTCGCCCGGTGTGACGCCAAGCGTTCGCGGTAGCGGCTCCCCGCCCGAATGACGCCGAACAGCTTGATCAGGACGACCGGTACCATGAGCGCATAGAGGGGCGGCACAAGGCCGGCCCGCGACACGAGATATCCACTCGCCGCGAACAAGGCGACAGCCGCGAGTCCTGCCGTATAGCCGAAGAAGATCGAGAGGATGATATCCTTTTTCTCTTTCATCATCCATTTTGTGATCGTCCAAAGTGAGTTCATCCTCTCACCCCTTTCTGTAACGTGAACAAGTCGGCGTAGGCCGGGACAGCGAGCAACTGTTCATGTGTGCCGTTCGCGACGAGGTTACCCTCGTCCATGAACCAAATCGCGTCCGCTTGCTTGATCGTATGGAGACGGTGCGCGACCGTGACAAGCGTCGCGTCACGCGACAACTCCTCGATCGAGCGCCGAACGATTCTCTCGGTCACCAAATCGAGACCGGTCGTCGGTTCATCGAACAAGATGATACCTGGACGCTTCAAGAAGGCACGGGCCAGGGCGAGGCGTTGCCGCTCACCACCGGACAATCCGTAACCGCCTTCTCCGAGCTCGGTATTCAATCCGTCCGGCAAATTGGCGATGACCTCGACGAGGCCGGCGGCTTCAGCCGCCCGCATGATGTCAGTCTCGTCCGCCGTCTCACCGAGGGCGATATTAGCGGCGAGACTGCCGGCGAACAAATACGGGTTTTGCGAAATATACCCGATTGTCCCGTACCAAGACGTATCGGTGAACGATTCGAGCGGCTCCCCGTCGACGAGGACGCGGCCGCTGTCCGGTTTCACAAGACCGGACAGCACGTTCAACACGGTCGTCTTGCCTGATCCGCTCGCGCCGACCAAGGCGACGTGTGACCGTGCCGGGATTACCCCGCTCAGCGGGTGGAGCGTGAAGCGCCCCCCTTCATATTGGAACGAGACCGCATCGAGAACAAGTTCGGGCGTCCGGTTTGTTAGCGGTCTGTCTCCCCACTCGATGCGGTCGTCCGGGGCGTCGAGCGCCTCGAAGATACGATCGGCCGCACCCATGCTACCACGCCCGGTATGGAAGGCGCTGCCGAGGTCTTTGATCGCTAAATAGTATTCCGGGGCCAAGACGAGAATCAAGAAGCCGGCGAAAAACGTCAAGTTTTGCCAAACGACCATCTGGAGCGCCACTTCTAAGGCGACGACGCCGGTGCTGAGCATCGAGATGAACTCGAGCATGAGCCCTGACAAGAAAGCGGTCTTTAAGACGACCATCGTCGCGTCCCGGAAGTCGAGACTGCTCTTCTCGATCGCTTGCGCTTCTTGCTCGGCACGTCCGTATAGCTTGAGTGTCGTCAATCCTTGAAGGACGTCTAAAAATTTCCCTGAGAACTGGTTCATTTTCTCCATCTGCTCTTCAGACTTCTTCTGGGTCGCGATACCGATGATGATGAAAAAAATTGGAATGAACGGCGCGGTCACCATCATGATGACACCCGAGATCCAGTGCTGACTGAAGACGACGACGAGAATGAGCAGCGGGATGATCGACGTCTGGATGACTTGGGGCCAGTACTGGCTAAAGTAAGCATCGACCTCATCGACCGCATCCATATAGACACTGACTTTCTTCCCGGACTGTCCGGATAGAGACGTCTCGATCGGATTCGATGTGTAGCGGTCGAGCAGTTGACGTCGAAGCGTCCGCTTCGCCCGCTCCGACAAGTTGGCACCGATGCGTCCCGAGACATACCCGAACAAGGCACGTGCGAGCAGCGCGAGCACGAGCCAACCTAGAGACGGGATGACACTTTGGAACGATTCGTTTTTTAAAAATACTCGGTCGACGACGTCGACGATCAAATAAGCCTGAGCCAAGATGGACAACCCGATCATCACCGCGGCGATGACGAGCCCGACGATATGTCCTTTCTCGGCCAAAGCGAGAGCTTGCAGTCGTTTCACTGCGTTCATCCTTTCTAAACGTGCATGACAATTTTTCTTTGTGATGATTCTCACTAATTATAACTGATGTAAGGGTCCATAGCGAACGCTTCGCTTGTCGAGACGTGCAAAAAAACGCCACGAATGGAGCGTGGCGTCAGTGTGTCGCTTGTTCAAAATACTCAGGATGCAACGTCACGAGTTGACGGGCGTCGAACTGGAGAATGTCTTCTTTGCGCAGTCGCGATAAGATGTGGGACACGGTCTCGCGCGATGTCCCCGACAGTCTCGAGATTTCAACTGTCGTGAACGGACAACGTACGCGCACACCGTCGGCTTCTTTTTCTCCGAGGTCTTCAATCAAGTAATGGATCGTATTGATCACCCGGTCGCTCGCACTCGGCGTGATGATTTCCTGAACACGGCGTTCATGAAGGTCAAGGATTCGATTCATCTGACCGACGATGTGCAAGAGCATCGTCGCATTTCTTGAGACGAGCGCTTCAAAGCGATCCGTCGGCATATAAATGACTTCAATATCGGTCAGCGCTTCCGCCGAATGTTGGTAATACGTTTCCGTCAACAGTCCCCGGTACGGAAACAGCTGCTTCGGCTTCAAGTAGTCGGTGTATTGATGGGTCGCCGTTTCATTGCACCGCTCGAGCCTCACATACCCACTGATTAAAAAGTAGACGCGCTCACGTGGGTCGCCTTCCATGAATAAAAGCTGCCCTTTGCGGTACGTTCGACAGTATACGTGCGGTAGCAAGCTCTCTAGCTCGCGGCTCGTGCATTTATTGAAGATATCGAGTTGTCTTAAATCGTCGACTGTCCATTGCTGTCTCATGTTCAATCCCTCGCTTCCCGAACTGGTGATCTTTCTTTTAGTATACGAGACCCAACTTGTGAAAACGCTTTCAAATTCCGACAGTTTTCTGACAAGACAAAAGAGGGGTTGCCCCCTCTCCTCAGTCGAGCATCAATTCCATGATCGCATCTTGCAAATCGCGTTCGAGTTCAAGCGCATGCAGATCGAACAGCCATGCTTCGAGTCTCGTCTTCGACGCCGCCATCCGGTAGAGGCGGTCTTTCAAATCGTAAGATATCTCGGCGCGGTCAATGAAGCGATACAAGCGCTCCAGTCGATGACCGTTGTTCGTCACCTCGACAGGGAGCGACACCGTCACTTCCTCATCAATTTTACCGAGTTCGTGTCGTAACGTCTGCGTCTCCGGTTTATACTCGCCCGAACCGGTCACCCCGCGTACGAGTAATGTGACGGTCCGGTCTGACGGTAAGACGGACGTGTCGCCCGTGATATGAACGTGCAGGCTGCGCTCGTCCCAGTCGAGGGTGAACGTCGTCTCGGCGTAAGCCCCGGTCTCATAAGCCCGGTCGGTCCCGTTATCCTCATACAGCGTGAACGTGTTCGATGCCCCTGGGAAGACGACGACCTCGAGATCGGTCGGGTTGTCGGTGTCGTTGCGTCCAGAGCGATGAGCGGCCAGCGGGACGATCGCTCCAGCTTTCGCGAACACGGCCTGCTCGTCAAGCCCACGGAACACTCGGATCGACTTATCACCTTCGTAGCGATGACCCGTAAAGAAGTCGAACCAATCGCCTGTCGGCAACCAGACGTTCGTCGCCGCGACGTGAAGCCGCTTGTTCATCGGCTCGACGATCGGTGATACGACGAGTTCACTGCCGAAGTAGTATTCATTCGGCACGCCATACGCCGCTTCTTCGTCGGGATGATCGTAATACATCGGGAGGATGAGCGGGAGCGCATCCTGATGATTACGCCGGTTCATCGTGTACAAATACGGGATGAGTTGGTGGCGGAGTCGTAAAAACGACTTCATCGACCGTTCGGACTCGAGACCGAAGCGCCACGGCTCTTTGCCGTTAAAGATACTGAACGTCGAATGCAAGCGCATGATCGGGCTGAACACCCCGAACGCGACCCAGCGTGCGGCGAGCTCATCGTCTTTCGACCCTCGGTAATGCCCGCCGATGTCGTGGCTCCACCAGCCGTAACCGATATTCGATGCCGTCGCCGTGAAGTAAGGCTGAAACGCAAGCGACGCCCAAGAGATGAGCGTATCTCCCGAGAAACCGACGGGGTAACGATGGCTGCCCGGTCCGGCATAACGCGAGAAGATCAGCGGACGATTTCCGTCTCGGGAAATATCGGCCGCATGATAATGGTTTAACATCCACATCGGGTCGAGCCCTTCCATTTTCGAGGTCGACCCTTGCTGCCAGTCGATCCACCAAAAATCGACGCCGTCTACCTCGTGCGGATGATGCATCTGTTCAAAATACGCTTGAATGAAGCGTTTATCAGAGAAATCGAACGGGATGCGATCCCCGTTCGATGAGTCGAGCCCCATCGCTTCGGCCATCGCCACGTATTGGTCTTCGAACGCCCGGACCCCGTCGGCTGGGTGCAAGTTCAGCGTGACGAGCAGGTTCTCTTCTTTCAACCACGTCAAGAAGCCTTTTGGGTCCGGGAACAGATTCTTATTCCATGAGTAGCCGGTCCAACCGCTCCCGTACTCTTCAGGGACGTCGGTGACGTGCCAGTCCATATCGATGACACTGACCGAGAACGGGATATCTTCTTCTTTGAACCGGCGCATGAGCCCTTTGTACTCGGTCTCGTCATAGCGCCAGTAGCGGCTCCACCAGTTACCGAGTGCTTTTCGTGGCAACAACGGCGTCGGACCTGTCAGCTTATAAAAATCGTGAAGCGCTTGCTTGTATTCGTGTCCGTAGCCGAAGTAGTACAAATCATGGATACCTGTTCGTCTCGGCTCAACGAAGCGGTCGTCTGTCATGAGAAATGAGTCCGAGTCGTCGATGACGGCATAGCCTTGCTTGGAGACGATCCCCTCCCCGAGCTCGGTCGCTCCATCGACATGGTCGAGCGTTCGGGCCGTCCCTTTCAGCGTCCGTTCCGGGCCGTTGAACGTGTAGCGGCTATAGTACGTACTAAAGTTCCCTTTCACGTCGACGTAGAGCGTGTTCGGCGCGAACGATCCTTTCGTATAATACAGATGAACGTGATCGGTGATGATTTGCAGTTCACTCTCGTCCTCGATGATCCGGAAGTCAGGGACGTCAAAGTCCCGGTTCCACACGACTTGGGTCGGTCGGTCTTCGAACACACCGTCCTCGGCGTACTCCATCCGGATCAACTGGCTCGTCAATACCGTGAAGCGATAGCAGCTCCCTTGGACGACGGCACGTTCATCTGCAAGTGGCTTCATTTGCTGTGTGTATACGTTCTCCTGTTCAAATAGACGCATAAGTTCGAGCGTTGCCGCTCTTCGTCACATCCTTCCCCCATATTAGTGCAATCGTTTACAGGTGATGATAGCAATGTCAGGTTTGACATACAACAACCCTTCCCCTTGTTCGCGGTTCAAAAACGGCCGGTCCGCGTTATGCACAAAAAAACCGTAGACGAGATGTCTACGGCGTTGATCATTGTTGGAGCGTCGCGGCGAGCCGGACTCTCGTCCCGACGTCTCCTCGGACAGCAGCGTGCGCCTGCTCGAGCGACGTGATGACGGATACGCGTCCCGTTCCCGACTCGGCAAACTGCAAGGCGGCCCGAACTTTCGGTAACATGCTGCCCGGTGCGAACTGACCTTCGGCGATATACGTCTCGAGTTGCTCGTTCGTCGTTTCGGTTAGCGCGGCTTCCTCGGTCGTCCCGAAATTGACGTAGACGTACTCGACGGCCGTCAAGATGAGTAACATGTCCGCTTCGACGAGTTCCGCGAGCTTCGCGGCGGCAAAGTCTTTATCGATGACCGCCTCGACCCCGACGTATCCGTCTGGAGTGTCGATGACGGGAATCCCGCCGCCGCCGGACGCGACGACGATGTGGCCGTTGTCGACGAGGTCACGGATGACCGTATGCTCACAAATCGCTGTCGGGTACGGACTTGGTACGACGCGGCGATAACCGCGGCCCGCATCTTCTTTGAATATGTGACCCGTCGATCGTTCGAGCGCCGACGCTTCCGCTTCTGAATAGAAGGGACCGATCGGCTTCGTCGGGTGACTGAAGGCGCTGTCGTTCGGATCGACGACACAACGCGTCACGATTGGGGCGACGGAACGTTCGAGGCCGCGCGACCGAAGTGCCTTCGTGAGGGCGTTCTCGAACCAATACCCGATCATCCCTTGCGTCATCGCTCCACAGACGTCGAGCGGCATCGCCGGCGTCGCTGCACTGTCCGCGGCCGCCTGTTGCAAAATTAAGTTTCCGACTTGCGGACCGTTCCCGTGCGTGATGATGACGTCGACGCCTTCTTCGATGAGGGCGACCAACGACTGGGCCGTCGCCTCGACGGCCCGAATTTGAGCGCCCGCCGTCGCATCTTTTCCTTGTTGAATCGCATTCCCGCCTAAGGCGATGACTACTCGTTTGTTACGCATGCTCGATTCCCCCGATCATATGACTGAGATGTTGCCTGATACAATCCGTACGACTGCCAAGATCGCGAGTCCGGTCAAGATGCTGGCCACGATCCATTCGGTTTTCGTCAACGTCTTAATTCCGTTCTCACGCTGCGCTTTAATATAGAGCAGCGTCCCTGGTGCATACAGAAGTGTCGTGAGCAGTAAATAGTCGATACCGGCCGCATAGATCAGCCAAATCCCGTAAATCGAGGCGACCGCACCGATAATAAGGTCACGCGTCCGACGTTCGCCAACATTATAACCGAGCCCGTTTTTGGCGACTTTGACTTGGTAGAACGCCGAGAACGCATACGGGATCAAGATGGCGCTCGAAGCGAGTGAGAACGCAAAGTTATAAGCAGCGTCTGAGAACAGGAAGGTGAAGAGGAACAACTGAATCAACCCGTTCGTGAGCCAGAGTGCATTGGCCGGTGCGTTATTTTTATTCTCTTTCGTGAACCATTTCGGGAAGACACCGTCTTTACCGGCGACAAATGGGATTTCCGCCGCAAGCAACGTCCATCCAAGCCAAGCACCGAGTACCGAGATGACGAGGCCCCCGTTGATCAGCATCGCGCCCCACGGCCCGACAGCCGATTCGAGCAAATACGCCATCGCCGGTTGCGAAGCGTTCGCCACGCTCTCAGGGTTCAGCAATCCGAGTGACATGATCGAGATGAGCAAGTAAATGACGAGCGTACCGAGTAAGCCGATGACGGTCGCTTTCCCGACGTCCGAGCGCTTACGGGCCCGGCCCGACAAGACGACCGCCCCTTCGACACCGATGAATACCCAAAGTGTGACGAGCATCGTCGACACGACTTGGTCTCTCACACTGCCCCACGAGAAGCCGCCTTGGCCCCAAAAGTCGAACGTGAAGTTATCGATATTGAAGAAGAACAAGGTGATGGTGATAAAGGCAAAAATCGGAACGAGTTTCGCGATCGTCGTGATGATGTTGATCATCGAGGCTTCGTGGATGCCTCGTAAAATCAACGAGTGCACGAGCCACAACATGATGGAGGCGCCGATAATCGAGGCGATGTTTTGACCACCTTCAAAGATCGGGAAGAAGTAACCGACCGAGCTGAACAATAGTGTGGCGTAGGCAACGTTACCGAGCCAAGCAGATAACCAATAGCCCCACGCCGAGTTGAAGCCAACGAACTGGCCAAAGCCGGCCCGGGCGTAACTGTATACACCGCCGTCTAGGTCAGGACGACGCATCGTCAAGTTCTGAAAACTGAGACCGAGTGTGATAATCCCGATACCGGTGATGACCCACCCGATCAAAATAGCTCCGGCGTTCGCGCCTTGGGCCAAATCGGCCGCCAAGTTGAAGGCGCCCCCTCCAATCATCGAACCGACGACGAGGGCTGTCAGTGCACCAAGACCTAACCGTTGATCTTTTTTGCTAGGACTCGCACCAGCCGAACCACTTGAGTCATGATCTAATTTAGTAGACATATAACTCATCCCTTTCGTTTAGTACGAATGAGGAGGACATGCCTCCTCGTTCGTTAGCGTTCGAGCCATTCAAACGTATCGGTGAGTGTCGCCGCCATGACGGCTTTGATCGTGTGCATCCGATTTTCCGCCTGATCGAACACGTATGAATGGCGGCTGCGGAACACCTCGTCGGTCACTTCCATCTCTTTCAGTCCATATTGTTCATGAATCGCTCGCCCAACCTCGGTCTCTAAATCGTGGAACGCCGGCAGGCAATGCAGAAACATGACGTCTTTATTTCCGGTCTTCTCGACCATGTCCATATTCACTTGGTACGGATGAAGGAGCTTGATCCGCTCTTCATATTCGGCTTCTTCGCCCATCGATACCCACACATCGGTATAGATGACGTCCGCATCAGCGACAGCTTCGTCGATGCTCTCCGTCAAGGTGATGCGTGCTCCTGTTTCAGCCGCGACCGAACGCGCGTAATCGACGACCTCGTCAGACGGCCAGAGCGATTTCGGCGCACAGATTCGCATGTCCATGCCGACTTTGGCACCACCGATCAACAGCGTGTTGCCCATATTGTTGCGTCCATCTCCAACGTAGACGAAACGAATGCCAGCCAAATCACCTTTTTGTTCTTTGACGGTCAAGAAGTCGGCCAAAATTTGCGTCGGATGATACAAGTCCGTCAAACCGTTCCAAACCGGGACCCCGCCATCCCGTGCAAGACCTTCCACCGTTTCGTGAGCGAAGCCACGGAATTGGATGCCGTCGAACATGCGTCCAAGCACGATCGCCGTATCACGGACCGATTCTTTTTTCCCGAACTGGATATCCGATTTCCCGAGGTATTCAGGATGCATGCCGAGGTCGATTGCCGCAACTGTGAACGCACAGCGCGTCCGTGTCGACGGTTTTTCAAACAAGAGCGCCACGTTCTTGCCTTCACAAATCCGGTGGGGAATCCCTTGTTTCTTTTGACGTTTGAACGCTGCCGATAAGTCGATCAAGTAGTTCAGTTCGTCCCGCGAAAACTCGTTAAGCGATAAAAAATGACGACCTTTCAAATCAAAGTTGAACGTTGTGGACATGTGTTTCTCCTCCTCGTTAAATATCTTCACGGATAATTGGACAACTCATACAACGTGGGCCTCCACGGCCTCGTGATAACTCACTCGACATGATTTCGATGACTTCGACCCCTTCTGAACGGAGCAGCTCGTTCGAAACGTAGTTCCGGTCATACGTAACGACGACACCTGGGGCGATTGCGAGCGTGTTCGACCCATCGTTCCATTGCTCGCGCGCCGCAGCGATCGGGTCGCCACCACCACATGGGATCAACACGATTTCCTCTAGGCCGAGAGCCGATTTTAACACTTTCAACAAATCAGTGTGTTGCGTGATGTGCAGCTCACCTTCCGCGTTCAACGTCAGTTCGAAGATGTTCATCTTGCCGCCCGGTCCTTGGATGAACGGATGGATCGTGAACTTATCGTGGTCGACCATCGTGAAGACGGTATCAAGGTGCATGAACGCACGCGACTTCGGAATCTCGATGGCGATGACTTTCTTGAACGTGCCTCCGTTCGCGAGCAAGTTGAGGGCGACGCGCTCGATTCCTTGGGCGGTCGTCCGTTCCGATATCCCGATGGCGACGACTTCTTTTGATAGGACGAGTTCGTCTCCGCCTTCCATCGCGAACCGATAGTCACGATCCGACCAGATCGGGATATCATGCTTCGCAAAGCGTGGATGGTATCTCATAATATATTGCGTGAACAGTGATTCGCGGCGACGCGCCGGTTCTTTCATGCGATTGATCGACAAGCCGTTCCCAATCGCCGCGGCCGGGTCGCGCGTGAAGTACAGGTTCGGCATCGGGTCGAGAAAGAACGGATACGTGTCCTCGATCATCTCGTGCAGATGACGGCGCTTTTCGCGCTTGATCTCGGTTTTACGGATACCGGCCATGACCGTCTCGATCAACTGTTCGTTATCATAAGCGAGTAAATACTCTTTGAGCGTCTCGTATGAACCGTTAATATTTGATTTTGATTCCGAAAGAATGTCGGCGACGAATCGTTCACGTACGCCAGGCAGCGATAACGTCTCTGCCATCAAGTTTTCTAAATAGAGCACCTCGACGCCCCGGTTTTGTAGCACGCTCGCAAAGTAGTCGTGCTCTTTTTGAATGACCGGCAAATGTGGAATGTCGTCGAACAAGAGTCGTTCCAAATACTCCGGCGTCAAATTTTCAAGTTCGCGTCCTGGACGCTTCAATAGTACAGTCTTTAATTCACCAATTTCTGAATACACGTGAATCGGATGTTTCAGCGTCGTATCCCGTGCGGTCAATTGATCCGTCATCGATATCATCTCGCTTCCTCCTAGTGATTCGGGTGTGTTTCTACCCTTACCTTATCAACTTACCCAATTCCGAGGCGGGTAATTCCAGCGTTCTGATTGTGGTCGATTCCACAAAAGAATGGATACAATATGAGTCAAACTGAATGAACAAACGGTTGTGAATCAATGAACAAGGAGAGAGCGACGGTTAGGATGGATACACGATGTATGAACTGTGAATAAAATCCATTATTTTTTCTTTTCAAATTAAGGTACGATAACGACAGGATATGAAAAATGACTTTAGAAAAGGAAGTGAGTCGATGGCCATCGAACGTACAGAACGCGCGCGTCATGAAGCCCAAGTGACAGCGCTCATCCAAAAAGGGGATCCGGTCGATTTCCGCGACGTGTTTTTAACACTTCACCCGGGTGAACAGGCCGACATCTTCATCGAACTCAACCAACCCGATCGGGCGTTTATATACAGCGCTTTATCACCGGAAGAGTACACCGATTTATTTGAAAAATTAGAGCTCGATGAACAACAACAGTTCATCCAAGAAATGCCGCGCCCGTATGCGGTCAGCGTCTTAAACGATATGTTCTCGGATAATGCCGCCGATCTCATGAACGAACTTCCGGACGATTTCATGAACGAACTGTTCGAACAGATGGACGAGACCGAGGCGACCGAGGTCAAAGACTTGATGCGCTATCCGGACGATACGGCCGGTGCCATTATGACGACCGAGTTCATCGTGCTACAGGCCGACAAAACGATCGGGGCGACACTTGAAGAGTTGCGTGACCTCGGTCCTGAAGCTGAGACGATTTACTATTTATATGTAATCGATGTAGACCGACGTCTCGTCGGCGTCGTGTCGCTCCGTGATTTGATCGTCTCCCCGCTCGACCATCTCATCGCTGACATCATGGGGCGGCGGGTCGTTTCGGCCCACGTCATGGCCGATCAAGAAGACTTGGCCCGAACCGTCCAAAAGTATGACTTGCTCGCGCTCCCGGTCATCGATAGCGATGATCACTTGCTCGGCATCATCACCGTCGACGACGTCATGGACGTCATCGAACGCGAGACGACCGAAGACTTTGAAGAACTGTCCGCGACGAAAGGCTCGTCTGACATCAACATGGGCCCGGTCGAGGCAGCGAAAAAACGTGCCCCTTGGATCATCAGCCTCATGTTCCTCGGGATGATCACCGCATCGACGATCGGTGGATTTGAAGATACGCTCGAGACGATTGTTTTGCTCGCCGTCTTCATGCCACTCGTCATGGGATCGGCCGGAAACGCCGCCACCCAGTCGCTCGTCGTCGCCGTACGTTCAATCGCACTCGGCACGATCAACCGAAAAAATGTCGCCAAGATGATTCGCCGGGAGTTCGGAACCGGTGTCCTGCTTGGACTCGCCTGTATGGTCGTTATTTTCGGGGTCATCACGGTCCTGTACGATAGCGCCTTGATCGGCATGATCGTCGGCTTGTCGATTTTCGCCTCACTGAGCGTTGCCACGATTGTCGGTACACTCGTCCCGCTCTTGATCAACCGCCTGAAACTCGATCCGGCCGTGGCCTCGGGTCCATTCATCACGACCGTCGTGGACAATCTCGGATTGATCATCTACTTCACTGTCGCCACTTCATTGCTTCGCTTTTTCTGACACCTGACGTTTCAGGTGTCTTTTTTCGTGTGAGCTTTGTTACGGTTTGTTTACAAAAGCGATGACGGGAAATAATTATCGTGCAAGGCGGGTAATTACGAAAAGTACTTATAGATAAGAAGTAATAAAAGGAGGGTTGAACTACCCCCACCTACGCTACGCTTGGAGGTGAGAGATTCCTGGGTCATCCGGTCGAACGACCGGAACCTGACCAGGCTAGCCCCGTCGTCCCGACGGTTGAAGAGGCCAGGATGCGTTCGGCCTCTCGTTTGAGGTTCAGTCCTGCGTTGACATCCCGGTCGTGGCGGGCGCCGCAGCCTGGGCATACCCACTCACGCAAGGCGAGATGTTTCACGTCTTTGTGCCGATGGCCGCAACCCGAGCAGAGCTGGCTCGAGGCGAACGTCTTCCCGACCCTGACCACCTGTTTCCCGTACCAGTCGGCCTTGTATGCGAGCATGCGGAAAAATTCCGACCAACCGACGTCGGCGATGGCATGGGAAGTGACGGCCGGGATTGCCGCCATCATCATGGCACTATTCCTACTGCCTCGCTTTCTCGGCATCGGTATCACGACGATCCCTGAGTTTTTAAGTCAACGCTATGACGAGGACGTCCGGCGCTTGACCGTCCTCTTGTTCTTGTTCGGTTACATGTGCGTCACGATTCCGTCGATGCTCTATTCCGGCGGCCTCGCGGTCCTTCAGCTCTTCGATGTGCCTGAACTGCTCGGGATCAGCTTTGAACAGTCACTTTGGCTCGTCATTTGGTTCATCGGCATCATTCGCGCTATCTACGCCATTTTCGGCGGCCTCCGCGCCGTTTCGGTGTCGGATACACTCAACGGCATCGGGCTCATCATCATCGGCTTCCACGTCATCACGTACTACTTCTTAGTCTGGGGTATGAAACAATGGTTCGGATTTGACCTTGTCATCAACTTCATCCACATCTACGGCATCTTGTTCGTCATCGAGACGAGTATCATGTTGTTGTTCGCCAAACTGCGTCCGATGCAACAAATCAAGCCGATCCGGATCGACCTCGGTCGGGTGAAGCCTTGGCGTCATGCGATCTCGACGTCAATCATCCTCGTCGCCTCGATGGTGTTCGTCTACTTCGTCTTCTCTCCGATCGGTCTTGCCTATGCGGACGGAATCGTCTCGGGCTGGTTCTGGCCGGCGACGCTGACATTGTTCGCCGCGACGAGCGGTCGCGTCTGAGTATCGTACCGGTACTGGCTCCCGAGATACGAGGTGTACTTGAACAACCTTGGAACGACCGAAACCGAGCTCGAAGAAAAAGCGAGCAGCGGATAAACTCTCGACATTTAAATCACCCTTACAGCTGAGTTGTTTCAGCTGTAAGGGTGATTTTTCGTCTGGATATTTTTTCTGCTCGATTCGCCTGTTCGTTCAGTAGCGATAAATCTGTCGACCAATCCTCCCTCCCCTGCTTCCCACCTTTAAAATACTTGTATATCATATTATTACAGGAAAATAACACCTATCATTTTACCATTATTTAGGTTAATGTTTATGTGGGTGATGTCCCTTGATTAAGCTGATTGAAAAATGATGATGTGCAACTACATATCGGAGGGTGACGGTTGGACAAGAGATTGATTGATTTGCAAATTCGAACGTATCAAGATACTGATTTTGACCACATTCAACGATTGAACGAAGCCGAGGGTTGGCACCAACTTGTCAGTCAAAAAGAACAAACAAAAGAAGCATGGAAAAACTCGAACGTCGCTTTCGTCATCGAGTCTGAAACGGGACACGTGATCGCCTATCTTCGCGGTTTGACCGACACAAAAGTCAGCCTTTACGTGTGCGAGTTGCTCATCGCTGCTTCGCACCGCCGGCTTGGCCTCGGGGAACGGTTATTGACACACGTCCATGCACTCTATCCTGAGACGCGGCTCGAGATGCTCGCGAGCGCTTCCTCGCATACGTATTATGAACGCTTGAACTTCCGCCCCTTCTACGGTTTTCGAAAAACGATTCACGAATAGGAGAGAATTTATTTGAAACTTGCCCTTGTCACCGGTGCGTCGCGCGGTCTCGGCCGCGCTGTCGCTGAAGAACTGTCGAGACGAAACTACGACGTCATCAACTTATCACGCTCGCAATCACGCGATTTAACGTTCGAACATATCGAAGTCGATTTATCCGACGTGTCGAGTACACTTCAAGCCCTTGAACAAATCAAGCCGCACATCGCTGACGCCACGTCGCTACTCATCATCCAAAACGCGGCGTTGATCGAACCGATTCACCGGGCTGGCCATCTCGACACGGAGCAGCTCACCGCTCACGTTCAGGCGAATCTGCTCGCCCCGATGCTGATCACGAACACCGTCCTCGCTTACGATGTGCCCGTCTCGCTCATCCATGTGACGTCAGGTGCCGCCAAACGTCCGATTTCGGGGTGGAGCGCCTACTGCGGCACGAAAGCCGGACTCGACCACTTTAGTGAGACCGTCGCGCTCGAACTAGAAGGAACGAGACATCGCCTCGCCTTGTTCAACCCGGGCGTGATGGACACATCCATGCAACAGACGATCCGCGCGTCTTCACGAGAAGCGTTTCAAGATGTCGAACAGTTTCAAGCTTACGAGACGGAAGGAAAACTGCGCTCGCCTGAGACGGTCGGCCGCGTCCTCGTCGAGCAGATGATCGACAAGCCGTTTGTCAATGGGAAAACGTACGCCATCCACGACCTCATCTAATTTTTAACCGGGTATAAAAATAGACCAACCCTGTCTCGTTTGACCGGCTACACTAGAGTCAAATCAAATGAGAAAGGGTGGCGTGATGTATGAAGACTATAGCGGGAGGATTGCTGTTTTTCGGGATATTCAGCCTCGTGCTATCGTTCACGATGATTGGAGATATCGCGATCGTCGGAGCGTTGGTGAGCGGTGTGTCCCTGCTGTGTAGCGTCGGGCTTTGGTTCGGTGCTACGGAAGTGATGCGTATCCGTATGGACATGAGCGAAGTCAAAAAAACGTCTTTCCCTTCTGAATAAGGGAAAGACGTTTTGGATTCAGTTTTGGTTATCGGTCTCATCTTCAAAGTCATCATCGGCAAACTCTTCAAAATCGTACTCTTCGAAGTCTGCTTCATCGATAAAGATGTCACGATCATTGACGACGTGAATCGGGCCATTGGCCACATCGATTCGAATCGTCCATGCCCATGGAATGCGCAGTCGGCTATATACGCCCGTCCAGAATTCCATCGATTCTTGCTCGTATCGTTCGAACTCTGTCAGTAACTCTTTAAACGTTACTCCTGACAACTGGAAGTTTGATTCTTGGATTCGCTCGAGCGCGTTATGTGTCGCTTCAAGCTCCGCCGCGCGGACCATCTCTTCGGCAGTCGCCATTTCGAGAATAGTTCCATCTGGTGGCAGAATGTCGTATACGTTGAACAATTCGCCTTCTTCTACTTCTACTTCTTCATCAAACTCATAGTCGTCGTGCCGCATGCTTCATTCCTCCTCACTCTAATTGAATCTACTACATTGTACCATTCCACACCTCGTTATAACGAAACATTCGCGTATATATTTTCCAGAGTGGGGAATGATACAAAGGGAACAGATTTGCCATACAGAAAGGGGCCAATTTACAATGAACGACTCATTTCAAGCACTCGTGCTCGACAAGCGTGATGACCGACTCCATTCCGAGGTGACTGAGGTCGATCTCGACTCACTACCTAAAGAAGAGGACGGCAACGTCCTCGTCGAGGTCCATTATTCGGCACTCAACTACAAAGACGCCCTCGGATTGACCGGATCGGGCAAAATCGTCAGCCATTATCCGTTCATCCCAGGCTGCGAATTCGTCGGGAAAGTCACCGAATCTGATCATCTTGATTTCAAGCCGGGGGACGAAGTCATCGCGACCGGCTTTGGCATCGGTGAGCGTCATTTCGGTGGCTTCAGCCAGTTTGCACAAGTTCCAGGAAATTGGCTCGTAAAATTACCGAAAGGCATGAACATGCGAGATGCCATCACGATCGGGACACCCGGACTGACCGCCATGTTCGCGATTGAGGCACTCGAACACGAAGACGTTCATCCTGGTCAAGAAGTGCTCGTCACGGGAGCATCCGGCGGAGTCGGAAGTTTCTCGATCGCCTTGCTCCATAAACTCGGCTATCATGCCATTGCCTCGACTGGAAAAACAGATTCATCTTATTTAACCGATCTCGGTGCTGAACAGACAATACCACGCAGTGAATTGGAAGGACCCCCCCGACCACTCGCTCGCCAACGGTTCGATGCTGCGATCGACTCGATCGGCGGTAACACGCTCGCGAATATTTTAAGCCAAACCCGATACGAAGGAACCGTCGCCGCTTGTGGACTAGTTGGAGGTCACGAACTTCCTGCGACCGTCTACCCGTTCATCCTGCGAGGCGTCCGTCTCGTCGGCATCGATTCGGTCATGCAGCCGATCGCAAGACGAGTGACAGCGTGGGAGCGTCTACACGAGCTGATCGAACCGCACGTACTCAACCAGATGGTGCACGAGATCCCGCTCCATGACGTCCCGCGTCAAGCCGAGGCGATGATGCGCGGTGAGCTGAGCGGCCGGACCGTCGTCCGCATGAACGGTTAAGCATCAAAAAAGGCTGAATCTGGGGATTCAGCCTTTTTTGATGCTTAATAGTGTCATTATAAAGTGAATCCGGCTGGTGCGTCTTTGACGACAACAATGACTTTGCCTTGGTCAAGCTTTTTCTCGAGTTGGTCAGCTTCCGTCGATGAGAATCCGAGTTGTTCGAACTGAGCCCGTAGCTCGTCTCCTTTTTTGCGGAACACGTTTTTTGCTGCCGTCCCTAAACCAACGTCTGAGGCTGTTACGGTATTCGCTTCTGCGTTTTCCGCCACGCGGTCGGTCCGATCATCATCATGAGTGATGACGTAAATGTTTGAGTCGTCTACTCCTTTTGTCTTCATCGATTGAATGGCGGTCACGACTTCTTCATCATTTGTAAATTCTTTGTACAAAACTGACATGTCTGTTCTCCTCCTTCAATTTACGTTACATAGGAGTTATTGCCGTCTTTTGACATATGTACACATTAAAAAACGATGACAAACGTCATCGTTTTATTAAACGGCCGGTTCTTGGCCTTTTAATTTTCTCAGTTCTTCTAACAAAATATCCGATTCATTGAACGGAATCGCTTCGCTGCCGACACGTTCGACATGGTCGTGCCCTTTTCCGACGACGACGATGCGCTTGCCGTCGAGCGCTTGCACGGCCGCATGGTGCAACGCGTCTCTTCGTGCTTCAAACGTCACATAATGCGTGTCCGTGTCGATCCCTTCGAGCAGCCCATCAATGATCTGCTTCGGATTTTCGGTTCGGACATCATGTACCGTCACAATCAAATCGTCCGAATAGCGGCTCGCGATGCGTCCCATCTCGGCCCGCTTCGTCGGGTCACGGTCTCCGGCCGCGCTCAAGACGACGACGAGCTGCCGCTCCCCTTTTTGTAAAGTGGACAGACATTTTTCAAGCCCGTCCGGTGTATGGGCGTAGTCGATATAAATCTCCGCATCTTCCGTGTCCAGCCGCTCGAGACGACCTTTCGGAAGTGTGAGCCCTGGAACATTATCGATAATCGCGCGAAGCATGAGCTCCGACGTCGAGACGAGACCGATGGCCGCGGCCAAGTTGGCAGCGTTGAACGATCCCATAAAGTGAACAGGCGCTTCGATCGTCATCGCGTTCATTTTGATGCGGACGGTGTGACCTAGCCAGATGACTTGAATATCGGCCGGGACGTCTGCGTGCGTACTGTACATGACTTTCCGCCGTGTCGGTGCGAATGCGGCCATCGTCTCGCTCGCCGGGTCTTCCGCGTTCAAGATGATGGCGTCGCCGTCCGTCGTTTCGACTTGTTCGAATAGACGCGCTTTCGCCCGTGCGTATTCATCCATTGAACGGTGGTAGTCGAGGTGGTCGTGCGTCAAGTTCGTAAACGCCGCTGCATGGAAGCGGACTCCTTCGACGCGCCCTTCCATCATGGCGTGCGACGATACTTCGACGACACAGTCGGTCACCCCGGCATCTGCCATTTCGGCCAAGATTCGGTGCAAGACGACGGCTTCTGGCGTCGTGTTAGGCGTCTTTAACTTCTTATCTTTATAACGGGCTCCAATCGTACTGACAATCCCGACCGGACGTCCTGATAAACGAAATAAATCATATGTTAACGTAGCAGTCGTCGTCTTCCCGTTCGTACCGGTGACGCCGTAAATTCGCATCCGATGGGACGGGTGGTCGTAAAACGCGCTCGCCACCACTCCGGCCGTTCGTTTCGTATCGGCAACGACAATGTTCGGCACCTCGAGGTCAAGCGGAGATTCAGAAATCACCGCGCTCGCTCCTTTAGAGACAGCGTCTTCGGCGAATTCATGTCCGTCCACCGTATAACCACGGATGCAGATAAACAAATTCCCTGGACTGACCTTTCTGGAATCTGTTTCAATTCCGGTCACCCATGGATCACATTCGATATCATCCATCTCATTTCCTAGAATGGCGGATAAATGTTTCGTCCTCATGCTGTGTACTTCCTTTCTCATGGGTGTCGCTAGGTTAACAAACCTTATCGTCATGGTACTAGATTTTAGGCTGCAATAGAGATGACAAATATATTACTTCCCTTTTTCATAGGAAAACATACGTCTAACCAAAAAATTCCTAGCCCATAACGGGACTAGGAATTCATTTCGCTATCCGTGAACCGAAGTCCTTGTTCAGCGAGAGCAATCTCTAACAATCGAAACACACTCGGTCCGACACTATGCATCACGGCGATCTTCATTCTCGGATAAACCGTGAGTTGTTCGAGCGCATCAGTAGAAGCGGAAACGTGCGCGCGTTCTGCCGGCGCCGAACATTTGGAAAGTGGCGTCATCCGACTCCCTCTTCCCCTTCAAATTTCCGGTCGATCGTCGGGAGACAGGCAAGGATGCGCTCGATGCAAAATGTTCGCCGGGCTTGCTTCATGATGTCCCATGCGACCACCCGTTCCCCTTGTAGCTTCATCAACTTGACCCGTCGCTTCGAGATGACCCCATGACGATCCACATACATCAATTCGACGACCCGGCCCATCCGCATCCAACGCGTCACTTCATCCTTCATCCTGTATCCTCCTTTGTTACATTCATTATACAGAACATTTGTTCTTATTTCTAATCTAAAGGTGTACGTTTGAGTAATTTCCCGTATGCTAGAAGAAACGAATCTTTTGTGAAAGGGGTACGCCCGTCATGACATACGTCATGTTGGCCGTTTTGGCCATCTTCTTATTTATTTCCATGATTTTTGCCGCCAAGGCGTTGCCGAACTTGAAAGACGTCTTATTCAACCGCGGAAGCTTGTTCGGTCAAGAGAGCGAGACCGTCACGTGCCCGAACTGTAAACAGACGTTCAAACGGGCACCGGGCAGTAGCCAAACTTGCCCCCACTGCTATCATTCATTTTGACCTAAAACACCCGAAGACCCGCATAAACGGTTCTTCGGGTGTTTTTGAATGTGCTCCGCGGTCAAAGTAACCGTTTACGGCACGGTGATTAGTGAAATATAACCATTACTTATTTAGCCGATTGACCACCGCGACCAAAACATGAGAGAACTGGACCCTCTAAAGGAGTTTACAATGTCATTTATTACCGACCACGAATTGTACGAACGCATCCAACAAAAAGACGCCCTCGCTTTAGAACTCCTATACGACCGTTACGAACGAATCTTATACGCCGTTACACTGCGTTTGACGACACGCCCTGACTTGGCGGAAGCCGCCCTCGTGACCGTGTTCACCGAACTTTGGCACAGTCACGTCTCGTTTGATTTGTCCACGAGAACGGTTCGGTCCCATTTGCTCGCGAGCGCGCAACAATCGGCACTCCGTTTCGCTTAAAGTGCATGAAGTGGACTAGTGCGACCGTGTCTCCTGCACAAATCGCGTCAACACCTCTAGTATTCCTTCCGCATAACTTCCCGCGGTCACACGATCGTGCTCAGACTTGGCTTGCTTCGTCCCGTTGCCGAGGACGTATCCGTTACCGACGTGCTTCAACATTGCCAAGTCGTTCCCACTGTCACCGAACGCATACGCTTCGCCCACTTGAAATGCACAGCGGGTACAGACGTAATCGACCGCGGCGGTCTTCCCGGCTCCGCGTGGGATGAAGTCGATATCATACGCCCCGACGGGATCTCCGGCGAGCGGATTGCAACGACTGACGTTGACGGCGATCCCAAAATCACGAGCGGCCGTTTGGATACGCTCTAGCTCGACTTCATCTTCACCGAAGTAATAATAGTTGTGCATCCACGCGTTCGTCCCCATGTTCGTCTGCGGCTCAATCGTGAGCGCATGGTGAGCCAACGTGTTGACGACCTGTGCGACACGGCGAGAGAAATCAGACGGGAACAGTGACTGGAAGTTCGAGTCTAGCTCGAGTTCTCCTGCAGTTGTGACACGGTATACCTCTGTCCCGAGGCTCGAGGCGATCCGATGCGGAAAGTAGCGCATCTCGGCCCGCCTCACCTTCTCAGCAATCGTCTCAAGCGAGCTCCCCGTCACCCACATCGTCGACAACCGATGGGAGTGCTGCTCGAGAAAATCTTCGAGCCGCCGCAAGTGCTCGAGCTGTTCAGATGTACACGCATGCGGGAAATACGTCTCGTCGAAATCAAAACAGACGAGCGTCCGCCCCTCGTTCGTAAATCGTTTCATGGTCATCCTCCTTGTGTCGTCATACCCCATCTCGTATAGTAAAAGGACGAAAGGAATGAGCGACATGAAAAATCGATTAAGTCGGTACTACTGTCAGTATAGCGGAATCCTGATCGGTTTCGCCCTCGTCTTCGCCTTTTTGTCCGGCGTGCGGACGTATCCGTTCTGGCATCAGTCGCTGTCAAACGGGCCCGCGCTTGTCATGACACTCGTCACGGCGGCGCTGTTCAGCTACGCGACACATCAACTGCTCACCTACTTGAATTTACGACTCTTCCGTCAAATCGGGGATGCAACTTCCACGTGTTCACGTTGAACACGATGGATACATACGACTATTCACAAAATAGTCATAATCAAATAGGCATCCATTTGACGATTCTATCCGTTAGATAAATACAAGGGACTCCCTTCATGCGTAAAGGAGAACGCCATGACTGATATTGAATTGTATGAGCGCGTCAGGAAAAAAGACAAGCAAGCGCTCGAAACATTATATGACCGCTACGAACGAATCTTGTACGCGTTCGTCATGCAACTGACGAAAGACCGCGACCTCGCCGAAGAAGCGATGCAAGAAGTCTTCATCAAGCTGTGGCGCGGCGGCGGTGTGTACGACGAGTCGAAAGGCAAGTTCAAATCGTGGCTGTTCACGATGAGCCGACACGTCACGATCGACTTGATTCGAAAACGCAAACCCGATTTACAGCTCGATGAATCATATGCTGAAGCGATTCCTTCCCCGTCCCCTTCTGTCGAGACCGAGGTCGAGTGGCAAGAAGAACGGACTCAAATCGAGACGGCGATGGCCGAGTTGCCGGTCGAGCAACAAAAAGTCGTCCGGCTCATGTATTTCCAAGGTCTCAGCCAGCAGAAGATTGCCGACGCGTGCGACATCCCGCTCGGTACCGTAAAAGGAAGGATTCGATTAGCGCTGAAACAGTTACGAAAACATCTATCCCATGACGATATAGATAAGGAGGTGGAACGATGAACGCCTGTGACCAATTGATCGACTATTTCAACCAACATTTAACGGAAGACGAACGGATTCGCTTCGAGGCACATTTGGCAACATGTCAAACTTGCCAAGAAGAACTCGAACAACTCGAGGCACTTGTCGGAGGCGTCGCGTTCCTCTCTGAACCGACCGAACCACCGAGCGGCATGAAGGCTCGCATCCTCGACAACGTCTTCGCCGAAGACGCAACTGAACCGAAGCTCGTCAAAGCCGAACCGGCTCCCGTCACACCGTTCACGAAAACCCGTAAGAAGCAGAAGTCATCGTGGGGAGCGCTCGCACTCGCGGCCGCACTCGTCCTCTCACTCGTCGGTAACGGCTATCTGTTAATGACTCAAGACGAGCCGACCGCGATCACCTTGACCGATACCGTACCACTCGAAGGCGAATCAGAAGGGGTCGCCTACTTGGCCGAACAAGACGGCGATCGCCAACTCATCGTCCAGACGAACGGCCTCGCACCGCTCGAGGCGAACGAAGTGTATCAAGTCTGGTTGCTCAAGGACGGATCTCCGATTCCGACCGGTGCGTTCGTCACAGACGATAAAGGCAACGGTACCGTCATCTATACGCTCGACTCGACCGAGTTAGCGACAGATTGGGACACGGTCGCCGTCACGAAAGAGCCTGAACGGGGCAATCAAACACCTGAGGGCGACATCGTGTTAAGTGCCAGTCTCTGACATAGAATCGGATGACTTTACGCGTGAAGCGTAGGTGTCATCCGGTTCTTTTTTCGTTATGATGAGAGAAAGGAGTGGTACATATGAGAAAACCGAAAATCGGTGTCGTCGGCCTCGGCGGCATCGCCCAAAAAGCGTACTTGCCCATCTTGACGAACAGCACGTCGTTCGAACTTGTCGGCGCCTACTCTCCGACACAGACTAAACGGGATGAAATCTGTCGGGCTCATCGGATGGAATCGTTCATGGGACTCGATACGCTCGCCTCGTCTGTCGATGCGGCGTTCGTCCATAGTTCGACCGAGACGCATTACGAGGTCGTTTCCTACTTACTCGCACAAGGCGTCGACGTGTACGTCGACAAGCCGCTCGCCGCAACCGTCGAACAGGCGGAACGGCTCGTCGAAACGGCAGAGCGTACGAACCGCAAGCTGATGGTCGGCTTTAACCGTCGCTTCGCCCCGATGTATACTCAAGTGAAGGCAGCGGCCCCGTTCCACTCACTCGACTTCGTCAAGCACCGGGGAGACGGCTTGCGCGGACACGATTACCGGTTCACGTTACTCGACGATTACTTGCACGTCGTCGATACGCTCCGCTATTTTGCCGGAAGCGACTTACGGCTCGTGACGGGACAGATCGAGACGACCGCATCGAACGGACTCCATTTCGCACGTCACGTCTGGCAAGATGAAAACGGCCTGCATACGACGTCGATGCATCGCAAGGCGGGCGTCAATCACGAAGGACTCGTCGCCATCAAGGACGGACTTCGTTTGACGGTCGATGAAATGGTGACGCTCAATCGCTTCGAGCACGGCACGCATTCGACCGAGACGTTTGGTTCGTGGGATACGTTGCTCACGCAGCGCGGCTTCCAAGGAGCAATCGACCACTTCATCACGGCGCTGACCGACGACACTCCGATTTTGACGGACGGACGCGAGGCGTTGCTCACCCAACAACTGGTCACAGACTTGTTCGGCAGACGCTGAGAGGATGAGAATTCGCATGAATTTCTTGTTTTACATCATGATCATCGCCGTCAACGCCATCGTTGCGGACACGATCATCAAGACGCGCAAAGTCCGCATCGAGGAGCTTCGTCTCAAAGTCGAGCAAGAAAAGCTGGCAATCCAGCGGCTCGAACTCGAGATGAAGCGCGACCAGGACAAATTGGATGAACACGGATTTTAAAAAGACGGTCGGCCTTCATCGGGCCGACCGTTCGTGTTATAAAATGTTTCGTTCGTATGAAGCCGTCACGTCGAGGCGACGCTTTTGCCGCCGTTCGACGAGTGTCGACCAGGTGACGGCCGTGACGATACAGGCAGCGCCGATGAAAAAGTTGCGGTCGAGCTGTTCGCCGAGAACGAGCCAACCGAGATAACCTCCGACGAGCGGCTGAAAAAAGAAGAACAACGACCCGACGCTCGCATCCATCAGTTCGAGTCCTTTGTTCCAAAAGAAGAACGCCCCGGCCGTCGAGATGATGCCGACGTATAAAACGCTGAGCCAAAGGACGCTCGTCATGTCCGGAACGCCAGACTGCACGACTTCTAGCCCCATGAGCGGTGTCATCAAGACGAAGGCGATCCCAATCGCGAACGTCGTGATCGTCAGAGACGAGACCGTTTGCGAGGCGACTTTGACATACACGGACATGAGCGCCCAGGTGATGGCGGCACCGACCAAGACGATGCTGCCAAGCAAATACGTCCCATCGACGTGCCAGCCGACGACGATGATGACGCCGAGCGTCGCTAAGACGAGTGACCCAATTTTGACAGGTGTGAGCTGCTCTTTCAAAATCAACCGGGCGAACAACACCATGAACGCCGGCGTCGCTGCTGTCACGAGTGAACCGGTATGGGCATCGGACAGCTTCGTGCCGATGAATTGGAATGAGATCGAGGCGACGTAACCGATCACACCGACGCGCGCGATCCATTTCCAATCCTCGCGCCTCACTTGTTCACGACCGAACAACGACCATGCCGCGAACAAGACGATGAACGCGACGGCGTAGCGCATCCAGACGAGCGTGAACGGCTCGATGAACCCGAGCGCATACTTACTGACGACGTACATACCGCCCCAAATACTAGCGGCGAGCGCCAAACTGATGGCACCGAGCCATTCCTTGCGCATCTTCATCCCTCCTTTGATTCCTAACTAATACGACGTCCATCGAATGAACTCCTGTTTTTCAAGCGTTGTCGAAACCCAAGAAATCGCTTACACTAGTTGTATCGATGATCGAAAGGAGGGAGAAAGGTGAACTTTGTCGGACGTACGCACTGGTCAACTGAACATTTGTACATTTTGCGTGCGATTTTTCACGATGTTGCTTAACCATAGGACCCGTCTGTCCTGTTTTAGACATTGCTGAAAATACGACGAAGCGCCTCTCTTCCTTACCGAGCGCTTGTTTGCGCTCGGTTTTTTTGATAGGCCTCGACTTTAGGAGGAACTTACATGTTGATCGACATGCAACATATTCAAAAACAATTCGGTGGCCACGCCGTCCTGACTGATGCCAATCTTCACGTGAACGCAGGCGAACGGATCGGACTCGTCGGACGGAACGGCAGCGGCAAAACGACGTTGCTCCACTTGATCGTCGGCACCGAGACGCCGGACGATGGCACGATTTATCGAAAACAACGGCTCAACATCGGTTATTTGGCACAATTGCCCGACTATCCGGACAAGAGCGGGCGCGACGTGCTCTACACCGCGTTCGCCGAACTGATTCGGCTCGGCGAGGCGATGCATGCGCTCGAGGCAGAGATGGCGTCAAGCGATAAACTTGAACTGTTATTAGATGAGTACGGAGCGCTCCAAACCCGATACGAGCAGAGCGGCGGCTATGTGATCGACTCCAAAGTGAACGCTATGATCGACGGGCTCCGCCTCACGCGGTTTGTCGACCGCCCGTTCGACACGTTAAGCGGCGGCGAGCGGACGAAGATCGGGCTCGCTTTGGCACTGCTGCAAGAACCGGAACTGCTCATCCTCGATGAGCCGACGAACCACTTAGACTTAGAAGCGATGGCTTGGCTCGAGTCGTTCTTACGGGACAGCCCGTCGACGCTCCTGCTCGTCTCGCACGACCGGGTCTTCCTCGATGCCGTCGCCACACGAATCGTCGAATGCGAGGACGGTGAGTTGACGAGTTTTGACGGCAATTACAGCTCGTTCGTCGCTCAAAAAGAGAAGCTGTTGCTCGACCAATTCCATGCCTACACCGAGCAACAAAAGAAAATCAAGAAGGTGAAAGAGACGATCCGGCAGTTACGCCAATGGGCGAACGAGGGCAATCCCCCGAACGAAAAGTTCTACCGCCGCGCCAAATCGATGGAAAAGGCGCTCGCTCGGATCGAGACGATCAAAAAACCACGACTCGAGGCGATTCAGCCCGACATCACGTTCACCGCGAGCGGGCGAACCGGGCGTGATGTGTTTGAAGTGACAGACGCTTCTGTCACGTATGACCAGACCGTGTTCCAAAACGTCTCGTTCTACGCCGGTCACGGGGAGCGGATCGCCATCGTCGGACCGAATGGCAGTGGCAAGTCGACGCTCTTGAAGCTATTGCTCGGCAAGATCGAACCGACTTCCGGAGACGTTCGCCGGGCGGAACGGGCCCGAATCGGCTACTTGTCCCAGCACGTCCAGTTTGAAGACGGGCATCGATTAATCGAGGCGTTCCGAGACCGGATCGCCGTCGACGAGGGCAAGGCACGGCAGTTGCTCGCCCAGTTCTTGTTTTATGGAGCGAGCGTGTTCAAACCGGTCGGCAATTTGAGCGGCGGTGAAAAGATGCGGCTCATGCTCGCGGTCCTCATGCACGAGGACATGAACGTGCTCGTTCTCGACGAACCGACGAACCATCTCGACATCGAAGCGCGCGAGGCGCTCGAAGAAGCGCTCGACCGCTTCACCGGAACGCTCGTCGTCGTTTCCCATGACAGGTACTTCTTGAACAAACTGTTCCCGATCACGTATTGGCTCGATGGAACGATCAACCGTTTCCCGGGAAATGTCGCCTACGCGCTCGAAAAACGGGTTGAACCTCACATCGCCGAACCCGTCTCGCAACCGAAAGCCAAAATAGCCAAACCGCAACGGCCCGTCGATACCGCGGCCGACGAGGCACGATTGAACCAGCTCGAAGATGATCATCAGCGTCTACTCGCTCAAATGAACGACACGAACGACGTCGAGGAACTGATGAAGCTGCAACGACAAGCCGATGCGCTCCAAGCTGACATCGATACGCTGCTCAATCAGTTGCTTGAATCGATTTAACGACGAACGACGCCGTGTCAACGGCGTCGTTTTTGTTCGAACCAGGATTGGACTAAAAAGCCGGTCACACCGACCGCCATCAAAAAATACGGGACGACGCGCGGCACCGCGCTCGCCTCTCCGATTGACATGAGCAGCAGTCCGCTCACGAACGTGCCGAGCCAGTACAATTTCGGCATAGATTCACCCCTTCATTCATCACCTAAGAAAAAGCGCCACACGTGTGGCGCTTAACGGTGAGCATTTTCTAAAAAAGCGGACTTTCACCCGATCGAGAAACATCTCGATCGACCGTCCCAGCGGATTGGTCAAATACGTGCTAGAAAATCGACGCGATTCACGCAATGATTTCTGAGCGTACATTCGTCTAGAGGTCGATATAGCCTGGCACAGAAGCAAAAAATCGGTTCCGGATTGGCATGTTACCGACACTTCGACTGTGAAAAATGAAATCTGTCACGAACCTCGTCCTGCTCACCTCTGTTTCCAGAAAAATCGATACCTGTTGACGTCTGCTTCCCCAAAGCATCATGTTTGTCTGCCCCTTGCCGTTTTAACATACGCAAGGTGGACGACAGATCGGATATGAAGGACGGTCACACAGGTCGATTTTTCTGACATGCTGTCTCTCGTTTCACCGAGCCGGCCTCGGCCAAACAACGACTGAATCTTTGTTTCATTCGTTGCCCCCTTTCAGCTCAACACGTTGAATGAGGACTACATTAATACAATAGCCGTTCTGCCCAGCGACGAACCCTAGTTCACCATTTCTTCAAAATTTCGGCTCATACATAACGATCCAGCGCATACGCGACTCCATCCGCCTCGACGTCTTTCGTAATATGGGTACTGATGTCTTTTAGCGGATCGACCGCGTTGCCCATCGCAATTCTCGTCTCCGCCACCTCGAACATCGAGATATCATTCAAGTTGTCCCCGATCGCAACGATCTCTTCTTGCGGGATCTGATGATGCTCGGCGAGCTGCTTCAGCGCCATGCCTTTACTCGCCTTCGGATGTCCAATTTCAATCTTCGTCCATCCCGCCGTCGTGATCAAAATATCAGTCCGCGGCTCGTACAGCTTCCGTAGCTTATGCAGCTTACGACGATCGAACGAATAGATGAACACTTTGTACACTTCATCGGCTTCAAAATCAATCTCATCAATCGTATCGACGTACGTCAGGCCGAACTGTTCATTTTGAATCTCGATCTCCCGCTCGCCCCACTCTCGGGTGAACGACTGGTCGTGCGGCAACACCTCATCTAATTCGCCTTTTAACAAGTCGGTACCCGTGCGCAACACTTTGACACCGGCGTTCGTATAAAACTCGACGTACGTATCATGCTCATGCGCCACGTCCCATAACTCCTGAACGACTTGTTTCGGGAGGGCGTGATAGTAAATACGTTCATTTTCATAAAATGCGATCGCCCCGTTCCCGGAAAGGATCGGGCACGTCAACTCGCTCCGCTTCAAAATTTCCTCGATATCATGGATCGAGCGTCCTGACGAGATGGCGACCAAATCACCGCGCTCCTGGCGTCGCCGGATTGCTTGTTGGTTCGCTTCCGTGATGACACCGGTGCGCGACAATAACGTCCCGTCTAAGTCGATGGCAATCAATTTCATTTGATTCTCTCCTTTCAGCATGCTTATCTTCATTCTAATTCCCTGATTCGCTCAGTCTCAACTGTCAGATTGCACAGTTAATGAAAACTCCGGTTTCCTGATTTCAAAATTAGGGAATTTATTATTAGTTCCCAATAATATTTGTCCGTTCAGAAAGGAGCTTTTTATGAACATCTCACCTGAAAAACCACGTTTGAATCGTGTGTTTTACATCTCTACGAGCATCATTGCCCTGCTCGTCTTATTCGGCGCGATTCGCCCGACATTATTTGCTGACATCGCCGGCAGTATCTTCAACTTCACGACCCAGGCGTTCGGTTGGTTTTACTTACTCGCCGTCTTCTTTTTCGTCCTCTTCTTAATCTTCCTCGCTTTCAGCAAGTACGGAAAGATTCGTCTCGGGACAGACAGCGATCGCCCACAATACCCGTTCTTCACTTGGATCGGAATGTTATTTTCGGCCGGGTTCGGGGTCGGGCTTGTCTTTTGGGGCGTCGCTGAACCGATGAGTCACTTCATCACGCCCCCCTATGCGGATACGACTGAACTGACAGTCGAGGGAGCCCGACTCGCCATGGCCTATTCGTTCTTTCACTGGGGCGTCAGTCAATGGTCCGTCTTCGCCATCGTCGGATTGATCATCGCCTACTTCCAGTTTCGCCGGAACACAGATGGACGGATCTCGACAAGTCTATCCCCGCTCATCAAAGAACGGCCTTACAAACAACCGCTCAACCAAGCAATCGATATTTTTGCCGTCATCGCGACAGTCATGGGTGTCGCGACGTCGCTCGGGCTCGGCGTCCTGCAAATCAATGGCGGGCTGAATAGCGTCTTCGGGTTGCCGAACACGGCACTCGTCCAAGTCCTCATCATCGTCGTATTGACCGCCTTGTTCTTGACGTCGACGACGACCGGTCTCGATCGCGGGATCAAATGGCTCAGTAACATCAACCTCGGAACGGCACTCGTATTGATGGTGTTCGTCTTCTTCGCCGGTCCGACCATCTTCATCTTAGAGACGTTCACGCTCGGGCTTGGCGACTATTTGCAAAACTTTATCCGCTATAGCCTCCGTCTCCAACCGTATCAACAAGGGACGTGGGTACGGGACTGGACGATCTTCTACTGGGCATGGGCCATCGCCTGGTCGCCATTCGTCGGCGCGTTCGTCGCTCGTGTCTCACGAGGCCGTACGATTCGCGAATTCATCGTCGGTGTTCTCGTCGTACCACCGTTCATCGCGCTCATGTGGATCGCTGTGTTCGGCGGAACCGCCCTTCATCTCGACTTGTTTGAAGGGACATCGATCGCCCAGGCAGTTGATGCCGACGTCACGAGCGCCTTGTTCGTCACGTTTGCCGAACTGCCGTTCAGTTTCATCCTGTCTGTCTTGTCGATTTTATTGATTCTCACGTTCTTGATCACGTCGGCCGACTCGGCGACGTATATCATCAGCAGCATGACAACTAACGGAAGATTGAACCCGCCGCTTTCCGTCCGCATCGTCTGGGGCATCTTGCTCGGTGGCATCGCCGCTGTCCTGCTCATCGCGAGCGGACTCGAGGGGCTACAGACCGCTTCCTTGATCTCGGCCCTGCCGTTCACGATCATTCTAATCTTGATGGTGTACACGCTGTTCAGCTTGTTGCGTCAAGAGAACATCAAAAAAATCAAATGAGTTTGTCTGAGCCGCCGATTTCATGGCGGCTCTATTGCTGTCTCGATGCGTCGGTCCGTGTTGACACGTATGCGTCCGATTGCTACGCTTTTGTCAGCATGGCACGATAGTCAAAGGGGGAAATGGTATGGTTCAAGATTTCACACGCGGTTATGCGGAGACGCGAGACGCAAGCGACCCGCTCGCACGCTACCGGGGAGAGTTTTACTTGCCGCAGGACGGGATCTACATGGACGGGAATTCGCTCGGTCTGTTATCGAAACGAGCCGAGAAGACGTTGCTCGAATCGCTCAGCGACTGGAAAGAACTCGGAATCGACGGCTGGATGTCGGGGCGCCATCCGTGGTTCAATCTGTCAGAAGAGCTGGCCGCACTCAACGCGCCGCTCATCGGTGCGAGCGCCAATGAAGTCATGGTCACCGGATCGACGACCGTCAACTTGCATCAGCTCGCCGCCACGTTCTTTAAACCGGTCGGCAAACGGACGAAGATTCTCGCCGATGCGCTGACGTTCCCGTCGGACATTTACGCACTCCAAAGCCAACTCCTGCTACGCGATCTCGATCCGGCCGAACATCTCGTGCAAGTGCCGAGTCGTGACGGTCGTTATTTAAATGAGGATGACATCATCGCCGCCATGACTGACGACATCGCGCTCATCGTCTTGCCGACGGTGTTATACCGGAGCGGTCAGATTCTCGACATGGCCCGACTCGCCAAAGCCGCACACGAACGCGATATTTTGATCGGCTTTGATGCATGCCACTCGGTCGGCGCCATCCCGCACGCGTTTCACGATTGGGGCGTCGACTTCGCCTACTGGTGCAACTATAAGCATTTGAACGGCGGACCGGGAAGTGTCGGTGGGCTGTTCGTCCACGAGCGTCATTTCGGGACGACGCCAGGTCTTGCCGGTTGGTTCGGATCACGAAAAGACAAGCAGTTCGACATGGACCATACGATGACACCGGCTGAACATGCCGGTGCGTTCCAAATCGGGACACCGCACGTCATGAGCCTCGCGCCACAACTCGGCGCGCTCGAGATGTTCAATGAAGTCGGCATGGAAGCGATTCGTGAGAAGTCGCTCGCCTTAACGACGTATATGACCGAATTGATCGATGAACTGCTCGCACCGCACGGCTTTGTCATCGGCAGCCCGCGTGACAAAAAAAAGCGCGGTGCCCACTTGAGCCTCGAGCATCCGGAAGCGGCTCGTATCTGTAAAGCGCTCAAACAACACCGTGTCATTCCTGATTTCCGGGCGCCGAACATCATCCGCCTCGCACCGGTCGCGCTCTACAACACGTTCACCGACGTGTACGACGTCGTCATGATCTTGAAAAAAATAATGGACAACAAAGAATACGAGGCGTTCGAGAACGTCCGTGAAGTCGTGGCTTAAGGAGATTAACGATGAGTGAACGTATCGAACATAAAGTCGAGCAATCGATTCAAACTGACTTTTCAAAAGCCATGTCGTATGGCGACTATTTACAGCTCGACCCGATCTTATCGAGTCAACATCGCCTGTCGGACCACCACGACGAGATGCTGTTCATCATCATCCACCAGACGAGTGAGCTGTGGATGAAGTTGATCTTGCATGAGTTGACGGCGGCCGTGACAGCCATCGAAACGGGTGAGCTCGAACGCTCGTTCAAAATGCTCGCCCGCGTCTCGAAAATCCAACAACAGCTCATCCAATCATGGAGCGTCCTCGCGACGCTCACGCCGGCCGAATACTTAGAGTTCCGTGACGAGCTCGGCTCGTCATCTGGTTTCCAATCGTACCAGAACCGCCAGATTGAATTCGCGCTCGGCTTTAAAAACGCACGGACGCTCAGTGTCTATGCCCATGACGAGGCACTGTATCCGCTCCTCGAGGCGTCACTGAACGCACCGAGCATCTATGACGTGACCGTCCATGAGATGCACCGCCGCGGACTGCATATCGACGCGGACGTGCTCAACCGGGACGTGACGCAAGACTGGGAGTGGAACGAGAGCGTCGAGAACGCTTGGGCCGCCGTGTACCGGGACGTCAACACGTATTGGGACTTGTACGAACTTGGAGAGAAGTTGCTCGACATCGGCAACCAACAACAGATGTGGCGCTTCAACCATATGAGCACGGTCGAACGGATCATCGGTCAAAAAATGGGCACGGGTGGATCGTCCGGCGTGAACTACTTACGCCGCGTCCTCGACCACCGTTTCTTCCCTGAACTATGGACCGTCCGGACAAAATTGTGAGGAGACATGACGATGACACCATGGATTGACGTATCACAGCCGCTCGAAGACTCGATCACGACATGGCCGGGCGATACCCCGTTCAACTACGAGATCGCTTGGCCGATGGCGGACAGCGGCTCCGTCAACGTCGGCAAAGTGACGATGAGTCTACATACAGGCACACATATTGACGCCCCGTTCCATTTCGACGATGCCGGCAAGCGGGTGATCGACCTCGACCCCGGGCTCTACATCGGACCGGTCCGGGTCATTCATTTGCCCGGGCGACAAAAGATTGAAGCAAGTGATTTGGACGGATTCGACTTGACCGGTGTCGAGCGCCTCATCCTGAAGACGGACGGATGGCCGAACAAAGCTGAATTTCCAAGCCAGATCCCGGAACTGACGCCATCCCTCGCCGAGCGGTTGGGACAGCTCGGTATTTATTTGATCGGTCTCGACCTGCCATCGGTCGACGCCATCGACAGTAAAGACATGGACGCCCACCACGCGCTCGCGCGGAACGGCGTCCACATCCTCGAAGGGCTCGTCCTCGATGCGATCGCGCCCGGGGATTACGAATTGAACGCCGTCCCGCTACCGATTGTGGAAGGCGATGGTAGTCCGGTGCGCGCGCTCCTACGTTCGCTCGACTGATCGACAGGCACCTCTTCGCGTGAAGGGGTGCCTTTAGTCTTCTTGCATGACCTCGCTCGAGCTCTTGCGGTGGTCGAACCGCTTGGATATTTGAATTTTGTACGCCAAATTTTCATCGTAGTCTTTCGAGAATATGCCGGCGTATAAGAGGTCGAGCAGACAGTGAATCGAGTCGTTCGAAGTGAAGCTTCCGATTTTGGAGTAGAGCCGCTCGCGCGTCGTCAAACGGAGCGTGCAATCTGCCTGATTTGAAATCGCATTCTCGCCGAGGCTCGTCAAGGCGAGCACCGGCACCCGGCGGCTCTTCAAATAAGGAATGAGGCCGACCGTATAATCACTCTCCCCTGTATACGAGATCAGGAGCGCGCACGTCCCTTCATCTGAGTTCGCTGCCTCGAACTCGGCGTCCACCTCACATAGTGTGACTTGCTTGCCAATGCGATTCATTTTGGACTTGAAGTCGTGGCAGAGCAGCAAGTTATGAATGATTGAAAAGACTTTAATATGCCGGGCCTCATGTAACATCGTCACGGCTTGTTCGAACGCCTCATGGTCGAGAAGCGACAACGTGTCTTCAATCGTCATCTGCTTCAGCGCCGCCACCTTATTCGCTACCGTCATCAATCCGTCTTCGGCTACAAACGGATAGTTGGCGTCAATCGTCGAGAAGTGACGGTTCAAATAGTCGATCTCCTCTAAAAAAACAGTCTTCAAATCGACCCAACCCGAGAACTCGAGCTTTTCGGCGATTCGACTTAGTATCGATGGGTGCGTGTACGTCGCCTCAGCAATCTGTTTCATCGTTTGGGTGGAGATGTGTTCCCGCTGTTCAAATAAATAATCGATGACGCCTCGTTCCGACGGTGAGAACAAATCTTGTTTCAGCTTTTCGGTCAACAACATATCTGGTCTCCTCTCGTGAATGAAATTCACAAAAATAATTCTTTTTTTGTTTTGTTTTGTAAACGCTTTCGGAGTTGTCTGTAAATCTATTGTGTTCATTTCTCTATATTCTATACTGAAATGGACAAGAGGAAATACATCAAGCAGTCAATTCCATTTACACACCGCTCAATTTTTTGTGAACTATATGAGGAGGAGATTGAAATGACAACCGGAATCAAACTCGTCACGATCGGTGGCGGCAGCAGCTACACGCCAGAATTGATGGAAGGGTTCATCAAGCGTTACGAGGAGTTGCCGATTCGCGAGATTTGGCTCGTCGATATCGAGGCCGGCAAAGAGAAACTAGACATTGTCGGGCAGATGGCACAGCGGATGTGGGACGCGTCGCCATATGACGTCCAAGTGCATTTGACGCTCGACCGCCGGGAAGCGTTACAAGACGCCGACTTCGTGACGACGCAGTTCCGTGTCGGCTTGCTCGACGCTCGGATCAAAGACGAACGGATTCCGCTCTCCTACGGCATGGTCGGGCAAGAGACGAATGGGGCCGGCGGCATCTTGAAGGCGTTCCGGACGATTCCTGTCATTCTCGACATCGTCGAAGATATGAAACAGCTCTGTCCAAACGCCTGGCTCATCAACTTCACGAATCCGAGCGGCATGGTGACAGACGCCATCATCCGATACGGGAACTGGGACAAAGTCATCGGACTTTGCAACGTCCCGGTCAATGCGATGATGGCCGAACCGGAACTGATCGGCAAGAAACCGGGAGACTTGATTTACTCTTTCGCCGGATTGAATCACTTCCACTGGCACCGCGTGCATGACGTGACCGGTCGTGATGTGACGCGCGACATTATCGACAAGATGTATGATGCGGATGCCGGGATTCCGGCCAATATTCACGATATGCCGTTCTTTAAAGAACAGTTGCATCAGATGAATATGATCCCGTGCGGCTACCATCGCTACTATTATCGCGCCGAAGAGATGCTCGCCCATATGCTCGGAGAGTACCGAGATCCGGCTGTCGGGACACGGGCCGAACAAGTGAAACAGACGGAAGCCGAGCTGTTCGAACTGTATAAAGATCCGCACCTCGACCATAAGCCGGAGCAACTGTCGAAGCGGGGCGGCGCCCATTATTCGGACGCGGCGTGCGAGACGATCGCCTCGATCTATGCGAATAAAAACACGCACATCGTCGTCTCGACGAAAAACAACGGGGCCGTCCCTGACCTTGCTCCGGACGACGTCGTCGAAGTGTCCGCCTATATCGGTGCTAACGGCGCGAAACCGATCGCGTTCGGCTCACTCGCACCAGCCGAAAAAGGGTGGCTCCAAGTCATGAAAAACATGGAGCTGTGCGTCGAAGAAGCAGCTGTGACTGGGAATTACGGACTTGCTCTTCAAGCGTTTATCATCAATCCGCTCATCCCGAGCGGCGAGACCGCGAAACGGGTGCTTGATGAACTACTCATCGCCCATAAAGCTCACCTGCCTCAGTTCGCTGACAAAATCGCCGAACTCGAAGCGAGCGGTGTCACGATCAGAGACGAAGTCGTTCAAGCGCTCCGTCCAATCGAGCACGCATAAAAAACAGCCGGCGCATCTAAGATACGCCGGCTGTTCTCATTATTTGATCAACTCGAGGTCGACCGGAATATTTTCTTCCACGGTCTCACCTTTCAAGTAGTTGACGGCTGCTTCGACACCGAGTTTTCCGATCTCTGTCGGTTTTTGTGCCACCGTTGCGGCCATCGTTCCGTCTTCGACAGCTTTGACCGCGTCATCCGTCGCATCGAAACCGATGACTTTGACGTCGCTCAATCCGGCGCTGCTCAATGCTTGGACTGCACCGAGCGCCATTTCGTCATTGTGCGCGAACACCGCGACGATATCTTTATTGTCTTGGAGAATGTTTTCCATGACCGTTAAGCCTTGGGCCCGGTCAAAGTTTGCCGATTGCTTGGCCACGACGTCGAGTTTTCCATCGATTGCCTCGTTGAAGCCTTGACCGCGATCGCGTGTTGCCGATGCTCCTGGAATACCTTCTAATTCAACAACTTTCCCGCCTTCCCCGACAAGTTCAACCATGTACTCACCAGCGAGCTTCCCGCCGGCGACGTTGTCTGACGCGACGTGGGCGACGACTTCTCCCGATTCTGCGTTCCGGTCGACCGTGATGACAGGGATACCGGCATCGTTCGCGCTTTGAACAGCGGCTCCGACTGCTTCGGAATCTGTCGGGTTAATCAAAATCAAGTCCATGCCTTTTTGAATCATATCTTCGACGTCACTCACTTGTTTCGCCGCATCGTTTTGTGCGTCCGCCACAGTGAGTGTCGCATCGAGTTGCTTCGCCTCTTCTTCAGCTCCATCTTTCAAGGCGACGAAGAACGGATTGTTCAATGTAGAGATGGAGAGTCCGATCTTAAAGTCCCCATCTTTTGGTTCTTGTTCCGAACTTGTTCCCGGTTGTTCCGTCGAACAAGCCGCCATCATGACCATTGTCAGTACGAGTAGCCAAGCTGTCCATTTTTTCATCTTCTGTTTCCCCTTTCGATGATTACGCGTTTTGTTTGCGATCAAGTAGCACCGCGAATAAGATGACGGCCCCTTTGACGACGAGTTGGAAGAACGACGAGACGCCGAGAAGATTCAAGCCGTTATTCAACGTGCCGATAATTAGAGCGCCAATCAATGTTCCGACAATCCATCCGCGACCGCCCGCAAGACTCGTTCCCCCGAGAACAACAGCCGCAATCGCATCAAGCTCGTATGAAGTACCTGCCGTCGGCTGAGCCGAATTGAGACGTGACGTTAAAATGATTCCTGCTAACGCTGCCAACATGCCTGACAACGAGTAAATCATCACTTTGACTTTGTTGACGCCAATCCCCATCAGTTTAGAGGCTTCCTCATTACCGCCAATCGCGTACGTATGGCGGCCGAACGTCGTTTTTTTCAAGATGAAGTAGAGTATGCCGAACGCGATCAACATCGTGACCGCCGGCACCGGAATGATCCATAAGTAGCCGCGCCCTAACATTTCAAACCAAGTCGAGTCTCCTAAACCTGTGATTGGCCGGCCATCCGTGTATACGAGCGTCAGCCCTCGGTAGATGGTCATCGTCGCCAGCGTCGCAATGAACGGCGCGACTTTCCCGTATGTGATGACGGCTCCGTTAAACGCACCGAGCACGGCACCCGCAATCAATCCGAGCGCGATCGCCATGACAGCGTGTTGGCCGTCGACCATCATCCCGGCGACAAACGCCGAAGAGAGGGCGAGAATCGACCCGACTGATAAATCAATTCCTCCGGTCAAAATGACGAACGTCATCCCGAACGCAATCAAGGCGTTGATGGAAACTTGCCGCAAGACGTTAAAGATGTTGTTCAACGAGAGAAATCCTGGTTCGAGAGCCGTCACCACAACGATGATGGCAAGTAATCCGAACAGTGGACCGAGTTTTTGCCCCCATCCGAGCTTTTGTGGTCGCTGCAGCGCAGCCGTTGCTTTCAATTCCATATCATTGTCCTCCTGTCGCATATGTCATGACTTTTTCTTGCGTCGCCTCGTCTTTTGCTAACGTCCCTGTGACGACGCCTTCTCGCATGACGACGATCCGATCACTCATCCCGAGCACCTCGGGTAAATCCGAAGATACCATGATGATTGCGACACCTGCCTCTGCCAGTTCGCTCATAATCGTGTAAATTTCTTTTTTCGCCCCGACATCGACTCCTCGTGTCGGTTCGTCAAGGATTAACACATCTGGTTCGACACCAAGCCACTTGCCTAGAACGACTTTTTGTTGATTCCCGCCAGAAAGCGACTTCACTTTTTGTTCCATCGAATGATGTTTGACACGCAGCTTCTTCAAATAACCGTCCGCGAAGCGCTCCTCGTCTTGTCTCGAGATGATTGTGCCTTTCGCCCGTTTATCGAGCGTTGGTAGCGACAAGTTTTCTCGTAACGAGAAGTCGAGGAGCAACCCTTCGCCTTTTCGGTCCTCTGTCAAAAAAGCGATACCGTGACGAATCGCATCAGCCGGCCGTTTGATTCTTATTTCTTTTCCATTCAGTTTGACGACACCGCCTTTTGTTCGATCGGCGCCGAACAAGGCGCGCATCACCTCGGTCCGACCGGCTCCCATCAATCCTGAGAAACCGACGATTTCACCCGCCCGTACATTGAACGAGACGTTGTGGAACCGGTTACCTATCAAACCATCAACTGCGAGGACGACGTCGCCAATCGTGGCGGTCCGGTCCGGATAACGTTCCCCGATCTCGCGTCCGACCATCTCTTTGACGATTTCTTCAAATGACGTCTCGGCGATTGGATGGGTCCCGATCGACACCCCATCCCGGAGAACGGTGATGCGGTCACACAGTTCAAAAATCTCTTCCATCCGATGGGAAATATAAATGATGGACACGCCTTGGTCACACAGTGCACGCGAAACCGAGAACAACGCCCGAATCTCACGGTCGGTCAAGGCGGCCGTCGGTTCGTCCATAACGATGACTTTCGCGTCTGTCATGAGTGCTTTCGCGATTTCAATCATCTGTTGTTGACCGACGGATAAGTTTTTAGCGAGCTCATCGACTTCCATGAATACGTTCAGCTCGGCCAAATATTCCCGGGCGCGGCGCTTCATCTCTTGTTGCTTGATGACACCGAACGGACCGGTCAACTCCCGACCGAGGAACAAGTTTTCCATCACCGTCAATTCCGGCAAAATATTCAACTCTTGATGGATGAAGGCGATGCCGGCTCGTTCTGCTTCTTTCGGATGTTTGAACTGCCGCACGGCACCATCGATTTGGACATCCCCTTCGTCTTGCGCGTGAAGACCGGTCATCACTTTCATGAGCGTCGATTTCCCGGCCCCGTTCTCACCCATCAACGCGTGAATTTCACCAGGTAACAGTTCAAAGTCCACACCTCTCAATACACTCACCGGACCGAATGACTTATGGATGCGTTTCAACTGGATGTGCATCGAACCCCTCCTTAAAATAAAACGCCGGCGTGTAAAATGACGTTCGCATACGGTGTCGCTTCACCTGTACGAATGACGACTTTCGCCTGCTCGACTTCGCGCTTGAACGCTTCATGCGAGCACGTCTTGACCGTTTCGAATCGTTCAGTCAACGCTTTAGCAATCGGCTCGTTCTCGGTGAACACTTCGTCCGCCACCGTAATCTGTTCGATGACCATGTCAGCCTCAACCGCATTCAACACATCAAGAAATGACGGCTCGCCGAGACGGAGCGCTAAATCGACCCGTTTTACTCCTTTCGGGATCGGCAGTCCGCAATCGGCGATGACGACTGTATCCGTATGTCCCAGGTCAGCAAAGACTTTTGCCAAATGACTATTGAGAATCCCATGTTTTTTCATCACACTCGCTCCAATCGTCTCATCACGTCGGCTCGGTTCGGCATCCCGCCTTGAGCCCCGAACCCTTCCACGCTCATGCCCGAAGCTACGACGGCAAAACGCGCGGCTTCTTCTAAATTGTTTCCTTCCACGAGGGAAACTGCGAGAGCGCCATTGAATGTATCTCCCGCTCCGGTCGTATCGACGACATTCGCCCGGATGGCTGGGATATGTTGAATCGTCTTCCCGTCGAAGAAACGAACACCTCTTACTCCTTCTGTCACAATCAATTTGTTTGGGTAACGGCGCAATACGTCTTCAATCGGCAAGTCGCCGAATAGATCGCGGCATTCGTGCTCGTTCGGCGTCACGTAAGTCACCTTTTCAAGTAACTCACTCGTGAGCGCTTGAGACGGCGCCGGATTTAACAGGACTGGAATATTTCGCTGATGACAGTACGTACTCACTTGTTCGACGGTTTCAATCGGAATTTCTAGTTGCAACAAGACAAGCGTCTGATCATCAAGCAGTTGCTCCAACTCCACGTCGGTGAAGCGTACATGCTTGTTCGCGGATTGAACGACGACGATTGAGTTATCGCCGTCTGCTAATACGATATGCGCCGTCCCTGTCACTTCTTCGCCAATCGTTCGCAAATGACGCGTCCCAACCTGGTTCTGTTCAAAGTTTTGACGGATTATATTCCCAAATTCATCGGATCCGATACAACCGACCATCTCGACCTGACCACCTAGTCGAGCGGCAGCCACTGCTTGGTTGGCGCCTTTTCCACCGGGTACCGTCTGAAATGTATTCCCGATGACAGTCTCTCCAGCCTGCGGACGTTTATTTGTCGTGACAACCAAATCCATAGATACACTCCCGATGACAACAATTCGGTTCATGCGTCATGCCCCTTTCGTTTCGTCGTCTGTCGCTCTGTCAGTGTGACAGGCAATAAAATTTCTTTTGTAGCGGTCTCTTTCTTTTCAATCAAATCAAGAAGCCGCTCGGTCGCTCGTCGCCCCATCTCATAGATCGGTTGAGCAATCGTCGTGAGTGGCGGAGACGTCATCTCACCTAATTCGATGCCATCATACCCGATGACTTGTAAGTCTTCAGGCACCCGGACGTTGCGACGCACCGCTTCCTGCAAGACTGCGGCGGCGATGACGTCATTGGCGGCAAACACGCCGTCGAACGGCCAATACTCGTCAAATAATGTTTGTGCCGCTGTGAGTGCCTCTTTGAATGCGAAACTAGAATGTGTCATCCCGACGAGCCGGTCACCCGCCACGTCGAGAAAACCATCTGTCCGTCGCCTTACCGTTAGGAGGTGCTTAGGCCCAGCGATATGAGCAAGCTTTGTTGCCCCACAGCTCAACAGCGTCTCCGCTGCGAGGCGTCCACCTTCATACCCGTTCGAGATGACTGCATCAATCCCCGGCTTGACGATACGATCTAACGCCACCATCGGTAGTTCTAACTTTTCATAGTTCGGGTTATCCGAATGGTTCGTCGTAATAATCAGTCCATCGACATGCATCGTCTGAAGAGCGACCAAATACGTCTGCTCTTTTGAAAGTTGCTCATCTGTGTTGCAAAGTACGACCTGATAGCCATGCTGGTTGGCCACGTCTTCAATCGCTCGGGCCAACTGTGGAAAGAACGGATTTGTAATGTCCGGCATGATCAAGCCGATCAAGCCCGATGTCTTTTTAAATAATGAACGCGCGACTCGGTTCGGGGCATAGTCAAGTTCGGCGATGGCCCGCTCGACGGCTTCCCGCGCTTCTGCACTTACGTATCCGTTATTGTTCATGACACGGGACACGGTCGCGACAGAAACGTTCGCTCGTTTGGCCACTTGTTTGATTGTCGCCATCTCGCCCCTCCTTCTTTGGTAACGCTTACAAAACAAGCATAATGTGTAACCGGTTACATATCAACTATTTTTTAAGAAATTTAAAAACTTCGATTTTTCCTAGCTAATAATTAACAATAGAGGCGCGTCTATCCACCAGGGACGACGCGCCTCTACTCGAAATCTTTTGACGTTTTTCTGCTCCCTTAGTTAAGAGATGAGCGGTTGTCATAATCATCACGCGTGATGACATAGACTAAACTTCGAACGGTCCGTCCGTCCAACCGAGTCAGCTCTTGCGTCGTCGTGAACGCATACGTGAAACCGCACTTCTCGACGACACGACGCGACCGGTCATTGAAGTCAAAATAACCGCACCAGATCAGTTCTAAACCAAGGTCGACAAATCCGTGACGAAGCAGCTCACGCACCGCTTCCGGGACGTAGCCTCTCCCCCAATGATCCGGACTGAGCACGTAGCCGATTTCACGCTGGTTGTCGTGTTGGATATCCGGGTCCGGGCGTCGGTCGTGCAAACCGATGCTGCCGATCAGTTCGCCGGTCGCTTTCAACGTGATCGCCCAGACGTCTTGATCTTGCTGGAACATACGGATGACGTCCCGCGTCTCGTCGACGGACTCGTGCGGGGCCCAGCCCGCCATCGGTCCGACCCACTTATTCTTCGCATAGCGATGCATCGCTTCGGCGTCATCGAGCTGAAACGCTCTGAGCCGTAGCCGTTCTGTGTCTAATAGAATCATGTCAGCTACTCCTTCGCTCGTTTCCCTCGCCTCCGTTCCGGGAACAACGGAACAGAGGAGGGATGACGATGCCGTTTGATTATGATCTTGATTTTGAGACGATCGATTTCCGAAAACACCCCGAGCTCTATCGCGTCGGACGCGGTGAACAAGGTGTGTTGCTCGTCGAACCTTACAAGAGTGAGATTTTGCCGCACTGGCGCTTTAAGACACCGGACATCGCCCGCCAATCTGCCGATGAGATCATGGAGCTGTTTGAAGCATATCGGGCAAACGATGATTTCGTCGGCATGGACATGGCGCGGAAATTCATCCAGATGGGCCATACCCGGGCCCGTCGTTACGCGAACTATAAAGGCGGCCGCAAGTATAAAGACGACGGCGCTATTCACGATCGCCAAATCGACGAAGAGAAAGCCGAATCGGCACGCATCTTTAAAGTGCAGTGGGACGAGATTCGGGCTGACGAGGACTACTTGAAACGTAAGAAGGCTCATCAGAAACAGTACGGTTGATCATTTGACCATGACAATAAAGCGGGTCGTCCCTTTTTCAAACGAAGCGACTTGTTGAAAGCCGAGCTGTCCATACAAATAGATGGCTCGTCGATTGAACACAGCCACGGTCAATCGGAGTGGTCTGCCTTCTCGCTCGGCTTCTCGCATCACTGTCTCGACGAACGCTCGACCACGTCCTTGTCCGGTCCGCGCCGGATGCATCCCGAGCCCGATATCAACGTACGTCCCGCTATAGTCATACGTCGCGTTCGGGACTTGGGCGTATGTGCCGAGGCAGAAAAAGCCATATAGCCCTTGATTATGGACCGCGCAATACGTCATCAGCTCGTTGATGCCTTCGGCCGAAGCTACTTGGTTATAAAAATCATATGGCGGCTCATACGTCCACGCTTGGATCGCATGGGCGTCTTTTTCTGTCATAGGACGAATTTCCATTTGCGCCTCCTGTCTCACGTCTTACTCCTGTTCGTGTCCTACACGAAAAATCCCTGTCGCTCCATACAAAAAAGGATGGGTTGCCCCCATCCTCTCGTTATTTACGGGTCCATGTCGCCGTGATGTCGACGTCGGCCGCATGCATCAAGTTATGGATCGGACACCGGGCCTCGACACCTTTTTGCAGCGCCTCAATCCGTTCATCCGACTCGGTCGTGTCAAGCACGATGTTGACGTGCACGTTCTCGAAATAAGTCCGGACCCCTTCGACGCCTTGGAAGCCGCGCGGGTCGAGCGTCCCTTCCGTCGCGAACGTCACACCTTCATAGTTAAAGTCCTGGTCTTGCGCGACATAGGCAATCGTGATCGTCGTACACGATGATAGCGCCCCGAGTAAATATTCGAGCGGATTCGGTCCGGCATCGGTCCCGCCGAGGCGTTCCGGCTCATCAACGATAAACGGTTCCAGGTCGCGCACGTGCACCGTCGTCTTCACGCTCGTCGCTTCGCCCTCGGCCCGCATCGTCACTAATGGTTTTTCTGACATCCCATCTCCTCCTTTGAAATCACATCTCTACTATCGTTCCCGTTATGTCGGACCGTTTGACACTCCCACGGCTAAAGCCGCAAGCTCACCCCTTCGGTATGAGTGGGATTCTGAAGTGCCCGTGCGGACGCAGTCCATTTCTGTTTTGTCCAAGCCTTCAGATGAGGGTGTGCCATCACCCCTCCTAAGACAGACCCTATAGGTTCTCAGGCTGGCCGACTGTCACCATCGACCACAGGTGCGTATCGGATGTTCATCGCACCGACTAGATCTCTGTGTTTTTTGAATCCACACGGACAGGCGTACGTCCGGTCTTTCGCTTTGCTTCGTTCGCCACAAGAAGGACAGGTTTGAGAGGTGTAGGCCGGATTGACATATTCGACCTTGATCCCTTCGAGCTTTGCCTTGTACTCGATGAACAATGCCAAGCGATAGAACGACCAGGTGTGCAGGTTCTTGTTGTGTTTACGGCTTGTTCTTGCCGTCTGTCGGATGTTCGCCAGTTTTTCTAGGCGGATGACAGAAATATGATTCTCTTTCGCGAAGCCGACGATCTCACGACTGACCTTGTGATCTTTGTCTTTCATCCAGCGCTGCTCTTTGTTGTTCAGTTTCTTGATCGCATTCAGTTTCTTCTTTTGACCGAGCTCTTTCCGTTTCGCACGGAACTTGCGTTTCATGTACTTGTTCTCGCGCCCGTTCCCGAAGAATCGCACCTTGTCACAACTTGTGGACGCGACGGCGGGGACTTTCAGGCCGAGGTCCACCCCGAGCACGTTGGTGCCCCCCTTCTCCGTCGTGGGGACCGTGACGGCGATCTGGGCGATCCACTTGTTCGATTTCTTCGTGATGCGGAGCGTCCCGAGCTTGTGCGCGAGGAGCGTGGCGTGGCGGTTGTCCGGTTCGACTATCTCGGCGCGGATCGCCGTCTTTTTGACCTTGCCGTCGATTATGATGGGGAAGGAGATCGACTCGAAGTCGAACGAGTAGTTCTGGTTGTTCCAGGTGCAGTACGGTTTCTTGAGGACAGGGACGACCTGGAAGCCCTTCTTCTTCGCCCTCCTGAACACGCTCTTCGCGTCCTGGATGGCCTGGTTCTTGACGGCGCTGGGCAGGTCGGAACTCACGTTTTTGCTCGTCAGTTTTAGGCTTTCTCGAGCCTGCACCATGTCCGAGACGAGCTGGTTTGTCGTGCGGATATAGGTGTCCATCATCCGCTCTAAGATCGACTGTTGCGCTTTTGTCGGATGAAGTTTGATGTTCACGGTCAATGCCTGTGACACGGTGTCACCCCCTTGTCTTTTGTTCCTCGACATAACGTTTGATGGTCTCACTGGAGACGTTTCCCGCCGTCGAGACGAAGAAAAATCTCGTCCAGAGGCTCGTGAGATGTGTGAGATGCGGAAACTCCTCCCTTAGCCGCTTCGACGAGACGCCTTTGATGCGCGCCATGATGTCAGACGGGCTGAGGGATGGCAACGCCGACAAGAATAGATGCGTGTGGTCCCGATCACACGCGATGGCGATGAGTCGAATGTCGAGCTCTTCGCAGACATCACGGACGATCTCTTTGAATCGTCGCTCGAACAAATCGTCATCAAATAGTTTTCGGCGATACCTCGGGCAGAACACGAAATGATAACGGATCATCGACACGGTGGTTTTGGTTCTTCTGTAGTTGTTCATACGTTTATGGTATCACTTTGTTTGTTTTAGTGATACATTTTCTTGGAATAAGATTCTGCTTGTAGATTTCTGAAGTTCCGACTAGCGGGACCCCGAAATCAAGCTCACGTTCATCCCACCACTAAAGGAGTGGGCTTTCTCGTTCGCAAATTCTGTAACGCGTCATCGCAAATCGCATAGTCGTTTTTCCTTGCTACTTGATTTGGTACATCGCTCGGTCACATCACCGCGAAAAAGCGAGCGGATTCGAATCCGCTCGCTCGCATGGTTTATATCGTTTCTTCGATTGCAGTGTCACCTTTGACCAAGTCGATGGCTTTGTTTGCCGCTTCTTGTCGACCGATGACATGGGCCAAGAACGCTGCGACATCCGCCCGCGGAATCTCACCCGTCGTCACGTTGTCGACGTTCACTTTGCCTGTACCGGCATCGTCTGTGAGCGCGCCTGGACGGACGATCGTATAATCGAGTCCACTCTGTTCGAGCAAACGGTCCGCATGATGTTTCGCCACGTAGTATGGCTTCATCGAATCAGGCCATGCCGAGCGGTCTTCCGCTTTCAAGGCACTGAGCATCACGAAGTGCTTGATGTTACCGTTCGCTTGGGCCGCCTCGACGCTTTTGGCTGCACCGTCTAGGTCGATAAGTAACGTTTTGTCGGCTCCCGTGCTGCCGCCCGAACCGGCCGCAAACACGACTGCGTCCATGCCGCTCATCGCTTGCTTCAACGTCTCGACATCACCTTCTAAGTCTCCGAGAACCGCCTGATAGCCGTTCGCTTTGAACTCGTCTAGCTGCTCTTGTTTCCGTACCATCGCGGTGACTTCGTGCTTCCCATCCTGCTTCAATCGTTCTACGAGTTGCTTTCCAATCTGTCCATTCGCTCCAATTACAAATACGTTCATCTGTCTTCCTCCTCAAATAAAATTCAGAGACAAGCGAAACGCCGTGTGGCCATGGCCACGTCCGGTGCAGAAGCAATGGCCGAGATGACAGCTACGCCGTCAGCCCCGTCACGCCGAATCGCTTCGACGTGTTCAGGCATGATTCCACCGATCCCCACGATTGGCAAATGCTGAAACCGGGCTCGCACTTGCCGAATGGGCACCGTTCCGTTCACTTCGGCCGCGTCTTGTTTCGACACAGTCGGATGAATCGGCCCAATTCCGACATAATCGGCATATCTCGAAGCCGTTGCGGCTTGCTCGAGCGAGTGGACCGAGACACCGAGACACTTCTTTGAACCGATTCGCCGACGAACGACTTCGGCTATCGCATCTTCTTGTCCGACATGAACTCCGTCCGCATCGAGTTTGATTGCCAGCTCGACGTCATCGTTGACGATGAACGGGACACGGTACTGTCGACAAAGTGGATGCAACGTTCGTGCCATCGCTTCTTTTTTATCCCCATACAGTGGCTCTTTACCTTTTTCGCGAAATTGAAAACATGTCACGCCGCATTGAAGCGCCGTTTCGACCGTCTGAACGAGGTCAAACGTATCTGCCGTGCCGCAGATGAAGTAGAGCTTTAATCGCTCAACGATAGGCGATGGATTCAATGGAAACCACCTCCTTCGGGTGCTTGTTGTACGCCCAATGATTTGTCAGTCCATGCCCGCTGCCGATCTGTAATCCGTGGGCGATGGCAATATGGATGAACTGTTTTTCCGTTAGTGCCGCTTCCATAACCGTCCGTCCGTTCGCGTGCTCCGCTGTTAGCGATCATGACCGGATCGAGCTGGCGTGCGTCAAAAAACGGCTCGCAAGTTCCATCTTCGGGGCAAGAGTCACCCCTTTAGCCTGAACTTTCGAAAATTGATTCAAGTAGTACGAGTCTTGCATCACGTAATGCCGAAACTTCGCCTCGTCGAGCGTCCCGTCTCCGAGCGCGCGGACGAACGGATGGTGGAAACTCGCCTCAAACAAGGCGTCGGCCTCTTGGCGGATATGTGCGGTAAACGTCATCGTATTCTCCTCCTTTGCATAAAAAAGACGCCGCCTCCCATAACGGAAGCGGCGTCGGCCATACACAAAGAGTGTGAGACAGGACGTTTCGCCCACTTCCCTCCGCTAGCGTGAACTAGATCAGGTTCAAAGGGTCTGGACCTCGTCCATCTCAGCCGCGTCAAGCGACTCCCCTAGTGGCAAACATTATGAAATTTGGTCATCTTCGACCACATCATATCAATCTTTTTGAAAAATGCAAACTCTTTAACGCGAGAAGCGACGGTTGAGCGCGGTCCCAAAATGCGAGAACCGTTCTGTCCCGAGCTTACGACGGTTCGAGGCCGCAAACACGTAATAATCGACCTTCCCCATAAAATAAATCAAGCGCAGTCCTGCGATAAAGAACGTGATCGTCGTGCTGACAGCAAAGCCGACCCCATACCAATCGATCCCGCGCGATAGTAACGACAACGTGAACAAGGCGTTCAGTATGAAGAACGAGAGGCTGACGAACAACGCCCCACGCCGGTCCTCAAAATACAGCAAGAGCAGCGTCAGTACGAGAATCATCGCGTTCGCGAACGCGGCGAGCGTCGTCATCCGGAAAATCTGGCCGACTTCTTCCGGGACACCGATCCACCCGACGAACACACCCGCCATCAGGATCGCGAACAAGGTGACAACACCTTGACTTCGCCCAAGTCGGATCAATTCATTTTTCAACACCGTCGTCATCGTCTGCTTCGCTTTCTCAATTTGGTGTAACGCCCCGCCATAATTGATCAAGCCGTAAAACGTTCGGTAGCGCTCGTAAAACCTTGTCTCGACAGCGACGACGAACAAGAGCTGGGTCGGGATGATCGTCAAGTACGACCAGAACACGGCCGTGTCATAATACGGATTGAACACGAACGAATCGGCAATCACCATGCGCCCTTCACCAAACCAGATGATGAAGTTGGTCACCCAGATCCCAAGCACGTATAACACACCGATGGCGAACAAGTCCGGATACTTATCAAAGTACCGGAAGTATGAAAATTCTCGCGTCGCATACCTGAGCGGGAACGTTCGGAGCATCGCGAAGAATAGCCCGAACAGCGTCACGACCATCCCAACGGTAAAGCCAAACAGAAGTTCGAGGCTCGATGGGTTGACCATGAGACGACTGATCAAATAGACGCTCGCGACTGAAATAACCCCGCCTAGCAAGAAGCTGTAAGCGACCGCTTGATAAAATTTGGCGGCGCTCAAGAACAAGAACATGACCCAGATAACGTTGATGGTCATGAATAAGACGAACAGGACGAGCTTATAGGCTAAACCGAGCGGTGAAATCAGCCAAAACACGCTATACATGACGACGGCAGCAAGAATCGTCACTTTTAACATGCCGGTGAAGACAGGAAAGATCTCATGGGCTTTCTTTTCATAAAATAAATCGGCCACGTATCGCGTGACGACGAGCTGCTGAAAACTAAATAGAATTTGCGAGAAAATGAACGCGTAAGACACGGATAGCATAAACAGCGTCCGTTCCTCGAGTGACAACATCGGCATCTGAAACGCCAACCATTGAATCGTACCGACAACGAGGATGACGATCAGCCAAGGGCCTGATGTGACGAGCCCGGAAAACGTGTACGCCTTCAGTCTTGAAGAGTAATAGTCTTCTTGAAACAACTTTTGTAACTTAAACCCGATGCCCGCCATACTGTTCCCTCCTCGCTTCATAGATGGCTTTATAGCGGTCGACGAACTGTTGCAATCGATAATACTGACGGACACGCTCGCGGCCGTTTTTACCGAAGCGCATCCGTTCGCGCGGATAATCCATCATCCATTCGACTTTGTCAGCGATGGCTTCCGGATGGACCGGAGGAACGATGAAGCCGGCCGGACCGAACGGATCGTCAGCGCGTCCGTAAAGTAGTTCCGAACAAGCCCCGACATCGGTCGCCACCCAAGGGATGCCAGCCGCCATCCCTTCTAAAATGGCGAGCGGCTGCCCTTCCGATATGCTCGTCAACAACAACAAATCAAATTTCGGCAACCAGTCTTGCACGTTCACTTTCCCGACGAGTTCGACATAGTCGGTCAGCCCGCTCTGCTCAATCAGTAGATGACACTCTTCAGCGTACTCTTCGTCCTCATCAAGCGGACCCATGATTGTCAGTTTAAACAGCCGATGGCGCTCTTGAAGGATTTTTGCGGAATAGATCATCGTCTTCAAATCCTTGATCGGAACGAGGCGGACGATGGCCCCAATTTGGAACACATCATTCTCGGCTCGCTCAAGCGTAGCGCGGATATGACGGTCGTCAATCCCGTTGGCGATAATTTTTGTCTTCTCGCTAGGCGCCCCAATCCACTCTTGATATTCGCGATTCCGCTCAAACAGCGTGATAATCTCATCGGCCGCGTTATACGCCTCGCGTGACAAGTGGTGGAAAAAGCGAACCCACCTCGGTTTGTAAGGGGACGGAATCCAATAAGACTGAAGGATTTCTTCCTCGCGTTCACGTGAGTAGATGCCGTGTTCGGTCAAAATGAACGGGATGCCTTGCGTCTCTTTCATGTAAGATGCGACGACGCCGGCGTAGCCTGTCGAGATGGAGTGGACGAGATCGACTTTTGGTAACGGTTGATGCAACACACGCAAGATCGGCATATACATACTCTGCCACATCCAAAAATAGTCGATGAACGATCCGCCGTTCATTTCTTCTGCGTAAGCTGCTTTTACGTTGCTCCAAAAGAACTCGCTTGAGAAGAAGGCTTGGCTTGACGGGACTTGTTTCCCGAGAATGCCGAGCGCTTGCCGATTCGGGTTTTTCAACATGAGCCATTCGGAAATTTTCCGTTCGTCTTCGGCGTCGAGTTTCATTCGACCCTTCGCCTTTTTATCCGTATCGCTTAAATAAAGGTGCGTGATTCCTGACACGTTTTGCGGCAACTTATATTTCATATCTTCTGGTCGCTTGACCGACGGCTGAATCGAGATGATTTCAAACTCGACTTCCGGCATCGCTTCAATCAGCGTCTGCGTCCAACTCGAGACACCTCCGCTCACATACGGGTAACTCCCTTCTAACACGAGCCCAATCTTCATTGTGGGTCCCCCTTGATGGCGATTTCAGCGTTCGCTGATGTCAATTGGACGAGATAGAGTGGACGGTCCGCCTCCATCTGCTCGACCGTACCGAATGCGAACTCGCCTGTGTCCAATGATTGGCCGACTTTTAGACGGACGGTAAAGTGTGACGGATTGACGAGTCCGTCCCCAGTCAAATAAATGGTCTCGTCATCAAACGTGACGTTCAAGTCTGCCTCTTGATACGTGATTAGTTTTTCCGTCGCATAGTGCTGTGTATAGGCTTCCAGGTGAGGATAATGGTCATTTACGTCGTGGACGATTTTGCGTAGGCTCGTAAACATCGTATCCCAGTCTCGACCGAAGGCACGGTCTGGGTCGATGACGTCATCCGGGTGGATAAAGTGTGAAAACACTCCAAAGTTAGCGATGGCATCAACCATTTGGAAAATCGAACCTCTTTCTTCCCCGTAGTCACTCGTGATGCGCGGGAAATGATAGATTCCGGCATGTGTCGTATCAAATTCGAACTCTTGGACAAAATCACCACTTTCCGGGTCACCGGTATAGAGTGACGCAATCGTCCGCAGTTCAGGCAACGCCTCAGCAATCGCGTCGACACCGGTACGATTGAGTGCATTCGAAGGTGGGACGTATGATTTGAGTTGTTCTGCCGGGAAATAGTTAGCAAATACCGATTCTGCCTGTAGCAGCGAACGCTTCATCTCGTCCTTGTCTTTCCACGGAATATATCCGTACGTCGGATCGATCGGTTCATCGGCCGTGACAAGCGATTGGTGGTTATATCCGTGCAACCCGATTTCACCACCCTGCGCCAATAGTTTTCGGCCGAAATAGAGCATCGGGAACTCGCCGCGTTTAATCAATTTTTCATCTAGCAGTTCCATCTCTTCTTCGTACGTCCCGATCATCGCGCCCGTGTAAATGATGTCGTCATCTTGAGCCATGTCGACCATGTCTTTCCACCAATCTTCGGCAAAGAAGTCTTTAACCGATTTATCGAGTGGTGTCGCCGAGACATCTTTCATCTTGCCGTCCATGACTGGAGCCGGAAAGTCATCGATATACATGAGCTTAATCGCCGCTTGGGCACCCACGAACGCAGGCGGTAACGTTCCGAGCGTTTGGACGAACAGTCCGCGAATCATCTTTTGATCGGTGGTCGTTGTATTCCAGTACAGAACGTTCCCGTCACCGACCTCATATTCCCAAAGGACGGGAAACCCTTCCGCTGACAGCATAACGTTCACTTCGTCTGCAATTGCGAAGTCAACGACACTATGGACGAACAGATCGTCCGGTGGATTCAAGTCGACATAACCCGGGAAAATCGTTTCTTCGAAGTTCAGACCATAAACATCTGGAACGAATTCACCGATTTCTTCGATACCTGTCACTTCATTCCAAGCGGGGTCTTTGAAGCGGTTGGCGAACACGACATTGCCTCCTTGTTCGACGAACCGTTTCGTCTCTTGCAATGGCCATGTCGTGGTTTTTTCGCCTGTAAATATGATGATACTGTAGGGCGACGGCACGATCGAACTGACCTCGCCCGCCTCAATTTCTCGAACGTCTAGTTTGGCGTAACGCAAGCCATGCAATAAATTATCTGCCGTATTGACCGCCAAATCACCTTCGTCTCGGACAAGGTAAACTTGAAGTTGGTGCTCTCCTGTTTTAGCGGAAGCATCCCCTTGCAATTGATCGATATTCATTCGTTGTTCAGCAACGTTCGGTAACAACGTATGCAAGGAATGGATCCTCAAGTATTGGATTGCACCGACGACGACGAGAAATAACACGATGAAGAGCGAGAATGAGATTATAGTTCGTTTTTCCATGATGTCGAGTCACTCCATTCTTCAAACAACAGTCGGTGCTCATACGGCACATCGTCTAACGAAAATTGTGTTTGCATCATAAACATGACAGCCTTCACCTCGGTCCACCGCTCCCGTTCATAGTAAAAGTCGATGAGCATGAGGTGGGCCTCGATGCGTTCCGGGAAATGGTGAACATACTCCTTCAAAATTTCGAGCTGATCTCTCGGACGTTTTAACGTGATGTAGACTTCGTTTAAATCCTCATAAATCCATGAAGACGGCGGATACAGTGTCTTCGCTGTCAAAATCTCTTTTAACCAGGCCTCGCGTTTGTCTTTCAACATGACTTCCGTGATCAGTTCACTGTGAACCATCCGTTTGTATATTGTCGCTAGCCGGCGAATCGTTTCCGGGTTTCCTAAATCGTATTCACGCTTCGCCAATTTCAATTCCTGCTCATACTGATTGATGAGAATGTTCATCGTCGCGGCCGCATAATGGACCGTTTCACTGTCCGTGCTCTCAAGCCCCATCTGCAAGTATTTCCCTTGGTTATTGATGGACTGGTTGACGTGCGTCAAAATCGAGTGCTTGCGGATCGCGGGATCTTTTGAATTGATGGCATCGGCTAACGGCAACAGGCTAGAGCTCGTTTTCGCATCGTGCCGAATCTGCTCATAATTGACGACCCGAAAATCAATATACTCATCGTAATCTTCAATCAGTCCGCTCCGATCAAAGCGTTCTGCGAAGCGATAAATCGCATATACTGCGACTTCAGCGACAAAAGGTAAAAATAGGCCGAAGCATAAAGCGACCACTGCCACCCCGTAGTCTAGCGCTTTCATTTTCCGCTTCAACACCACTAACAAAACGAACGCTAAGATTGCGTGAATCACATAGAGCCCAATCCAAACTAAACTGTCGATGGCTTCCATGAACTCACACTCCCTTCTGGATCAAAATCCCTTCGATCCGATCATAAATTCGTTGACGGTTCTCCTCACTCGTTCCTGGGAGTAGCAGCAAGAGCTTGTTCTCGTCTTCGTCATAACCGACAATATCAATCTCTCGCAAATACGACTGCACGATCGCTTCAATACTTTCGAGCGAGACTGGTTCATAACCGAGCGCATACTCGAGTACGATGAACGGTTGGTCGTGATGAAGTTTCTTTTGCTCTTGAAGCGCCATTATCTCGATGAACGCCTCTTTCTTATAGAACGATGTGCCCGGGTAGAGCTTCTCGTGTTGCTCTTTACGAATCAAGTTTTGCGCGTTTGTGATTCGCGTCCCAATCCATGAGAACAGGATATTTAATACGTGGAGGTCATCTGTCGTCAGTTTCCGGAGCGGCAGACGCTTAATGACGACAACTTCACGCGTCTCTCCGTCAATCACGATCGGAGCGAGCAACATCGGATCCGTGTCGTCATCATCGAGTTGTCGTAACATCGTTTCTTGGACTTGGAAGAAACGTTTGAACATACTCGACGCCTCATCTAAGAAAATTGTTTGTGGAAACTCTTTCTTCTCGGCTTGGCGAATGATTAGACGCATCGACTTTTGCGATCGATCGACATGATAGATGGCGACGTCGCTCGCCAAGAAATATTTTTTAAGCAGACGAATCGTCTCGCTACGAATCAATTCAGGATGTGGCAAGTCAAGCGAGACAGCTAGTTCGTACAATTGATTTAAACTGTATTCCGATTGAAGTAATTTTTGACGAAGAGTCGTTTGCGAAGTGTTGAGTAAATCGACGGTCTCTTTCAAATACGTGTTTTCATCTTTCAGTTCTTCGTTGCGAAACTGACTGATTTCATAACGCTCTCGAAATGAAGTGCTAAACAAGCCGACGATGACGGTGAGTGCGAAGTAATAGAAAAGGGTGAGAAGTGAGTTTGTATCGTAGAACAGTAAGAAGATATCGCCTCCGACAAGTCCGGTGTAGAGGACTTTGTACAGCAGCAAGACGGCGAAACTAATCAATCCAAAGGTTGTTCCGTAACGTAGCGCGAATAAGATGGCGGCTACATAAAATAGGTTCAAATCATTTTGAATCGTCCCTAAATTGAAAGCTAAATCGATTCCAATCAACAGAGTAAACACGACAAGAATTTCGGCCCACTTAATCCACGGGCGGTCTTGAGCATATAGAATGATAATCCCCTCCCAACGATTAGTCACAGCTTCATAACACGAATGTCATGCTTACTTATTTGGCGCTCGCAGCAAATTCCCCTGCTAATTTTCTTAATCTCCTTCCTGAAAATCCCACGTATCGTAATAAGTGGGTTCATGATAATGGATGAACCCGTTCGCTTCCGCCAAGTCTCGACTAATGGCTTCCTCTTGGTCCGAAACGGTAAGTACCGCAGTCCCATACTGTTCTTGAATCACATTCATCCGGTCCAACATGTCCATCGACCAAGAGTCCGATGTGATCTCCGAATAATTGAACCCCTCCCACATGAACCCATCCACGTATGGAGCGCTCGTTCGTTCAAGCGTTTCGATTCCCCAATTTTGTACAATCGGGACCCCGGGGTAAGTCTGTTTAATCGCTTTTAAAAATGCTTCTAACCCGTTCAATTGTTCAGTCAAGTCTTCGGGATAGTCGAGGTGTACATCGTCGATATCTCCAACCGTGTCTAAAAAGATACCGTCCAAGTGTTTATTGATGACTTGCTTTTGAATTTCGCGCATCAAAATCTTCCGAAAATGGTCCGAACTGATATCCGTCAAATAAGAATCCCATTTCGGAAAATAAATCCGCTCTCCGTCCCGATAGAAAAAATCATCTTGTTTCATTTGACCGATCAGTTCCCGATTCCACGTGTCCGCCTCCATCACGTTTATATAACCGAGCACTTTCGTGCCGTTCGAACGAATCGCTTCAATCTGTTCCGGTGTATACCAAATCGGTTCGATGATCACGAGATCATACCGGGTCATATCCTCAATAATCGCCTCGGTCGGAATGTTGTAAAAAATTTTATACGAGCTGATTTTATCAAAATCAAATGGTTTCTTCGTGGCACATCCACCTAACAGCAGAAGCAGCACTAAACTCGTCAACCTAAAGCGTCGCACACGGACACCTCCTTGTCGCAGAATCCTTCATGGTGCAATCAGGTCCGTTTGACGTCAATTGTTCAGGGAAACAACTTAGTATGACTTAGCAAAAAAGGAGAGATGAGGATGAATACGATTTTACTGACGGTTGCCCTCTTATTCGTCGGACTGAACGTATATACCTTCTTCCGCCGACAGACGTACCGGCAGACTGGATTTGACGGCCGGTTATTCAGCCACCTTTTTATCAGCTTGTTAGGCGTGTTGATCGGATTTGCCTTGGTGTATTACGCGTTGTCGTGGGACGGGGTCATTCTCGTCACGTCACTTGAGACGATGACCGCTGTCGAGCCATCATGGCAAAATCTGCTCTATTTCAGCGGCGTCACGCTTCTATCAATTGGATTCGGTGACTTACTGCCGGTTGGGCCGGCCCGTCTGTTCGCCCTACTCGAAGCGGCAATCGGAATCTTGCTCCCGACCGCGTTTTTCGTAAAATCGATGTATAAAAAAGAAGACTGACAAGCAGTCTTCTAGCGTCCAGTGATCAATAAGTACAAATTGAATGCGACGAGTCCAAGCGGAAATAAGGCCACGACAACGATTGGCCATTTCTTCGTCCGGATGCCGACAAATAAGAGTAAACTCCCCACTAGGAGCGCGATGAACGTCGTATACGGATTCAAGCGTCATTCCCCCTTCTATAGAGGGGGTTTCCCGACTCGGCTAAAAACTAATCGTTTGAAGTCCAAAGCGTCGAAAAAGCGTCACGAATCCGCTTGGACTCGTCGTCCCGAAATGAGTTGCCACTTTTCTCCGAAACACGCCGACTGAAGACGCAGAACTGCTCGACCAACGTTTCAAACGCGGCTGCAATCGCCGCAGGATCCGCGACCGGGTATGTCCGTAAGTATGCTTGCCAAGCTTGATTTGATAAGTGGTTCACCAAAGCGTCCCCAGCTTTCCCGATATTCGCGGAAAAGCCGGTCCTATATCCGACATCCCACGCCATCATCTGTCGGAGCATGTCTCGCATGATCGTCACGTGATCGAGCGCATACAGCAGTTGATTGCGCTTCAGTCCTTTCACGACATACAATGACACCCACCAAAACTCGTTCCAACACGACACATAGTCAAACGCGCTCGGACGTTCGACTCGGTACGTCTCATCGCTCGGCACAGGCAGGCCTGCCGTGTCATCTTTATCGAGCATGACGAGACTGAGCGAATCTTCCGCAATCGCCTCCTCCACGGCGTGAACAGGGCGAACGGTCAGATCGATCCGATGACCGGCTGCAAACTGGACGAGAAACGCAAACCGCTCGTATCTTGTTTGAGACGGTGACTCGTCCGGGGTCTGCATGATCAACACGTCGCCGAACCGGTCGATCCAAGACCGATCCGTTATAAACGATGATACGTCCAGAACGAAAAATGTGACATCCACATCTTGAAAGCGGTCCGGTGCGACGTTCGGATTGACGAGCGACCCGTTCAAGATGACGCTGCGGACGTCGGCCCGTTCAGTCGCGAAAGCGAGCAGTTTTCCAAGCACGGTCTCCTGTTTCACTCGACGATGGCCCCAAGCGAACGCGCGACTTGGACGGCCTGCATGACGTCGAGTTTCGTCTTTTTGAGCGTAACGTCCGTGAAATCGACCCCGTCCATGTCAGCACCTATGAAGTCGGCAGCCGTACAGTCCGCATGCTGCAGGACGGCACGTGTCAACGCAGCGTTCGTCCAGCGCGACTCCTTCAAGTCCGCCCCGTACAAATCAGCCTCTACTAGACGAACATCCGACCAATCCATTTTTCGGAGCGGTGCGTGACGTAAATTGACGAACGACCAGTCGCCCCCACGAACGGTCACGCCCTCAAACGTACACGACTCGAACGAAGAACCTGTCATCTTGCATTGATCGAACTCACTTAAAAACAAATTCGCCCCATTGAATTGACAGTTTAAAAACGAACTGCCGACGTGGCGCGACGCGTTCCATTTCGAGTCGGTAAAGTCACAGTTGATGAAGCGGCACTGCTCGGTCTCGAACTCGGTCGCGTCGATGTACGTGAACCGACAGTTCTCGAACGTCGTATGTGAAAGTTGAAGGTCGCGGAGCGTCTCCTCTCGAAAATCTTCTCCCTCATAGACTGCATTTGATTGAAACATGCCCTGCCTCCTTGGCGTATACTGGTTGTAGCTAAAGGAATGGAGTGATGAAAGATGGATATCGTATTTCCGACCAATCAAGGCACGTTCAACTACCGCGTCGCCGGCATTTGGGTGAAAGACGGGCACTTGTTGGTCCACCGAAACATAAATGACGACTTTTGGGCGTTGCCGGGCGGTCGTGTCGCTATCGGGGAACAAGCCGAACTCGCTTTGATGCGCGAACTGGAAGAAGAGCTCAACGCGACACTGACGGGAACGACGTTCGCTTGCGTCTCCGAAAATTTCTTCACGTACTTAGAACGCACGGTTCATGAGATCGGCATGTATTTTTATGTATCGGGTGACCTACCGCTCCGGACCGGCGACTTTCACGGACCAGAAGGAGATCACCTCATCTATCGTTGGCAGCCGCTCGAGCAGTTACGCGAACTGACGTTGTATCCAGAGACGCTCTATACGTTGCCCGAGACATTGCCGCCTCATTTCATTGACCGCTGACCTAGTAGCCACGCGTCACAAGATCGTTTTTAGTTCGTTCAAGTCTCGAATCTCATACGTCGTCTCGACCGTTGCCGCAACCTCATCCGGGTTGTACCAACACGTATCGAGGCCGTACATGCGTCCTCCGGCGATGTCCGCCGTCAGCGAGTCACCGACGATGAGCCCGCGCTCTGGCGACACGTTCGGGACACGTTCGAACACGTAATCGAAGAACGGTTTCATCGGCTTTTGCGATCCCGTCGCGTCGGAGACGAACACGTCCTTGAAATACGGGAGCAACCCCGACGCCTCAAGCCGCTTGAACTGTGTCTCTGTCACACCGTTCGTGACGATATAGAGCGGATACTGTTCACTGAGGGTTTGCACGAGTTCGAGTGCCCCATCGATGATGTGCACCCCGTCGTGCAAATGGTCCCGATAGCGCTGTTCGACTTCATGCGCATCGATCGCAATCCCGAGCGTGTCGAACAGTTGCGTGTGGCGGCCCATCAAGACGTCTTCTCGTCCGACCTCACCGCGTTCAAACGCGCGCCATAGCCCGTTGTTGATCGTCACGTATTGTTGTTTTAACGCATCGGTCATCCGGACGTTATGTGAGGCGAGCAATTGCTCCAAGGCGACGTGCTCGCTCCGTTTAAAGTCTAGCAACGTATCGTCGACATCAAATAAAATAGCTTCATACCGTTTCATAATTTGAATTACCCCTCTCTGCCTCTAATGTACAGGAACAGGCCGAGAAGTTCAAAACAAGGAGTGAGTCACATGGCTAAACGACCGATCACCAATCTCGAGTATTCAGATAAAGAACGTGAATCATTTTTCTATCTGACCGACGAGATGTTCGGCATCGATTTTCGCGGATGGTATTTGGACGGTGAATGGACCACCGATATCGCTGTTATTCGTTGACGTTCTACCGGAACATCATCTCGAACGTCAGCATGAGCCGGATGACCCTCGTGACGGACGGAACCGCTCGTGAGATGTATCAAATCGGGACGGTCATGACGGACGAGGACCGACAAGGACAAGGACTCGCCACCCGCGTCTTCAAGCACCTCTTCAAACAATATGACTCCGATGGATTGCCCTATATTTTGGCTTGTGACGAGGGCCTCGAACCATTTTATCAAAATCAGGCGAGAATACTCCCACTTCTAAACGACGCGGGCGAAGCCCTAGTGAAAGTGGGAGATGAATCGCCTTCGAACCAGGCGTGTCTTTCGATACGTCAATGGTTCGACATCGTGTTTGAACTTCCTGAAATCAGGTAAAAAATAAGTGTCACGTTCCTTGAAAACTGAAGATATAGGGTTGTGGCAGGAAGTTCGTCTGTCACGTAAAATCTTCAACGTTCACCTAGCGGATGACCGAAGTAGCGAAAACCAAGCAAAGTAGGCATCAGCACTAAAGAAACGGACAAGGTCAACTTCCAACCGTCGGGACGACGGGGGTAGCCTGATCAGGTTCCGGCTGATAGGTCGGATAACTCAGGAATCCTCCACCTCTAAGCAAGGCGTAGGTGGGGGTAGTTCAAGAGAAGCAAGGGTTCACTGTCCAACACGAACCGGAGCTATTTGTCTCCGTTTCGGGCTCGGCGCCCCCGCTCGAACACGTCGACGTCGTGGCACGGCTCTCCTTTGATGGGATCGCGGAAATCGTCTTTGAATTCACACCTGACTTGGCCGATGTCGAACGACGTGCGTCACGTGCACGTGACGGACAATGGATGATCCGTATGAGTGACGGCCACCTTTTCCCGGAAGGCTGTCGCTTCCCGAGTTTATCGAAAGCATGAAATAACACGCCTTGCAACAGAGTCTGATGGTGCGAGCGTACTCATAAGAGAAGAGGACCGTTCCGACAATAGGTCAGAATGGTCCTCTTCTCTTATCCAAGAATATTTTTTTGGTTCTCAAACGCTGTTTTTAAACAATGAGCCGCCTCTTTCACCGCCCGTTTCGCCTCTGGGACGAACGCATAGTAGTTCGTGAAGCCGTGGATCAGCCCCCCGTAATTTTTATACGTCACCGGGACACCGAGGCTGATCAATTTGTTCGCATAAGCCCGCCCGACGTCACGGAGCGGGTCGTACTCGGCCGTCAGTAGTGTCGTCGCAGGCAGTTGTTCTAAGCGATCGGACAAAATTGGCGACGCATACGGATGTGTCAACTCATTTTCGTCATTAAAATATTGCTGCTGGAACCAACGGATCAACCCTTCGTCAAGCAAGTAGCCGGTAGCGTAATCAATCAAAGATAACGGCAAGTTCTCTTCGGTCCCGGTCACCGGGTAAAACAGGAGCTGATGAACGAGTGACGGCCCCCCGCGCTCACTCGTAATCAATGCGCTGACCGTGGCGAGCGTCCCGCCGGCACTGTCGCCGCCGACGGCGAGTCGTGACGCATCTACGTTTAATTCCGAAGCGTGTTCCCCGATCCAAACGAGTGCATCGTAAGCGTCTTCGACTGGGGCTGGAAATTTATGTTCCGGCGCGAGGCGATACCCGACCGAGATGACGGTACAGTCCGCCTCGTTCGCGAGGGTGCGGCAAATCGCATCGTGTGTCTCGATGCTGCCGGTGACGTAACCGCCGCCGTGATAGTAGACAAGTGCCGGGGCGGTCGTTGCTCCTGACCGATAAATCCGAATCGGGAGCGTACGCCCTGGGAGCGAGAGATCCAAGTCCTCGACTTCGTGAACGTGCTCTTTATGCTGGAACCTCGTCAGCACTTCATCTTCCTGTCGTCTTAACTCGAGTGGGTTCATTTGCTCATATGTGGGTGACATCTGATTTTTAAATTGATCCAAATAAAATTGAATCGTCGGATTGACTGGCAATGGGAACCCCTTCTTTCTCTATTGGCGTACAGTTTCCTATTCCCAGCCGAACCCGTCATTAAGCAGACTCGCACACTTTTCGAAATTTAGAATGATAAAAGAATGCCAAGACGACACCGATAACGAACAAGACCGTCCAAGCGATGCCTAACAATCGAGCTAGCATCTATGACAAACGTCTTAGACTTCCTCCTGTTGATTCTTTTTCCACCAGACGAACATAACGATTCCCATGCCGACGAACAGAACCATCATTGAGAAAATCAACTGTTGTTCAAGCGGCAGGCTCGTTTGCGCGAACACATATTGCGGCACAAACAGTAGAAGTGGAATAATCAGATTGATCCACGTCTTCGTCCACACCGACACGATGACGAGTGTGAGCACTGCTAGCCCGAACAACACGAACTGCCCGACCGTCCCAAACGTGATCTTCGGTGTCTCAACGAGCAGGTCGAAAGTCATCAAGCCTAGGAATAGCGTCATCGGCAATGCACCGAGCGCGGCATACGTCAACCCAGTTTTCATCTTGCCGCGAGACGAACCGGTCGACATCTTACGGAACACTTGTGTCACGGCGAGTAAAAGTATGACGGCGACGAGTGGGAAGCCGATCAGTTGGACCGTCGAGAACGTCATCTCTCCTTGAATAAAGTTTCCGATGATGATGTAGGCGAATACGCTCGGAATGATCATGCCGACAACTTTCACTACCCCTTTCACGTCAAACGCCATCTCGCTCCCGAGTTGGCGCATATACGCCTCAGGGCTCTGTCCGACGACATCGGTCACGTCCTTCCCTGCCCTCTCTGCTTCTTCCAAATGGTCTTTCAATTCTGCGGTCACGTCTTGCACTTCCCGTTCTGATTTCCCACTCGACATGAGATAGACCGCCAAATCATCTAAAAAATCACGACTCTTTTTCGAAAGTTCCACGTTCATTCCCCTCTCCTAGTACGCGGTCGACACCGCTCGACACATCTGCCCAACGCTTCCGGAACGCCATCAGTTCCTGCCCCCCAGCTTCCGTCAATACGTAATACTTTCGTTTCGGTCCCCCCGAAGGCAGAGGTTTTTGAATCGTCTCGACCCATCCTTCCTTTTTCATCCGCAGCAACACCGGGTAAATACTCCCCTCGCTCACCATCGTGAAACCGTACGCTTGAAGTTTCTCCGACATCTCATAGCCGTACGTCTCCCCTTTCGCGATGATGGCGAGCAGACACCCTTCGAGCAGACCTTTCAACATTTGACTCATTGCCATAGCGCAACCCTGCTTCCCTTCAAACTAACTTGTTATACACAATAGTAATGGATAAAGATACCAAAATCAACTAGTTTGTAAAGCAAGCTAGTGCACATTCCAATGTTTAGTTTTTGACAAGAGGTGAATACTTCTTATGGTGAAGAAAAAATAAAGGAGTGTTGTTATGCATACCGATTTTACGAAGATGTACATTGACGGCCAGTGGGTAGACGGTTCGAGCGACAAGTCGATCGACAACGTCAACCCGTTCACGGACGAGAAGCTGTTCTCGATCCGGTCAGCAGACGAGTCCGATCTCGACAAGGCGTATCAGGTAGCTAAGGAAGCGCAAGGCGAATGGGCGGTCATGCTGCCGCAAGAGCGCCGCGCCCTGATCGAGCGGTTCGCTGAACTGACGTTACACTATAAAGACGACATCATCGACTGGCTCGTGAAAGAGTCAGGCAGCACCCGCATCAAGGCAGAAGGCGAATTCGCTGCCTCGATGGCAATCATTAAAGAGGCGGCGACGTTCCCGTTCCGGATGGACGGCCTGATCAAACCGTCGATCGTACCGAACAAAGAGAACCGGGTCTACCGGAAGCCGCTCGGCGTCATCGGCGTCATCAGCCCATGGAACTTCCCGTTTCATCTCGCAGTCCGTTCAATCGTCTCGGCGCTCGCGACCGGCAACACGGTCGTCGTCAAACCAGCGACGGCGACACCGGTCACTGGCGGGCTCCTGTTCGCTTCATTGTTTGAAGAAGCCGGGCTCCCGAAAGGCGTCTTGAATATCGTCGTCGGTCGCGGCTCTGAGATTGGCGATGCCATCGTCGAGCACCCGATCCCAAAACTCATCTCGTTCACGGGATCGACCGAGGTCGGGAAAGGCATTGCGGAGAAGGCCGGACGTCTGTTGAAGAAGACCGCGCTCGAACTCGGCGGCAACAACGTCTTCGTCGTCCTAGACGATGCTGATATCGACCGCGCTGTCGAGTCGGCCGTCTACAGCAAGTTCTTCCATCAAGGTCAGATCTGTATGTCGACGAACCGGATTCTCGTCGCCGAATCGATTCATGACACGTTCCTCGAACGGTTCAACGAACGTGTCCGCGGCCTTAAATTCGGAAATCCGAATGAAGCCGATACACAAGTCGGACCGCTCATCGACCATGATCAAATCGATCGTATCCTCGACCAAATCGATCAGACGGTCAACGCCGGGGCGACGCTCCACGTCGGTGGCAAAGCGAACGGCAACGTGCTCGAACCGACCGTCCTTAGCGGTGTCACGAACGACATGCCGCTCGCCAAAAATGAGATCTTCGGACCGGTCGCCGTCATCTTGTCATTCAAAGACGACGAAGAAGCGCTCCATATCTCGAACGAACTTCCATATGGTCTTAGCGGAGCCGTCCACGGTTCGATTTACCGGGCGACCGAGTTCGCTCGCCGCGTCGAGACCGGGATGATCCACATCAACGACCAATCGGTGAACGACGAGCCGCACTTGCCGTTCGGCGGTGAGAAAGACTCAGGGCTCGGCCGCTTCAACGGCGAATGGGTGCTCGAGGAGTTCACGACGCTCCAATGGGTATCTGTCATGCATGAACGCCGTGAATACAAGCCGTTCTTCTCGTAATACAAAAAACTGTTTCGGTCCGTGGACCGAAACAGTTTTTTCATAGTTTCTTGACGAATTCTGACTTGAGCTTCATCGCGCCGAACCCATCGATTTTGCAATCGATATCGTGATCACCGTCGACGAGGCGGATACTTTTCACTTTCGTCCCTTGTTTGACGACGAGTGACGTACCTTTCACTTTCAAGTCTTTGATGACCGTGACCGTATCTCCATCTTGGAGCACGTTCCCGTTCGCGTCTTTAACCTCAGCGTCCGCCTCGGCCTCGGCCGCCTCGCTCGGTGACCACTCGTAAGCACATTCCGGGCAGACGAGCAGAGCGCCATCTTCATAGACGTAGGCCGACTGACATTTTGGGCAATTCGGTAGTTCTGTCATCTTGATTCCTCCATTCGATTCACTGTTGCCAGTATACCGTATTTCAGAAGTGTCGATAGACAACATTTAGCCTTCTAGCGGTGTTTCGGGACCTGTCAAATCCAATTGATAAAATGACAGGTCGAGCCATTTCCCAAATTTGTAGCCGGCTCGTTTGATCGTCCCTGAATGAACGAAGCCCAGTTTTTCATGCGCTTTGATACTCGCGATGTTGGCAGCGTCGATTCCGCCGATCATCGTCTTATAGTCACGCGCTTCCGCGATGCGAATGATCTCACGAAGCAACTTGTTGCCGACACCTTTGCCGCGATAGCCCGGATGGACGTAGACAGAATGTTCGATCGTGTAATGATAGGCCGGCCATGGACGGAACGGACCAAACGTGGCGAAACCCATGACGACGTCGCCGTCTTGCCAGACGATGACAGGGTGTCCGGACGCTTTTTTATCTTCATACCAGGCGACTCGATTTTGAAGCGTCACCGGTTCATAGTGATAGACGGCAGTACTGTTGACGATGGCGTCATTGTAAATATGTAAGACGGCTTGAAGGTCGTCACGACGGCAATTACGGATCATACATACACCACTTTCATGAGTTTTCTTCATTATACGTATCTCGCTCTCAAAACACACGTCGCGACGCATTTTCCACAAAAAAAGGTCAGCCGCGTCGACTGACCTTTTTCCGCTCAAGCTGCTAAGCGGTCGCACATTGAAGCGCATTCGAAGCAAACGCGCGCACACTCTTGGCAGTGCTCGTGCTTATGTTTTTCGCACTCTTGGGCGCACGCCTTACACATGACCGCACAAGCCCGTGCGAGTTCGGGCACGAACGCCGAATCGCGTGTCATCGCCTCGGCGAGGAACGAGCACATAGCGGCACATTCGCGGTCGAGCCGGATGCAATCGACCATCATCTTCACATCGCGCTCTTCAAGACACGATTCAAGACAGTAGTTACACGTCTCCACACAGTCATGCAACGTTTCGAGTTCATTCGCATAAATTCGGTGAGCCATTCGGACGTCCTCCTTTTTTAGTGACACGACAACGATACGTTACTGTTGTTCCCTAATCGCCAAAATAAAAACGACCTTCGACTAACGTCTCGGATCGTTGACAAACGTGCGGTATAAATAGGCGATCCCGTTCAACAGCCGCTCGGAATATCGTTTCGGCACGAAGCGGAGCCGATAGAGCCGATACATCCGTTTCAAGTCTTCCCATTGATGGTCGATATGCTGCCCTTGCCGGAACCGGGCCAAATCGATCAAATAGATGCGGCCTTGCGGACTGAGGATGATGTTGCGCAAATGTACGTCTGACGGGGTCAGTCCAAGCTGCCGCGCCTTAATCAGCGCCTCGTCGACTTGCTCGATGTACGCCGCATCAATCCAAATCCCTTCGGTCAAACACTCGAACAGCGTCTTACCTTCGATATAATCGATGACGATATAGTTCGGCCCGACTTCGTACAAATGCGGGAACTGGGGCAGCCCTTCGAGCGTACGATAAATCACGGCTTCTTCCGCCGCGATTTGAGTATAGCCCGGGAAGAACACTTTGATGACGAGTCGCGTATCTTTCACGCGAAATACGGCGGCGCTCCGTCCGATCCCATGCAGCTCGAGGTCTTGGTGATAAGCGGTGACACGCGTCTCGTGAACGTCTTGTTCGAACGACACGTCCGCATAAATTTCATAACAATTCATGAAGAACTCCTCTTTCTGTTTGTCTCTCGTCTATCATAACGGATTCCGTCACGATTGACCCTGTTTCAGCATCCCTGCTCGCGCGCAGAAAGTGACGCTGTTGGACAATACCCGTATAATGAAAGCGACAGACAATTAGGAGGAATCGATTATGCAACGAATCGCACTAACGGAAGACTTATCGTTCTCACGCATCATCCACGGAATGTGGCGTCTCGCCGAATGGGAGATGAGCCCACAGGAGCGTCTCACGTTCATCGAGCAATGTATCGAGCTCGGCATCACGACGTTCGACCACGCCGACATTTATGGCGGGTATACGTGTGAAGGATTATTTGGAGAGGCGTTGCGCCTCAAACCTTCGCTTCGCGACCAAATCGAAATCGTGACGAAGACGGGCATCAAATTGACCGGCTCATTCAACCCCGGCCAAACGCTCAACCATTATGATACGACGAAAGCACATATCATCAGCCAAACCGAACGTTCTTTGAGCGAGCTCGGAATTGACCAGATTGATACACTTTTGATCCATCGTCCCGATCCGCTCATGGATCCAGATGAAGTCGCCGAGGCGTTCATCACGTTGCAACAGAGCGGAAAAGTCCGGACGTTCGGCGTCTCGAACCACGTGCCGTCGACACAGCAATTGCTGCAGTCACGGCTACCGTTCCAACTCGTGACGAACCAGCTCGAGCTCTCGCCGATGCAGTTGAAACATTTCGAAGATGGTTCTGTCGACCTATGTCACGAAAAGCGGATGCCGCTCATGGCCTGGAGCCCGCTCGCCGGAGGCCAGTTATTCTCTGCAGACGACTACGCGCCGCTTCGTGAAAAACTTGAAGAGATCCGCGTCCGTCATGACGCTAGCGGTATCGATTCAATCGTCTATGCTTGGCTACTTAAGCATCCGGTCAATATCATGCCGATCATCGGCTCTGGGAAAATTGAACGAGTCCGCACCGGTGTCGACGCACTCGAAATCGAGCTCAGCCGTGAAGAATGGTTCGAAATTTTGAAAGCTTCACGCGGTCGCGACGTCGACTAAAAGAATATAAAAACCAATAAATACCTATAAAACCCATAATTCATTTCAACGCTTTCTATTCGTTTTTTAGCAATGACGCTATATAAAGGTTCATTCGTCAAAAATCGACAACGTTGAAATCGAGAAATTCCATTTCATATCCATAAGTGTAAATCAGACCCGCTCAGTTCAAGTCGAGCGGGTTTTTCGCTTTTTTATTTAAAAAAACACATTAGTTTTCCTAAGACTAAAGTCACAAAAAAATGGTGCTACAATGATGAAAGTTATTCATCGAAGGAGTGCACCGCTGTGAAAAAGTACCTGCTTTTCTGTACGCTCGCCATTTTATCATTCCTGTTTGGATGTGAGGAAGAACATGCTTTTCGTTTACATACAGCTCCAGAGTACTATCAAGGTCGCGCCACGCTTCCTTCGGGGCAACAGATCGAGATGACCGAGTCCGACCGGACGAACGTGCTCGATGCTTGTTATCCAGAAGATGCGATCACGACCGTTCCCGCCGGCGACCGCCGTTTAGTCGGAACGGTCACGTTGACGCAGCCGTTGACGACGACAACGTCAACCGAAGCGTTCCCGACCGCCACATTCTTTGAAGTGGAGAATCAGTTTTACGTGCAATGTCAGGTAGGAACAATCACTTATATCAAACAAGTCGCATCCGTTCCCGACAGTCTCACGGCTTTTCAAGACTTGTCCGTCACTTATCCGTCCATCTCGAAACTGCGAAACGCTCAACCGCACGAACGACTTCAATTTCTAAACGAGATGGACAAACCGGTCGGCAACGAACCGTATCCGCTCCGGACTGCTCTCGAGCAAACGCTCGTCCACGTGACGATGCCGTTCAACGGTTCATATGAGTTCACGTTCGAGTCAACGGATACGGCCGAGACCCTCGTGGTCCCTATTGATTTATCTTCTAGACAGCCGTTTCTCTCGATCGGGTTTGGTACCGAGTCGGCTGATGGCGAACAGCGCTACGGGATTTATACCTCGTCAAACCAAGAGCTCTATCGCGACGTGATCCGACCGTTCGACGCGTCGTTCGACCGTTTTCTAGGAGCCCAGCAAGCTAGTACGCTCCCATCGACACTCGTAGCGAACAAACGCTATCCGTTGTTCAGCTTCTCGTTCACCCGCGATGGAAAAGCCCATAAACAAGTCGTGTCGATCACCTATAAAGAAGAAACCTTGTTGCGCGGGGATAGCTTGAAGAACGAAATGCGCCAACAATTCGACCACCGCCGGCACGTCGTCTTTCACGAGCTCGCCTTGATCGGTACGGAATCGAAAGACGAGCCGTTTTTAAGCCACGCTACAGCTGACGATACGCAATTCATCTTCAATGCGATCGAGCGCGCGAAAGCCGTCTCGAAAGCCGGCGCACCTGCCCCGAACCCTTATTTGACCGTCTTCGAAGGCATATGTGCGCAAACGTTCGACGTCAGCTATGAAGGAAATGACGTGTTTTTGACGAATACGAAGACAGGGTCTCATTTCCAGCTGCTCCGCGACGATGCGGCCAAGTGGCAGGCCCAATTCATGGAGTAAAGTCCCAAACGTTCGACGTGATGCTCCATGAATGGTCCAAAAAGACGGACGTCTATGTCACGACCAAAGGTAACCACTACAAACTCAGTTCCGAGGACAGCGCCACCTGGCTGTCGCTCGCCCCTTATTGACAGACGGTCTCCTGCCCGTCTGTCTTTGCACGTTCAGAGAGCAAAATCACCCGTTTCAAGATCGGCCATATGCGACAATGAAGCCAAACGCTTCCGAAGGAGATGGTCTGATGACGAAACGATTTGACCGCGATGTCGCCGCACACTGGCAAGTCACGTATAAACAGAACGGCTATCCGCACGTCCAACAAGGGTGGGTGTTACCCCCGGAACGAAAAGACGAGTTCGACCCCTTCATTTTAATGGCCGAGGATTGGTTCAAGCGTGGCACATTCTCTGACCATCCGCACCGCGGGTTTCAGACGATCACCTACGTCATCGACGGTCGGCTCGAACATATCGATAACCATGGCGGTCACTCGATTTTAGACGCCGGTGACGTTCAATATATGAACGCCGGTTGGGCGGCCCGGCATGCCGAGGAAGCCGTCGATGACGACTTGATCCATACGCTGCAACTATGGCTCAACTTGCCAAAATCGCTCAAATCGACGACGACTTCCTATCAGAACGTATATGTCGAAGACGCCCCGGTCGTACCAATCGACGGCGGGCAGATGCGCGTCTACTCCGGCGACGTCGCCGGGGTAACGGGGCCGATGAACAGCCTCGTGCCGATCACGATGAGCGAAATCAGTTTGAAAGCCGGTGCCGTCTACGAGCACGTCTTGCCGACAAATCATAACGGATTCGTCTACGTGCTCGCCGGTTCAGTCGAGCTCGGCACGTCGGCGACCCCGCTCGCGAAAACGCACGTGGCGACGCTCACGTACGACGAAACAGCGGACAGCATGAGCGCACTCCGCGTCAAAGCGACGTCACGGGCCCGCCTGCTCGTCTACTCAGGACAGCCGATCCGTGAGGACTACATCGCCCATGGTCCGTTCGTCATGAATACCGAGGACGAGATTCGCCAAGCGTTCCGCGATTATCATGCCGGTAGTTTCGGACCCCCGGCACAATAACAAAAAGCCACGCGGCCGCGTGGCTTTACTTCGTTTTATCCGGCATGAGTACCGTCTGCTGGGTCGGAACCCGACCGATCGGTACAGTCCGTTCGACGAGGACGTATCGTTTCCCGTCCACCTCAAACTTCCGGTCGCCGAGATAATGGGCCGACTTGCCGTCCTCATAGAGTTTCGTCAAAATCGCCGGCACGTATTGATTCAAGTCCGTGTGATGATCATCGAGCGTCATGACGATATTGCTTTTGCTATATCCCATCCACTGGTTTGACATGAAAAACATTAAAGAAATCACTCCGATGATCCCAATCACTAAAATAACCGTTTCCATCCAATCCCTACTTTCAACGTTTATGAAATTGCTCGTCATAACGACGGGCCAATACGAGCACGAGTCCAATCAAAAGTACCGATGAGATCGCCGGAATGAAGTCCGGCAACGCATCCCCGGCGCTCAAAAAATCGAACGTTCCGTGAAACAGGGTGGCCGGCCAGATGCTGAAGTCAGCCTGAACGGTCAACCAGCCTAAAAAGAAGGAGCCGAAGATAAGTCCAATCGTCCAACCGGCAATCATGAACACCGACATGTCTTGAAAATCTGGGTCGTATAAAAAGACGGGCACATGCCAAAGCGCCCAAACGAGCGCGACCACGAGCGTCGCCGGTCGGACCGCCATCCGTTCTGATAGTGTCGGCAGCAAATACCCGCGCCACCCGCTCTCCTCACCAAACCCGTATGTCGCCACCCAAACGAGCCATAACACAAACGGCGACCAGTCCGGAAGCTTGTCGTTGGCAAACCAATTCGAACTATTTGAGACTTCCGGCATCATACTGACAACGAGGACACCGATTGCGAAAAACAAAACGGGTAGAGACACGGCGAGTAACGTCCAGCGAATCGTCAAGCGGCCATAGGCGCGCTCAAACAATCGACGACACCCTGACCACCCATCCGTCCAAGCCGTCGTCAGCCATGCCGCGACGAGCGGTCCGAACGCCCCAGCGAAATGCAGCAGCGAAGACGAAGCACCGGTCGAGCGGACGAGCCAGATGTTCAGACCCCACCATGACCATGACCACGCGAACGTCAACACGATAAATAGCACGAGGCGCCGCGTCATGACCCGTCTCCCCTTTCTAAAGGTGCTTCACGACGATTTGACGTTTCGCTCGAAAGCCGACACGTTCGTAAAACGTGGCGGCTTCTTCGTTAACCGAACTAGTGGGGCGCAAGCGCATCATAAACCGCCCCCAGTGTGCGTGCCGTTTCGATCTTCCGTGATCCCGTGTGGCTTTTCATCACCACGCAACACGTGGTTCGAACTGACCGTCGCTGTTCCGTTCAACCGGCGCTGAATCGGACGGGCGAGGAAATAGCCGCCGAACAACGAAGCCGGAAACACGAGAGCGGCTGTCCCTAAGACGAGATACGTGTAACGTTGAATCTCTTCCGTTGCCGGGACGAACTGATGGACCCCATAGCGCAAGCCAAAGAATAATCCGACGAATACGAGCGCGACAAACGCGTACTCGATACATTTCCCAAGAAATTGCTTCATCCTGTTTCCCCCTCAACTTGTTATTTATCGTTACGAGATGAAGCGGAAAAAAGTTTCATTTCTGTTGCTGGGACAAATACCAAAGCGTCGCCACTCGCTCCGTTTCGGACACCCATTCTTGTTTTCCTTGGATGTAGCTTTCGATATCTTCCGGATGTTGGCTCGCGAGCTGTTGTTTGAGAGCGGCATATTCGGCACGTACGTCCGGAAACGCCATCAAGTAGTCCCGAAAGGCCAAATGCCGGACGACCCCTTCGTCTCCTTCCTCGAAGACGTGGACATGGACCGTCCGCACGTCCTCACCTTTGGCGAAGAAGCGCCGTCTCGGAATACCGTGCTCGCCGAAACTGCGATAACCGAGGGCCTCCATGTGGCCGATCAATCCATCGACGCGTTCGATTTGGCGAACGACCGGCATGATATCGATGATCGGTTTGGCGTCAAGCCCCGGGACAGACGTGCTTCCGATATGATGAATCACAATCAGTTCACCGTCGAGCAATCGTTCGAGCCTGCTCGACTCGTCCTCAAACTTTTCCGTCCATGCTGTATCGTATTCCACAACCTCAACTTTTCTCATGTTGCTTCCTCCTTATTCCACGACAATTGACACTCATTGTCATCATACCCGTTTTCTCAAGTCTTTAGAAATCCGCTTTGCCGACAGAAAGGTTTGTCGCGTCGCAAAATGGGAAATGCTTATACTAATGAAATCAGAACTGGAGAGTGGACCGTATGTTGACACAAAAACAAATCGATACGTTCAAAGAACGTCTACTAAAAGAGAAAGCCAAGACCGAAGGGTATCTGGAAAATCGTGAAGAAGTTTACGACGAAGGAGAGTTGTCGCACTATGACAACCATCCCGCCGATTCGGGAGAAGAGCTGTTTTTACGCGAACGTGACCACGCACTCACCGAACTCGACGAAGAATTTTTAACGGACGTCGATAAGGCGCTTCTCGCCATCAAAAACGGGACGTACGGAAAATGTGAAGTGTGCGGGAAAGAAATTGAACTCGATCGGCTCGAGATCATCCCAGAAGCGACGCTTTGCATCGAACATGCACGTGAGCAGGAAGAACAAGAGCATCAAACAGACCTCGATCGTCCGGTCGAAGAAGATGTCCTCAACGCGTCTGAGACGGCTGCCCATAAACAGCTCGACGGAACAGATGACGCCGGGAAAAGTACTGACGCCTTCAGCCAAGTCGAAGACTTCGGAAGCTCGGATACAATCGCCGACACCAAAGGCAATCACGATCCAACCCGCGAATGAACGAGAGCCGCTGTAATGCGGCTTTTTTTGCGCAAAAAAACACGACGCTACGTCGCGTCGTGTCAATAAACCGCTTTGATTGGTGATGTGCCGCCGAGTACTTCCGCTACGTCCATCGGATTGACCGTATTGCCGGCCGAACTTGACGAGTAACCGTATTTTCCTTGATGCACCTCGAAATGTAAGTGAGGACCTGAAGAATTGCCCGTGTTGCCGATTTGGCCGATGCCTTCACCTTGAAGCAACGCTTGGCCTTTCTTCACTTCGATTTTATGCATATGGGCGTAGACGGTCGTCCACTTCTGTCCGTTCAAGTCATGCTCGATGAAGACGTGCTTGCCGTAAGGGCCGCTCGTCTTGACGTCGATGACCTTGCCGTCAGCCGCTGCATAGATCGGTGTCCCGACTTTGGCGGCGATATCGATCCCGTTGTGGAACGTATAGCCGAATTGTCCACTAGCGGGGCCGAACCCTTGTGACAGACGTCCCGTCGCCGGAATCATAAACTGATCTGGTGCGATTGCCGCTTTTTGCTTCTTCAAATCTGTTAATTGCGCAGCTTGTGCCTTCAACTGCTTATACGCTGCCGCATGTGAAGCCTTCGCCTGTTCCCGCTCGGCCTTCACTTCGGCCTGTTGATCACTCAATTCGTCTAACGCTCGAGCAGCTTCGGCTTCTCTCGCTTTTAAATCTGTCTCGGCTTTTTCGGATTCCGCCGCTTCCGCCTTCGCGCTAGGAAGGACAGACGACAGTACTTGTTTAAACAAAGACGTCTCTTCAGGGGTCGAAGCCGTTTCATACGCTTCGAGCTGAGTGCTTACTTGATCTAGTTTAGCTTGAAGCGCATCCGCCCGCGTCTCGACGGTCTGCACATGACGCTTCGCCTTTTCAACCGCTTGCTTTGATGCGCGAACATCACGCTCTATCTTCTGAAGGGACTTCGTCGTCTTGACGAGCTCTTGCGGGGTAAGTTGATCTGCTGAGGCCGACGCCGGGCCATTCAAAACGAGTACGCCGACACCGACAGTTAGTAAAAGTTGTTTCCACATATATTGATAAAACCTCCAAATAGGATGATTCGCTAGCTATATAAAAAGCTACAAGTGCGAATATAGCATCCCTACCTAAAAAGTTCAATATATGAAGCATTTCATTTGTATGTCGAACATTTCAAAACAATGAGCAAGCACTCTCACAATCTTCACGAAGAGTTCATCACCGTTTGTCTCGCTTCATTTTTAGGACGACAAAGACAATACCCACAGCAGTTATAAACGTCACCGCCGGCCCCCCGAACAGAAAGACACGGTCGATTGACGGAGACAAGTTCGTCGTCAATCCGAGAATCGTGAACAAGTTTCCGACGATGAGACCGACCATCAACATGGGAAGAAGACGTCTCATCAGACACCCGTCTCGCGCTTCACCATCTCAAACTGGGCGATGGCATCTTGTTTGAACCCGAGCGTTCGCGCCGCCTCGATCAATGCAGGACGATCCGACGTGAGCGTCAACTTGATCGGTCCATTCGCTGCAGCCGCCCGTAGGAGCCATTCCGCATCCTCATCCCGGCTGAAAACGTCGAGGAGGACGCCTGACCGGAACAAAAGCGCCCCTGTTTTGTCGCCTTCTGTGATCCGGACGAGCTCCGCTCGTTGCTGGGTCGTCCGGGCGTCCGTTTGCCAGATCGGTCGGTGCGATGCCGACGGGTAATAGCGATCGAACAGCGTCACGACCGGTTCGATCGCGCGTGTCGCTTCCGTTTCGGTCGGAACGGAGTCGAAATAAAAGATTTCGCGCACCGTCTCGTACCCGAGCCGCTCGTACAAAGCGAGTGCCGAGTCGTTGCCTTGGATGACTTCAAGTAGACGTGTCCCCGTTGCCTGCTCGTCAAAACGGCGCATCAACTCGCGGGCAATCCCTATTTTCCGAAACGCAGGGGAGACGGCCAGACCACCGCAACGCGTGACCCAACCTGTCTCTAAATGGGCCACCCCACTCAAGACGACACCGACCGGACGTCCGTCCGCATACGCGACGATGGAGCGTGACGGTTGATTTTGATCCCGGACGAGGAAGGTCGATTCGAATCCTGCCGCATCCATGTCAAAGCGAATTATGTAATCAGAAAACCCGTCCATGAAAGCTTGATACATGTCGGATAGTGGTGCATTTTGTTGATACGAGATCTGTTGGTCCATAGTTGATCCTTTCCCATTCATTTTTTGTATACTGAAAGTGCGCTACTTCTAATGAGGGAGGAATAACGATGTCATCCGTCACACTCGAACCGCTTCAAGACAAACACTGGCCCGTCCTCGAGACGTTCACGCTGCCGCTCGATCAAGAGAAATATACGACGTTGCCAAAAGATATCGACTCGATAATCCCGGGCGGTGTGCACCCCGTCGTCATTGTGAACGCTATACCCGTCGGCGAACAACGAATCATGTCGCTGACGGTTTGAGTTCACCGGGCAGCATCGCATAGACGGCCGTGTCGGTCAGGCGGTTGCCATCGGCGGACAAGTCGTCGTTCCGCAGTATGCCTTCAAGTTGAAACCCTAGACGTTCTGGTATCATCCGGCTGCCCCGGTTCGTCGACTCACAACGGACCTCGATCCGTTTGAATCCGAAATGTGTAAACCCGAACCGCGTGACCGCCTCGACCGCTTCGCCCATGTAGCCGTGTCCGGTGTGCATCGAATGCAGCCAGTATCCAATCTCTGCCTTCGGGACGTCCCAGTCGATGCCTTGCAGACTGACCGTGCCGACGAACGTTCCCGTATCTCGTAAAAAGATGAGGTAGCGAAAACTCTCCTCTTGCACATAAAGTTCGTGGGCACGTCGTAAATTGATCTCGGTCTCTTCTAACGTCGGGACCGTTTGAGCGAACGGTAACCACTGCCGGAACTCCTCATGTGAATCCCGAATCGCCGCATTCACGACACGCTCGTCACCGCTCGTGCGCGGTGCCCGCAATCGTAAGCGCGCCGTCTCAATCTCGAGTGGTGTTACTGGATGTACAACTTCCATCTCGTCAATTCCCCCTCTTCACTTGCGAAAACACCAAACTAGAACTCCCCCTAAACCGAGCACGAGCAATCCGTTCAACAGTCGCCAGATGATATCAATCATCATGGCCTTCTGCTTTCTCCCGAAATGTCCGAACCCCTTCAATCACTTGGTTCCAGTATGTCTCCGGATGTGGAACGAGCGTCTCTTTCGTCACGCGTAACGTCTTTCCGGTTACGACCGAAGTCGCCTCAATCTGTTCGCGCGAACCGGCGAGCAAGGCGACGAACGCCTCGAAATCAACTTTGCCGACGTCTGCTACTTCGTCAACGTCTAACGTGAACGCCTCCCCAGCGTACGGATAGACATATGTATGGGCGAACTCCCGGTCTAGAAACGCTCCCGTCTCAATCACATCTTCAAACACTCCGAGAGCAGTCAGTTGATCGAGTGATAACTCGATTCCCAGTTCTTCTTGAATCTCACGGACCCCGTCCCGGACCGTCTCTCCGGCAACCAGATGTCCTGCTGCCGTGATATCGAACAGTCCTGGAAAATCTTGTTTCGTCTCGCTGCGGAGCTGTAAGTAAAGATGCGTCGGGTCAATCATCCAGCAGTGAAACGTCTCATGCCAATCGCCGTCACGATGGACGTCGGACCGGGGCTTCAACCCGATTCTTTTACGTGTCCGGTCGACCACGGTAATAAATTCGCTCATGTCGTCACTCCATTCTCTAAAAAGGTGATCGTCCCGGCGGTCGCATCGAGCTCGACGTCGATGCCGATCGTATCGCCCGGCCGTAACGCGGTCGGTTTAATCAGTGTCGACACATGTATCCCTCCATTTTGTTCCATACGTTTACTGTACGGGTTTCGAAGGGGCAACGACAACCCAAACTAAAACAGATCAGGGTCTTCCGACAATGTCCGGACTTTCCTGACTTTTCGGTGACGACCAGTCCAGCCAAGTGTCGTGAAGAAAAAACCGCCCCCGACCATACAGAACAGCGCTACCAATCCTGCCACGACGCCATCAAATCCGTAGCGCTCGCCGCTCGCGACGAGTAGTAGCGGCGAAAAGAGGAAGGAAACCACTAGCATGATCAGCCCACCCCACACCCGCCGTCTGGGAAACCCGATCGTCCACCACCCGAAAGCAATCAATCCTAAAATGATTAACCCAACCATCCCGACTAGAACCATCGTCAGCGCCTCCACTCTTCAATTTTTTTACTATATTCCGCATCTGTCATTCAAATCCCTGTAAAAATCAGCCTATATAAATTCCTGATTTCGGGTAAATAACTAATGGAAACCATCGCACCGGGGTACCGCAGAGGAGGATCACCATGAGAGCTAGACTCATCTTTGCCTTCGCGTTCATCGGTCTTTTTTTGTTAGCAATCTATTGGGTGAGCACGTGGAACGATCACACGCTCGACGGACGCATCGAACGGATTGAAATCCCTCAACTGATGATTGGTCCAGCCGAGACGGATATGGATGAAATCAAATTGCATACGATTCTAGTTAATGACCAGACGGAAGTGACGGGTCTTGCTAGCGACGTGCAAGAACTTCGTGCCGGTCAACATGTGACCATCGAGCTCGATCCGGATGCGACGCTCAAGATTGCGCTATCGATTCAGGTAACGTCCGAGTAAGCAAAGAATCATCTTTTTCAAAGAAACGGGCATAGTTTTCTCGGAACAGTGGAATATGACAACAGGTAGCTGAAAGGAGATAAATACATGATTTCAAATACATTGTTGTCGGGTAAAGTCGCGTTTGTCACAGGAGCGGCGTCAGGAATCGGACGCGCCGCTGTCATCCGGTTCGTCCAAGCGGGGGCAAAAGTCGCCATCGTCGACTTGAACCAAGAGGACTCTGAGAAGCTCGCGAGCTTGATCGGCGAGGACCGCGCCATCGGAATTAGTGCTGACGTCTCAAACGAAGACGAGATGAAACGGGCTTATGAACAGACGGTCGAACGGTTCGGACATGTCGATATCGTGTTTGCGAACGCGGGACGGAACGGGACGATCACACCGATCGAGCACTTGTCGCTCGAAGATTGGAACGGGGTCGTCGAGACGAACTTGACGGGCACGTTCTTGACCGTGAAACATGCGATCCCTTACTTGAAAGAGAAAGGCGGTAGCGTCATTATCACGTCGTCGATCAACGGGAACCGTTTCTTTAAAAACTTTGGCTTCAGCGGCTATGCGACGACGAAAGCCGGCCAGACCGGTTTTGCGAAAATGGCCGCGGCTGAGCTCGCCCAGTTCGGTATTCGGGTCAACACGATTTGTCCGGGTGCGATCGATACGAACATCGATGACTCGACGAACCGGGACGACGCGTTACTTGAAGAAATCGTCATCCCGATCGAATACCCAGAAGGCAACCAACCGCTCGCCGGAAAATCAGGTACGGCGAAGCAAGTAGCCGACGTCGTCTTGTTCTTTGCGAGCAATATGTCGAGCCACGTCACCGGATCAGAAGTGTACGTCGACGGTGCCGAATCACTACTCTAACGACAACAGGTCGCCCCGCGGGGCGACCTGTTTATTTGAGAATCGGACTTTTCATGACTGCTTTTTGATAAAACGGTGTAAAACCGAGGCGCTCCATGTTGCGTCCCGAGGCGGTATCGACTTTCGTCGTCACCGTCACGTACTCGCAACCCATCGCTTTTGCCGCGGCGACTCGCTCTAAAATGAGTTGGGTCTGATACCCTTTTCCTCGATAATCGGGAATCGTGCTCGTCAAAAACAGTTCCCCCATCCCGTCCTGAACGGCGAGAATACCGCCGGCGACCGCTGTCTCGTCTTCACGGACGAGAAACGCCTGGTTTTCCGGTAACGCATAAAACCCTTTCGCCGTATCAATCGTCTCTTGCAGCACCGTCCCTGTCTCGGCGAATCCTGTCGCGATCGCCCGGGCCCATTCGTTCACGTTATCAGCGTGCACACGTTCGACACGTGTCGCTTCACTCTCTGGCAACTCAAACGCGTTCACATCGAGCAACCAGACGTCAAGAAAGTGATCGAGCGTATAGTTTCGTTCCTGCAGCAGGCGAATGAGCGACATGTCCGCGAGTGGACACACCTCAATATGTAGGCGGGACACGTTCTTACCACGGACCCACTTCTCCATTTGGTGCAGATCGTAAAAGCTCGTCGGACGGTTCAAGCCGAACCCGACCGCAAAACTCGTATTCCCCATCCGGAACACATGACCTTTATTTTCAACGATTAACTCCGAACCTTCATAGGGAGGGGTCTGTTTTCGATGCCTGATGTAGGCAGACGTCCCTTCCGCTTTGATGCGTTCGATGCGCCTGGCTAGTTCTAAGCGTTTCATCTCGTTCCCTCCCTCTAATCTTCCCTGAGTTTACCACACTTCGATTGCGAACAGATTGTGATTCCGTTACAAGGCACCGCTTTACAGGCGGACTTCATCAATCACGAACGAGGACGACCCTTCGATTTCTTCGATAAAATGCGAGCCGAACAACATCGCTGGTGTGAAGCTTCCAGGAATGACCCGGCTTGAGCCGACGAGACGTTTCACGACCTCGAGCGCCCCATAGACGGTGAAGGCGTACGTGCTCGCCGTCTGAATGCGAACGATATATTTGTGTCCGTCTGCATTCGTTGCTTCACCCCAAACATACGTCGACGACCCGTCCCGCTCCGCCTCATCCGGTCCGCTAATATGTTCATCGACATAGCGTAAGAGACGTCCTTGGACAGCGTCACTACCAAGAATCGGACTAAAGAACGACATGAGACGAGACGCATATCCGGCCACTGGGGGAACTGGGATCCATGTCGTGATGTTCGGGATGCCCGTCGTATAATACGCGGTCGAGACGTCACCCCACGGAATCGCGAGCGCTGTTTTCTTGCCGCGCCCAAAGTCGATTTGTCGACGCTTGGCCCCAAGCGGGAACGGCGACAGTTTTCCGTCTTTCCGCTCGGCACTGCTCGAGCCGAGCCCACGGATTGCTGTTTTCATCGTTCCGCGCGAAATACCGGCAGCGGCCGAGAAGCCGAGGGCGAGATTCGTCGCGTCCGGCATGAGTTCCTTCAACTTGCGGGCCACACAGTCGGTCGGGATGACGTCAAAGCCGACACCCGAGCACAGCAACACGCCTGCTTCTTGCGCGAGCTTGGCCCGTTTCTTCGAATGAATGTATTCGAATACTTCAATTTCCCCGGTAATATCGAGGTAATGAGTCTGTGACGCGAGGCACGCCTCGACCATCGGCTGACTCGTATCGGCGAACGGTCCAGCACAGTGCAAGACGAGGTCGATGTCAGCGAGTTCCTGCTTCGCTTTGTCGAGCGACAGACTAAAGACACGCGTCTCGCATCCAAGCTCATCGCCGAGCCGCTCGATCGCGTCCGCACGCCGCCCTGCGAGCACCGGTGTCATCCCTTCTTTTACTGCTTGCCGGGCAATCAGTTCACCCGTATAGCCGTTCGCGCCATAGATCATCCATTTCATCACGATTCCTCCTCCATGTCGATAAACTTCCTTTCCCTGTTCCCTATTCGTCCGATTTTCACCCGTACAGATGACGCACGACATCTTGCACCATGCCGACAAAGTAAACAATCCCAACGACCGCTAATAAGACACCGGCAGGCACGACCAGACTAGACAACGCCTGTCTGCGTTCAAATCGACGGCCTTTATGTTTCAACCAGCGATCAATCGTCCAGAACAGAACGGCCGCCCCTAGGCTGAGCCAAAGTAAAACGAGCCCGAATCCGATATGTAATCCAAACGAGACGATTGTCTCAAACCGCTTCGGTACACGGCGCGCCAACCAGTCACTGAATATTGACGTCAAAACGCCGTAAGTAACGATAGCCGGGAAGCTATACGCTAAATAAACGGCCGTCAACAGTAGCAACCCGTTCACGTTATCCCATAGTCCTCCGCTATCCGATTCTAGCGGTAGGACAACAAAAGCGACCAATAAGAACGCATAAATCAGTGCCGTCATTGAAGCCGTAACAATTTTCCGCTCCCACATTTTTATCCCCCCACTCTTTTAAAATTTACACTACTCGTCCGAGAAACGCACAAAAAAGCCAGCCTGTTTAAGGGCTGGCCGAATACTTAGTTGTTCGTTGCTTCCGCCGCTTTCGTACGGACCGTCTGCATCGCTTCTGTCCACGGGACGAGCTGGTCGAGCATATCGTTCACCGATTGGACTTGTACGTCTTTCGGTGCGAAGTGCGTGCCGTTCTCGAAGTCTGTGAAGAGCGAGAGCGCTGGGTGGACCCGGACGTGGGCAATCAAGAGTTCGCTCAAGACACCGCGCACATGCTCAGTTGCCCGAGCACCGCCGACCGAACCGTACGAGACGATCCCTGCCGCCTTGTTATGCCATTCGTTGCGTAAGTAGTCGAGGGCGTTTTTGAGCGCGCCTGTCATCGAGTGGTTGTACTCTTGTACGATGAAGACGAAACCGTCCATCTCTGCAATCTTCTCCGACCATGCCGCGGCACCTGTCGCGTCGCTGCCTGCCTCGCCGAGAAGCGGTAAGCTGTAGTCCGCGATATCGATGATTTCATAGTTGGCGTCACCGCGCTTGTCGGCAAGTTTTTTTACCCATTCTCCGACTTGCGGGCTAACGCGTCCTTCACGAGTCGATCCGAGTACGATTCCAATTTTCAACATAGTAGTTCCTCCTTGTGAGTTGGTTGGTGCTTCTTGTTTACCGAACAAACGATTGAAAAAACTCATGATGGCATACCCTCATATTCTTTCTCGAACGTTTTGGTACTTCTGACCGTATCAATCGGCCGGACCATCGCTTCGATCTGCTCACGCTTCGACTCTAAGAACGGTGGGAGCGACAATTTCTCACCGACCGTCTCATACGGTTCGTCACCCATGAATCCTGGTCCGTCGGTCGCCCATTCGAACAAGATTTGCGGTGCGACGCGTGCGTATGATGATTCAAAGAAGAAGCGGTCGACGTAACCTGACGTCGGTAACCCGAACTGTTGCAGCCGCGCTGTCCATTCATCGAGGACGCTGCGGTCGTCGACGCGGAACGCGACGTGGTGAACCGTTCCAAACCCTTGGCGTGCTTGCTGAGATGTCTCGTCATGGATGACGACGACTTGCGCTCCGTTTCCACCCTCACCTCCTTCAAAGAGATGGTTGTCACCTTCTTGCCCGATCTCTTCGAACAACATGACTTGCTCCATCACTTGTTTGAAGTACGTGAAGTCAGAGATGCGGATAAAGATTGGCCCGAGGCCAGTAATGGCATACTCGAGCGGAATCGGACCGTTTGGCCACGGCTCACCGGAAGCGACACCTTGATTGAACTCGTCCGAGATGAGCTGATACGCTTGGTCGTCAAAGTCGACGAACGACAGCGTCTTCTTGCCGAACTGCTCGGTGATGCCTTCATGTTTTACCTTTAACCGATCAAAACGGCGGACCCAGTAGTCGAGTGCCTGATCCGTCGGGACACGGAACGATGTCTTTGAAATCTCATTCGTCCCGTGCACGCCTTTTGGGATGCCTGGGAAATCGAAAAACGTCATGTCCGTCCCGGCGCTACCTTTATCGTCCGCGAAGAACAAGTGATACGTCTGAATGTCGTCTTGGTTGACCGTCTTCTTGACGAGACGCATCCCTAAGACGTTCGTAAAGAAGTCATAGTTCTTTTCGGCGCTGCTCGTGATCGCCGTCACGTGGTGAATCCCTTTTACATGGTTCATCTAAATCGCTCCTTCAAAATCTTGATTCCGAGATAATTAATTAAAAAAATTTGACGCCTCGGCACGTTTGCCGACCGTCTTTAATTGAGTGATTGTGTTATCTAAATCGAGTCCGTCGAACAACTCGTGCATCCGTTTCGCGTGTATCGGAAAAATTTGATCCATCAAGTCGGTTCCCGCTTCAGTCAATGCGGCATACGTCACGCGGCGGTCGCTCGGACAAGATTTCCGGACCAAGTAGCCTTTTGCCTCGAGCCGATCGACGAGATACGTCATGCTGCCGCTCGAGAGCAAGACTTTTTTACCTATGATTTGAATCGGTTGGTCGCCTTTATGATAGAGCAGTTCGAGTACCGAGAATTCGGTCGCGTTCAGTCCATATGCAGCGACTTCTTGTTTGACCATGTCCTGGATCGACTGCGAGGCCCTAAATAAGACGGTAATCGCTTTTAAGGCGTCTGATTGTTTCATCTTTTCCCCTCCTTTGTTGAGAGAAAACAATACTTTAAATTTAATTATCTTTAATTCGAGATAAATATAACACGGCAATTTGGATCGGTCAATCAATTCGTCTCCAAAAAAGACAAGGCCGCTTCCACAGGCCTTGTCTTCCGGATCAGTCATACGTCTCGTCGAGGTTGCGCGCATAAAACGCGATGGCGCGACGATAACGCTGAATGCTGTCATCTGGCTGCGGACTAGCGAGCAGCTCGAGCAACGCACCGGTCGCTTCCTGATGCTGTCCGAGGTTGTAACGCGTCATCGCTTGGAACACTTTCAAGGCAGCGATGTCAGGGAACTGTTCGATCGCCTTAGCAAACAGCTCCTCGGCATCCTCGTAACGACCGAGCGCACGGTACGTGCTGCCGAGCCCGATATACGTCTCACTGAGCTCTTGACCGCTCAGACCGAGTCGGATGGCCCGCTCATAGTGCGGGACGGCTTGACGCTCTTCGCCGAGCGAGTCATAACACCAGGCACATTGCGCGTGGAGTCGTGGATTCTTCTCATCTTGACGCAACAGCATGAGCAACAGCTGCTTCGCCCGCTCGAGCTCTCCGTTCTCGCGCAGGCGGATCGCCTCGTCGAGTCCGACCTCTTCAGGCTGTTTGACGTGAAGGTCGCTCAAATCATCGAGCCACGCCTGCAGTTTCTCATAATATTTCCCGACATGGACGCCGTCGACGAGCGCGTGGTGCGCTTGAACCGAGAGCGGCATCATCATCCGGTCGCCAACTTTCGTGAATTTGCCCCAGGCGATCCGCGGAACGCTATCGTGCTGTTGGTCATTCGTCGGGTGACTGATGCTCGTGAACGTGAGCCAAGGTACGCTCGTAATATAGAGCAGGCTGTCCGGCTCGTCATCTCCGACGACGACTTCTCGTTTCGCCCCGCTCATCCGCACGGCCACTTCCTCCATGAAGTCGGGAAACGCGTCTTTATACGTCGCCGTACAAAAATTGAAGACGTCATCGTCCATCATGACAGTGAACGATGGATGGACGACATCATGCTCGACGACCACGTCACCGCGCATCCGGTACCTAAGTTCCGGGATGGCGTTCGCCGTCTTCACCACGCCGTATAAGAACAGCTTGAAAAATGACTGTCCGCGCGTCTTCGCGAACGTATGTAGCTTCGTCACGTCGACGTTCGCCGTCACGTTGAAATGCGGGGCGTCAAACGCCTTGAAAAACTCATAATGCTTTTTACGCGGCCACTTCTCGAGATCAATTTGTTTCATCTATCTTCCCCCCTGTTCTTTCACTGTACCAAAAGCAGTACGGGAAGACTCAAAGCTTTTGCTTCAACTGCTCGTAATGCTCGTTCGCTAAATCAAAATAGACGAAGTCGCGGCGTTCGATCCGATCGAGCGTCGCCTTGAAATCACGCCAGCCACGGTCGACCATCTCCGGCGTGAGCTCACCTGACTTGGCTGCCGCTTCGAACTCATCCTCGTCTTTACGGACGACGTCACCGTTCGGGAAGATAAGGATGTCGAGCAGGAGGTCATCCATGTACGGAATCCCATCCTCATACCCGATCCCTTCAACGATATCGATGTACCATTGGACGATGTTGCCCCGGTCGTCGAACATGACGGTCACCCCGAACGGTTCATGTTCTGAGAAGTACTGGAGCCACGCGTAACCTGCGTCGGCGACGATGAACTCCTCGCCGTTATGCATCTTATATTGCGGGGCTCGGACGGCGTCAATTTGGAAGAGGGCGACGGTGCCCGAGAAGCGGTCGTCCCGCACCTCCATTTGCGCGTATCGATTTTTTAATATGCGTTCCCAATCACGACGATTGGCAAATTTTCGTTTTGGCATCTCTCTCTCTCCTTTAGATCAGTTTCCTAAATGTGTTCGCCAAAAGTCGACATTCCCCTGTTCAATCGTACAGGTTGTATTGATTGAACCAGACAAGGTAGCGATTCCATTTGCCCTAGATGAGAAAGTATCCAGGTTCTCATCCCATTTCATACATGCTACGCTAATGTAAAATAGGGAAATAATGTAACTTACTAGGGGGTTGTTTTATGAAACGGTTAGGACTACTTGGCTTAAGCGCGTTCTTGCTGACAGGCTGTACCGATCAAGCCGAGAAACCAATCGTCTCTCCTGATATGAACGAACAAGATGAAGAAGCGACGATCGAATGGACACGAGAAGATTTCAAAGACGTCTTTGACCAACACGAGACTGCCCAAGACTTGTTAGCAGCGCTCGAAACCCAAGGGCTAACACCGTTCCGGGAGACGTTCGAACGCGTCGTCATCGCCGGGGACGGGATCCATCATACATACGCCGATATTTATCCGTTCAAGCTCGACGACGGTACGTACGCGACCGTCTATGAGAATGAAGACGGTGAGATTGCCAACGGTCCCGAGTCGGTCGCACCGCTCTTTTGGCAAGAAGAGTCGTTCACGCAATTCGTTGAGGAGATTGCGAAGCGCAAATACGGGACGAGTGCCCCGCCGACCGACGTCACATTGACGCAAGACGAGTTTCAATCGATTTACGACCGCCATGCCTACACGTCAGCGCTCATCGTCGAGCTCGACGAATGGGGAGTTCAAGTCGCACGCGACCCAATCGAGAACGTCATCATTGCCGGGAACGGCGTCAAGGAAGTGACGGCCGACTTGATCGTCTTTGAGATCGAAAACGGCTACGCTATCGTCTACGACCAAGACGGTGAGATTTTGAAAGCACCGGAGTCGATCGCCCAGCTGTTTTGGAACGAGACGGATTATGAAAACCTGCTCGAGAAGAACGAGTGATCACGTACCGCGACGTTTCAAGTCCCGATACTCGAGGAACAAGTTAAGCCATTGGGCCGGTTTATCGGCTGACTCGGACGGATCATACCGATAGTTGGTCACATATACATGCCACGACAGCGCCCGATACACGCAACCGAGCTCTTCAGCGATCAACAAATGGCGCCATAGCATGTCCCGAGGCGCTACACCTTCCCACTCAGCCAAGTAGACGGTACGCATCTTCTGAATCTGTTCATACCATGCGACTTCATCGTCTTCTGGCAACAAGTCGTAGAGCGCGTTCCAAAACACACGGACGCTGAAGAACGGATGGGTGACGGTCGCATCGCCCCAATCGAGAATACATAAGTCATCCGTCTGTTCGCGCCAAAAGATGTTGCCGCCATGTAAGTCGCCGTGCTCGAGACTCATCGGCAGCCCAGTCGCGAGCTCGTCGCACATGGTGAGGAGTTCGTCTTGGAGCGCCAGCACCGCCTCTGCCCTATCTCGATCTAACCCCGTACATAACTCGGGTAAATACGTCCGTATCTCTTCTTTTAGACGAGCCGGACGCCGGTCCGGGATGCCGTAGGCCAAAAGAGTATCCATGTAATTCGCTTCTTTTCTCTGTAGTTTCGCATATTGACGCACAGCCGCTTCGTACCGACTGTGCTTAGGGTATTCGCGAAGTGCATCCCCGCCGATGTCCCGCATAAATAGCCAGTTGTGTGTCGCGTCAATGGCGATGACCTCCGGGACGAGTCCCGGATGCCGTTCGGCTAGATGCATCGACAGTTCAGCCTCGCCATCACTAATTGGCGTCACCGCCTTGGCGTAGTAACGGTCTGCTCCGTACTCTCCATACATCAAGTATGTCAAATCGGTATCTTTCACAACCCGCCACGTCACGCCTGGCACGTGACCATCGAGCCAGTGCTCGAACTGTTCACGGTAAGACTCGTCACGCCATGGGATCGCACCCCTCACTGACCTCACTTCCTTTCACCACACTTCGTTTAGGAGGAAATAATATGGACGTTGTCTATTATTCATACCCGGTTGATGCGTTACTCTATATGTATTTAGGTACGACGGCTGTCTTCAGCTTCATAATCGGTCTAGTCGTTCGCCGCGTGTCGAGGCGTCCAGATATCAGCTTTTGGACGACGATCGTGCTCAGCTTTGTCGGACTATGTCTTTCACTCGGCTGGTTCCGTAACGCCTCGGTCACCGTATTTATGGGTACACTCCCGTGGCTCATCAATCTCGTGTTTTCCCTGTTTTTATACGCCCTGTATAGCGGTATCATTTATTTCATCTTCCGACCGCGAAAAATTGAGGCAACAAAATAACGTTATGCTATACTCAAACCAATAAACGACCACTAGGGGAGCCTTCGGGCTGAGACGGCAACTGCCGGACCCTTCGAACCTGATCTGGCTCATACCAGCGTAGGGAAGTGGCTTGGATACGTCTGTCTGTCCACGCCACTTTTCCACTTGGAGAAGTGGCGTTTTCATTTTGAAAGGAGACACTTCATGCGTATTCAACAACTCACTTGGATGGCGATGCTCATCGCCATCGCCATCATCGGCTCCCTATTCATCTCCATCCCGACCGGTGTCGCCAGGGCCTATCCGGTGCAACATATGGTGAACGTCATCGCCGCCGTCACCGTCGGTCCGATTGGTGCCGTCCTCGTCGCGTTCGTGACCGGATCCCTCCTCGGTGTCGTATACGTCTTCGTTCAAGAAAAGTTCCGCTTCAGGCTCCTATTCGCTAAAATGAAAGCAAAGGAGTGACACGATGAAACAAATCCACCATCTCTGTATCCAAACGCCCGACTACGCGGCGTCGAAGCAATTTTATGAAGCGCTCGGTTTTGAGCTCGTCCAAGAGTCACCCAACTTCCATACCCGGGCGTTCAACAGTTGGCTCAAGCTCGGCGACTTCTATATCGAACTCCAGACGGCGAAGACCGACGAGACGTTATCGCCGTATTCGAAACATGCGGCCGGACCCGTTCACTTCGCCTTGTACGTCGATGACCTTGAAGCGGAAGTCGGTCGGCTCGAGGCGCTCGGTGTCACGTTCTTGCCGAAACACGGCGGGAATATCTACTTCGTCGTCGATGGCCACCTGAGCAAACTACAAGCCCCAGAAGGCACGATTATCGAGCTTCGGGACACGTTTTTGATTAAGTGAGGCGCTCGCCTCGCTTTTTTTCGTCCGCATCGCACACCTCCATGTTTCCCGCTGTCTGCGAACAGGTACATAAAAAGAAATACAGCGTGTACGTACCGTTTGGAGGCTATTTATCAAAAATAGGCGAGAATACGCCCACTTCTAAGCGATCGGGGCGAAGCCCTAGCGAAAGTGGGTGATGAATCGCCATGACCTTTTCTGGGTATAAATACCTAGAGGAGGTGAACGGCGTGTCGACACACAAGGGCTATAAATTCCGCATCTACCCGACCAAGGAACAGGAGGTCCTGATCGCCAAGACGCTCGGCTGCGCCCGCTTCGTCTTCAACCATTTCCTGGCGAAGTGGGACGAGACGTACCAGGCGAGCGGTGCGGGACTGTCCTATGGCGCGTGCTCCGACGCGCTCCCATCCATGAAAGAGGAGCTCTCGTGGCTGAAGGAGGTGGACAGCACGGCCCTGCAGTGGTCGTTGAAGCACCTGGCCGACGGCTACGAGCGGCTCTTCACGAAACAGAACGGGCACCCGCGCTTCAAGTCGAAACGGAACCCGGTCCAGTCGTACACGACGAACATCCAGGGCAGGTCGCAAAACCCCGAGATGTCGATCGTCGGGGAACGGCTCAAACTGCCGAAGCTGAAGTGGGTCCGGTTCGCCAACTCGAGACGGGTCGAGGGCCGGATCCTCAGCGCCACGATCCGCCGGAACGCGACGGGCAAGTACTTCGTCTCCCTGAAGGTCGAGCAGGACATCGGGCCGCTTCCTCAAACCGGCTCCTCGGTCGGCGTCGACGTCGGTCTGAAGCACTTCGCAATCTTGTCGGACCGGACGGTGTACCCGAACGACCGCCACTTCAAGTCGCTCGAGAAAAAACTTGCTCGCGAGCAGCGCAAGCTGTCACGCCGTCGGCTCATCGCCATGAGTAAGAAGGTGAAGCTGTCCGAGGCGAAGAACTACCAGAAGCAGAAGCGCAAGGTCGCGCGCATCCACGAGAAGATCGCCAACAAGCGAGAAGACTTCCTGCACAAGGTGTCGACCGAGATCGTCAAAAACCACGACGTCATCGGGATCGAGACGCTGCAGGTGAAGGACATGCAGCAGAACCGCCAATTGAGCAAGGCCATCGCCGACGTCAGTTGGTCGGCGTTCTTCCGCATGCTCGAATACAAGGCCGACTGGTACGGCAAACAGGTCGTGAAAGTCAGCAGGAGCTTCGCCTCGAGCCAGCTCTGCTCAGGTTGCGGCCATCAACACAAAGACGTGAAACATCTCGGCTTGCGTAAGTGGACGTGCCCGAACTGCGGCGCCCACCACGACCGCGATGTCAACGCAGGACTGAACCTCAAACGAGAGGCCGAACGCATCCTGGCCTCTTCAACCGTCGGGACGACGGGGTTAGCCTGGTCAGGTTTCGGTCGTTAGACCGGATGACCCAGGAATCCCTCACCTCTAAGCGCAGCGTAGGTGGGGGTAGTTCAAGAAACATCTTGATTATTGGAGTTATCTGTCACTATCACTTGCCAAACTATTTTTATTCAGCGTCTTGACCGCGAGCGCGTTCAACGTTCATTTTTTACTCGTCAACATCGGGATGATTCTCATGATGACGAGCTGGGCGTTGCTCGTGAAGACGAAAACACGGCGCTGGATTTTATTCGCCTCGCTGTTTCTACACAGTACACTCCTCATCTCCGACGTCTGGTATTATCGCTATTTCGGCAATCTGTTGTCGGTCGCGCTTTTGTCAGACGTTGGTCAGATGGGCGACGTCGGCGGCGGCTTCCTGACGTTGATTCAACCGACCGACTTTCTATTGTTCGCGGACTTGGTGCTTTATACCGCTGTCCTCGTCTATATGAGAAAAAGACCTGCGCAAGTCACAGGAAAAAACCGCCGGATCGCCGCTGCCGGTTTTGTCATCGGCTTGACCGCCTTCGTCGTTCCGTTAACCGTCAGTCAGCCGAATGATGACGAGCAAGCACCGATTTCAAACATGCGTGAATATTACGAGTACGGCTTTTGGGGGTATCACGGCCTCGACTTGTTCCGTGGCATCGGCGACCAACTCGGCTTCGGAGGCGACTTAACCGGACAAGAAGAGACGCGGCTCGGTACCTCGACTCCAACTGACGTCAAGACAACGGCGGATACGAACGTCATCATGCTGCAGCTCGAGTCGTTCCAGACGTCGGTGATCGGACAGACGATCAACGGACAGGAACTGACGCCGAACTTGAACGCGCTTCGTGACGAGATGCTGTACTTCCCGAACTTCTATCATCAGACGCACGAAGGCCGGACGTCGGATGCGGAATTCACGGTCAACACCTCGCTCTACCCGGTCAAATCCGGTTCGGTGTACACTCAGTACGGTGACCATACGTTTGACGCCTTACCTGAACGTTTGCGCCAAGCCGGCTATGATACGGCCGCGATGCATGCGTTCGACAAAACGTTTTGGAACCGCGACAACGTCTATGACAATATCGGCTTCAATCATTTTTTCAGCAAAGACGATTATCCCGCTCAGGACGTGATCGGCATGGCACTTAACGACAAAGACTTCTTGACCACTTCCGTCGAAGCGATGGACACGTTAGCGGAACCGTTTTATGCGTTCATGGTCGCTTTGACGAGCCATACGCCGTACGACATTCCGGAAGAAGAGAAGCGTTTGGACTTGACCGGATATGACGATCCGCTGCTTCAAAACTATTACCATACCGTCCATTACGTCGACGCGGCCGTCGGGTTGATGGTCGATCAATTGAAGGCGAACGGGACGTGGAATAATTCGTTAGTCGTCTTTTATGGCGATCATCGAGAAAGACGCACTCTCCAAAACAAAACGCGAATAACACCATGCCGCCCTGATTCGCTAAGGGCGGCATGGTTCGTTTCAATATACTTTCCGCAACTCGGTCAGCTCGATCTTCTTCATCGGCAAGAACGCTGCCGTTACCCGCGCCAACTGTTCCGGCGTGCCGGTCGTCAGCATCTCTTCCATTTCCCACGGAACGATTTGCCAGGAGACGCCGTAGCGGTCCTGTAGCCAACCGCATTGTTCGGCTTCAGGTACGGACGATAGTTCATCCCAATACGCATCGATTTGTTCTTGTGTCTCACAAAACGCGATCAACGACTGCATCTCGTTGAAAGCGAACTGGTGATGCTCGGCACTGTCCATGACGATGAACTCACGTCCAGATAAGACGAAACGGGCGTAGTTCAACTTCCCTTCTAATTCTGGGCCATCGTCTTTATCGTAACGGATCATCTGATCGTCGAGCACGTACGAGTCCGGGAACACTGTGACCCAATCGTCCATCGCCGCCTCGGCCCGGCCGAACGCCTCCCCGACGAACAACAGACACGGCGTCACCGTCTGGATGTCCATGCCGCCGTTGTGCATGATTTGCCAAGAGACACCGTGCTTGTCTTTCAACCAGCCGTAACGTTCACTAAAGTCGTACGTGTCGAGCGGCGTGAGCACGTCAGCACCGTCCGATAACTTGTCCCACAGCGTATCGACTTCTTCTGACGTCGGGAGCGAAATCATATAGGAGAAGGACGGATTCCGCTCCTTCAAGTTACCCGCACCGAGCAATTGAAAGAACTGACCAAAGAGTGAGACGGTGACGACCGTCGTCTCGCCAGGCGGGGTGTCGATAAGTTTCGTCGTATAATCGACGAATGAATCAGGAAATATCGAGACGTACCAATCGGCAATCGCTTCGACGTCTTGTTCGAACCAAATACACGGAATAATCGGTTGTGTGATCATCGGACTGTCTCCTTTCAGACCTCTCGCAAACGGTACACGTCACGGACAGCGAGTAACGTCTCGGCAGCTTGCCGATACGCTTGATAGTGGCTTGAGTTGATATGATGGTCGAGCGCCGTCTCGTCCCGATACTTCTCGTAGAACACGAACGTACCCGGCGCATCGATCGACTCGTGTAACACGTAGGCGAGACACCCTTCTTCCTGCCGCGACGGTGGGATGACCTGATCGAGTGCTTGACGCAACTCACTCTCTTTGCCCGGGTGAGCCTTTAAGATAGCTGTGATTGTAATTTCCATTGATCGTTCCTCCTCATGTTAGGACTGACGCAAAACTTTTCCCGTTTTAGAAGAGATGTATACGCAAATGGACACACCTATTTTCAAGGCGTGTCCATCGTTTAGACGAGTTCGTTCGCAATCTCGTTCAATTCTGCAATTTGATCTTTCAACGAAGCCAACGCCTGTTGCTGCGACGTCGTCAACACATGCACGTCTTGACTGTTCTCTTCGAGAGCTGTCATCAGTGCCGACATTTGGCCCGTCACTTGATGGACTTTGTTCAGTTCTGAAGCGACGACTTGGAGCTGGGTCGATGTCTCATCCACCGTGCTCGCGACCGTACCTGTCGTCTGAATCATGGAGAGAATCGACGTCCCGCTCTTACGGACTTGTTCTTCCTGCGTCGACAAACGTTCTGTGCTGCCATCGATCGCCCGTTCCGTCACTTGTACCTCTTGCATGACGAGTTGGATAATATCATTGATTTGAGATGAGGCTTGGGCGGTTTGAGCCGACAAATTTCGAATCTCGGACGCGACGACGGCAAACCCTTTCCCGTGCTCACCCGCTCGCGCCGCTTCAATTGAGGCGTTGAGCGACAGCAGGTTCGTCTGAGATGAAATCTGCTGAATCGTCCCCGTGATCGTCCGTACTTCTTGGAAGCGCTCCGCCAACCCTTTAAACGCATGATTGACTTCACCGATACTTAAGTTCAGTTCAGCAAGCGAACGTTCTGTCGAGTCCATGTTTTCATGCGAGACGTGAGCGTCCTGCAAGACGCCACTCACTTGAGACGTTGTCTCCTGGAGCTGCTGCTGCATTCGTTCAAACGCCTGTACAGTTGAATGGATTTGTGAAGCGACAGTTTGGATAAGACCTGCCTGTTCAGATGTTCGTTTCGTCATCGAACCGATTTGTTCCGTCACTTGTTCCGAAGCATTTGTGACTGAATCGACTGAATCATTCATCGTGAAGACAGCTCCGTGAAGCGTAGTCGCACTCGCTGTCGTTTTCGCCATTGTCAGCTCGATTTTTCCTGCATGTTGTTCTGCTTTCTCTTGCTGTGCGAACGTCTCATGCAACAACTTTGCGCCAAAGAAGGACACAAAGTACGCGCCAGACAAAGCCATTGTGAGCACCGTGAACCAAATGACGAGGTCGAGCGGCGTTGCAAATGAAAAGCGCCCAATCAAGACAGCTGAGACCGAGACGATTAGCGCGAGCATGCTACCATATAGAACAAGATGACGATTCAAGTACATCAACGTCAACACGATGTAAAGAAAGACGACATTTTGAATCGCCGCACCTGGTAGCGTCAAGATAATCGCTGAAGCCGCAATGTACATCAATGTGACGAGCCCATACTTCAACCAAGCATGCTCTACATAGAAGCGATGGCCGAGCCATGACCCAATCTGAATGACACTCCCTACCACAATAAAACTGACTGCGTCTTGTCCAGCGAGCTCCCCGATCCAGTATAAAACACCCATAATCGGATAAGAGAGGAAAAATAAAACGATCAACATACGCGATACTAACAACGAGCTCATTTTTTCAAAATGATTCACCATGATTGTTGCCTTCTTTCAGTAGAATAAAGATCTACACTATATTTCGGTGCATTTTTTCAAATATGAAGTTTGTTTTTCGCTATTCTGCCCACATTGACTAAACAAATAAAAACTGTCCCTCAAATTGTCATTTGTACTTAACAATTGAGGGACAGTTTAATTGAATGACGTCTTGTTTAGTCATTTATTCTTTCGTTTGAACGGCCACCAAACACCATCTCCGAACGATACGGTGATTGCCGGGATGAGGAGTGGCAGCACGATCAACCCGTACAATAACAGACCGGTGATGACGATCGTCGCGATCTGGACGAGGCTGAGTACACCAGACGGAATCATCGCCCCGAACGTCCCGGCGAGGATGACGGCTGCCGTCATGATGACCGTCCCCATCTTCGTCATGGCGTGGACGAGCGCGTTACGCACCGTCATCCCATTGATCGATTCTTCGCGGAACCGATCGAGTAGGAAGATCGAGTAGTCGATGCCGAGCGCGATCAACATGACGAACCCGAAGAACGGTACGGCCCAGCTGATGCCGTCATAACCGAGTCCTTCAACGAAGATGAGCTCCGTGATCGCCGCTGACGTGTAGTACGTGAGCAATAGTGACCCGATCATATAGAGCGGCATGATCATCGAACGGAATAGTACCGTCAAAACGATGAACAGCGTCACGAGCATGATGGCGACGGTCCGATTGAAGTCGTTCGTCGATGTCTCGTTTAAATCGCTGTTAATGCTTGAAATCCCGGCGTAACCGATGGTCGCGTCGTCAAATGGGGTGTCCGTCACGACACGTTCCATCGTCTGTTTCAACGTTTCGACCGTATCGATCGCTTCCGGTGAGTACGGATCCATATCAAGGATGACCTCAAGTTGTGTCGCCGTCCCCTCGTCGAACACGTAACGCTCGACGGCCGGGGCGAACTCGTCTGACGTGAGCGTTCCTTCCGGTAAATAGACGCCCGTCTCACGCAGGCTGTCCGCTTCACTGAGTGCCGAGAGGAACGCCACCGCGTCGCCCAGACCGGCTTCGATTTGCGCGAGCCCAGCGTTCGCTTCACCGACACCAGTCGCGAGTTGGCCGAGACCCGATCCGAGCTCACCGACTTGCGCACCTTGCGCCGTCAACGCAGACGCTGCTTCATTGATACCCGCCTCGATCTGACTGAGACCACCAGACACTTGTTGCAGTTGCACCACAGTCGCCGGGATGTTTTGCGTTGCCGTGAGACCTTGTCCGATCAAACCGAGTTGGGCGTTCAGTTGGCCGAGTCCGGCTGCCGCTTCCGCGAGCGGCGCCCCGGCGTTTGTCGTACCAGCCGGCAGTTGACTGACGACCGCGTCTAGACCGGTCTCGACTTGAGCGAGCCCGTCTTGCACGTCACCGAGACCGCTCTCTGCCTCGGCAAGCCCTGAACTCACTTGTTCGAGTTGCGTATCGACATAAAAATCATCGATGACGTCACCGGTCGGACGTGTGATCGAACGGACACCGCTCACACCATCGACTTTTTCTAATTCGCTCGCGAACTTCTCGATGTACGGAATATCCGACTCGGTCAGTTCCGACTCTTGCTTCAAGATAATTTGAACCGGGAGCGATTCGCCTTGTCCGAACCCTTCCGAGATCAAATTGAGACCGCGCACCGAGTCATAATCGTCACCGATCTCATCGACCGTATTGAACGACCGGGCATCGTCGTACGTGAACAACACCGGCACGGTGATCAGTGCGACGACAAGGATCGAGACGAACGGACGATTGACCGAGATGCGGCTGAATCCGGCCCACAGCTTGCTGTCATGATGCTCGCCTGCTTTTTTCGACGGCCAGAACAAGCGATTCTTGAGTGTCGCCATAAAGAACGGCACAACCGTGAACAAGATGAGCAACAAGACGGCAATCCCGACCGCGACCGCGACGGCCGACTTGAAGATCGGAAAATCGGCAAATCCGATCGCGGCGAAGCCGACGAATACGGCGAGACCACTAATGAGCACCGTCCGCCCAGCCGTCTTATACGTGTTGACGATGGCGTCCTCGATCGCGTGCCCGGCGCTGAGTTCTTCTTTATACCGGCTAAGAAGTAGAATGCAGTAGTCGGTCCCAATCCCGAACAAAATCGCCACGAGGAAAATTTGTGTGTAGTTCGAGACCGGGAAACCGAACCAGTCGACGAAGAACGCGACGAACGATTGGCTGAGGAGATAGGTGAACCCGACCGCGATCAACGGAATGAACGGGGTCACGATTGAACGGAACACGAGCAAGAGCAGTCCGAAGATCAACACGACCGTGATGATCTCGGTCTTCTTCAACCCTTCCTGCGCACTTAAGTTCACATCGTTGTTGATGATTTCTTCACCTGTGATGTAGACGGTCTCGTCTGTCGGGAGGATGTTCTCGCGGACATCGTCCGCGAAAGCGTTGATGTCCTCCATCGATCCTTCGACCGTGATCGGGACGAGGACGATACGTTCATCTTCCGAGACGAGTTGTGCCTCCGTCTCGGCGTTCTCGAACGGGTCGAGCACATCTTTGACGACCGTATCATTTTGTTCCAGCTCGTCGATTACCCGGGCAATATCGGCCCGTTCGGCATTTCCGAGTGCTTCAAATTCATAGACGAGCGAAATCGTCTTATCGCTCTTGCCCGCAGCGCTCAAGATGTCTTGCGCGCGTTGCGAGTCCATGTCTTCAGACAGTTGGAAACTTCCCGCCTGTTCTGCCTGTTCGGTCAAGTTTGGTGCCGCGACGAACAAGGCCGCCGTCAACACGACGAGACCGATCAAGATGCCGAAGCGCCATTGAATAATTTTGCGCACGTGTTATTCCTCCCCAATTCGAAGCAGCTCTTTGATTTTCCGGAACGTCCGGACGAACTGTTCGATCTCTGCCTCATCTATTTTCCCGTCGAGTAGTGACTCGACATAATGGTAGACGGCCGTATCTGCCTGTTCGACGACGTGGTGTCCCGCCGCTGTCAGTTCGATCAACCGTTCACGTTGGTCTTGCCCGCGTCGACTGACGACGAGCTGTTTCTCAACGAGTTTTTTTAAGCGGTTTGAAACGGCGCTCTTATGCACACCTTGTTTCATCGCCAACTGACCCGCTTGAATCGGGCCGAACTGTTCGAGCAGTTTTAATAGTTGGAGCTGTTCACGCGAATACTCGCGCCAGACGTCGCCTTCCATCGCCTCAATGACATGTTCCGCTCCGTGGAACATGACTTCTTCAAATAGTTGGACGGCCTCCCGCATCAATTCTTTCATTTTGGTTTACCCCCTAAACTAGTTAGAGATAGTTTATGCCCTAAACTAGATGCCGTCAAATAAAAAGACCGACGAAGTAGGCGCTTCATCGGTCCATTTCGTAAACGTATGTGTAAAAAGATAAGAATCGTCCTTCCCATTCAATCTGATGTATTTCATCTTCACGAGAAAAGCCAGAACGCATCAAGACGTATTGGGACGCCTTGTTATCTGTCGTCGTCTTGGCAATCAATCGTGTGAATCGAGGAAGGTTAAGCGTAAGTAATTGCTGAAGAGCTGCGGTGGCATATCCACGACCTACATAGTCCCCACCGATTCGATAGCCGATTTCTCCAGTCTCGAAATTGACATGATGGACGTTGAGACGCCCCACGATGGCCTCACCATGACAAATCAAATAATAATATCCATCCCCGTTCACTTGTTCGGCCAACAAACGTTCTAACGCCTGACGAAATGCTTCAGGTTCATAGTACGCGTCTCCACGGCTCGGGACGTAACGTTCGAAATAGGGTCGGTTCTCACATTCAAACGTGTACAATGCGGTTTCGTCCTGTATGCGCAACGGTTTCAGACTCACCCGATTCACGTAATCAACGCCTCCTTTCTCAAAATCGTATGCCTGACTATTAGGCGTCGTGATCAAAAAACCTTCCGGAGAAGGTTTAGGACCGCATCGCTGCCGCAACGCGGAGACCCGAGACGTACGCACTTTCGAACCGGGTCCGCCCTGAAGCATCGTCCGGCTCGAGGAAGACGTCACCCGCCAAGTAAATCGGGGCGTCGTTCAATTTATAGTACGGCTCGTGCCAAACGTCTGTCGCCTGGGCGTAGCGCCACCGCTTCAACTGTCTCGACTGAATCGCTACGTCTCCGGTCACGGTTGTTAGCAACCGCTCGATTTCTTGAAGCGTGTCTTCAGCAGGACGCTCATACCAAGCTTCACTCCACGCCTCATCCATGTAGACGCTGACGAGTTCTGTCGCCGAGATGCCTTTTTGCCGGTTGTTGATGATTTTCAACAGACCAGGTGCCAAGTCCGTGTCGATAATCCCGTCCGCACCGATTTGGGTGTCGCCCGCGAACTCGAACAACCCGACGAACGTCGGGGCGTAAGTCAGCTCACGCAACGACTCAGCCACCTGACTCGATAAGTCAGCGAGCAGCTCGAACGTCTGTGGGAGCGGTGACGTGATGAGGAGACGGTCATAGTGGCGCGTCGCCACGTCTGTCGTGACGACGACCGTCCCGTTCTCCATACTGACCGTCTCGACTTGTTCGTTCAATTGGACGGTCAAGCCGTCTGCCAACTGTTTGGCGAGCGCGTTCATGCCGTCACGGGCGACGTACCGCGGATACGGGTCGGCGTACCAGACGCTTACCCAGTCCCGCTCGACCCAATCGGCGACCGCCTGTTTAAGCGCTTCCCCGCGTACGGTGAAATAGACGGCCCCGTGATCGGCTTTCCCGGCCCCGATCCGTCGGGTCGCCAAGCGTCCACCGACGCTCTGGCTCTTCTCAATCAGTTCAACCGTATGTCCTTGCCGGACGAGTTCCCGTGCTGCGACAATCCCACTAAGTCCTGCCCCAATGATTCCAATATTCATGTGCATTCCCCCTCTTTCAGGAAGATTGTATCACGAGTCAGCGTGTCAAATCAGACTCGATGCGCTTCACGCCGAGCGGTTCCATTGCTCGTCATACGCCCGACGTGCGTCTTCATACATGATCGCGAATCGACTGATGATGAACGGGCGGATGAGTGACGTCGCGACAAGGAAAATCCATGAGCCGAGAACGACCAAATCGAGCCGTATGTAAAAAAACCAACCGACTAAATACATCGGGATAAACGGCAAAATCAGTTTGAACGCATCCCATTTTTGCCCGCGCATCAAATCCCTTGATTTCGTAATTGCCTCTGTAATGGACAGGTCCGGCTCGTCGCGCAAGATGAAATACGTGAACGCATACGAGAAGTACTTCACGATGCCAGGTACGACCAATAATAGTGTCCATAAGACTTGGAACAACATGATGAGAAGCGTCGCAAGCAGATGCTTCCCGTAGCGGTGACGAAACGGAGCGAAGACGTCACTCAATCGAACTGTCTGGCCTCGTACCGTCTCTAATATGAGCCAGTTGTATCCGACGATAACTGGGTAGAGGACTATGTAAAATAAGATACCACCAAGGCTAAGGACGGTCAGCGCAACAGATTCTATCGCCAAGCCGTAATAGGTCGGGTCTACCATCAATCCTATCTCTAATAGAACCGAGCACGCGAACGACCAGATGAGCAACATCCCCGTCTTCCCTTTTAACGCAGTATGCGCTCGCTCATTCCATGTGTGAACCATATTATTTCCTCTTTTCATTCGTGTTTCCTGTCTTATACGCAACGCGACATGAAATGTTTCAAACTCCATAGAAAAACAGGGCATCGCCCTGTTTTTAGTCTTCTCGTCACTCTTTCGGTTCTAATTCATTTTCAGTCACCCATTTATGATTCGTCACTTCTTCTCCGTCTTGCAACATGAAGTTGACCATATACACGGTCGTTTGTTCACTGGAGTCGATCGTCGCGGTCGCGCCGTCCATGCCTTCCATATGGTCGGACTGAAGCGTCACCTCGGTCCCATCAGCAAGCGGAGCTGATTCGGATGTATCGAGTTCTTCATGAATCACCCATTTATGATTCTCGACCGGTTCCCCGCCATCTGTCGGTGTATACGTGACCGCGTAAGCTGTAGTCTCATAAGCACCGACGATCTTCGCTTCCGCGCCTTCCATCTCAAGCATATGGTCCGCAGTCAACACGGCCATCGAGTCAATCGGATACGTCGGGTCTGCCGCTTCTTCTAACTCGGCAGGCACCTCACCCGATCCCGAATGGTCCATCGCGCCATGCTCTTCTTCTTGCTCTGCGATTTGTTCTTCTGTCACGTCAATAGCTTGGTCTTCTTCTGTCGTATCACCGCAGGCGGCGAGTGACGTCGCGAGCAACATGGCACCAAGTGTCGTCGCCCATTTCTTTTGTTTCATCGAATCGCTCCCCTCATTTGTGCCGTCTCATATTTACTGTACCCTGATTGCGCTCGGACAAGACATTTGTAGCGGATTCGTTATCTAACTGAAAAAACCGTCCTCGAACGAATCGAGGCACGGTCTTCGAATTAATGGTGCTTAATCCTTCTTAAAAAATAGAGCATCGGTAGTAGCAACAGTGCTGACGCCCCGAGCCCCCCTTGAATCGACGTATATAGGGCGACGAGGCCGATGAGTGGACCGCCGGCGACTTGGCCGAACGCATCGACTTGACCGAACATCGACAAAATCGTCGCCCGACCCTTGGATGGGAGCCGCTCGTTCGTCATGACGCTCATGAGCGGATAATGCACGTTCCGAAGCGCGGCAATCGTCCAATACAACAAGACGGCCACAAAGAATTGTCCGACCCATGCGAACGCAAGCATCGTGAGGATGAGCAAAACGTTGAACCAAAACAATGTCGTCGCGTAGCGTCCTTTGATGTACGTCTCGACACCTTTGAGGACGAGCATGTTCAGTAAAAACGCAACGGCATAAAACAGGCCGAACCAATAGATGGCCGCTTGTTCTGACAACCGAAACGTATCGATCAAATGAGCGCCCCACAACCGGTCGAACCCTTCGCTCGCGAGTCCCCAGACGAGCGTGATGGCGGCCAACCCAACGAGGATCGTATTGCCGCGGATATGGGCGTAGCCTTCTGCTACCGTCTGCTTCGCCTGAAGCAGATTTGAGGTGCCAGCTCGGGTGATCGGCTCAAACTTCGTTTCCGGGATTACTTTCCAGATGAGGAGCGCGAGTCCTATTAACAAACCTCCAGCGACGACAATCGTCGTTTGCACGGACGTCATTTCTGCGAATAGCACCGCTATCCCAATCCCGATAAAGCGACCGAGTGAACTGTACTGAGCGCCTCGTAAAAACACCTGTTCTAACTCCTGGTTCCCCATTTCATCGGCAATCCACGCCTGCTCAGCCCCGCTGATGAACGTCCAGCCGATTCCCCACAGTGAAGAGGCGACCGCGATGGCCCAAAATTCTGGGATGCCGCCTTCTAACAAGTGGGCTAGTCCGATCAAACCGGTGCCGATGACAATCGACCGTTTGCGGCCGTACAAATCCGCGACGAGTCCCGTCGGCAGTTCGAACAGGAAAATCGATACTTCTAAAATCGTGCCGATCAAGACGAGCTGCAGCGCGTTCAGCTCGGCGGTCGTCACGTAATAGATGGCGTTCAGCGTGAATACCATCTGGATGACAAGTGAGCGCGAACTCGTGACCATGTAATACAGTTGTTGAATCTTCAATTGGGTAGTCCTCCGATATGATTGTTCCAATACGGTAAATCATCGGAGGAGGTGGGCCAACTTATGAACGCACTTCCTCCGGCAGGATGAATGTTTTAAATGTTTGGATTCGCATGGCGTTCTCTCCTTAGTCGTTTATAAACTCAGTATATCAAGCCGGTTGACGCAACGTAAATCACAAAAAAAAGCCAAGATCTCGAAAGATCTTGGCCTACTCTTTATTCTACAGTTACTGACTTCGCCAAGTTACGTGGCTTGTCGACATCACAGTCACGCGCGAGTGCAGCGTAATATGAGATGAGTTGAAGCGGGAGTACCGTCACGAGTGGTGTGAGCAACGGCTCGACACGCGGCAAGACAAATGAATCACTCTCGTGTTCCATGCCTTCCATCGAGATCGTGCAGGCAACTGCGCCACGAGCGACAACTTCCTTGATGTTTCCACGAATGTTGAGGTGCGTGTTCGGTTGCGAGACGAGCGTGATGACCGGTGTGCCGTCTTCGATCAACGCGATCGGTCCGTGCTTGAGCTCACCGCCTGGGTAGCCTTCCGCTTGGATATACGAGATCTCTTTCAGCTTGAGCGCGCCTTCAAGACCAACGTATGAGTCCATCCCACGACCGAGGAAGAACGCGTTACGTGATTCTTTCAAGAACTTGTCAGCCAACTGCTCAAAGATTTCTTTTTGAGCCATGACCGAGTCCATGATCGTCGCGATGCGAGCGAGTTCCGTCATGAGGTCGAACGGAAGCTTCTTCCCGTTCGCACGAGCGATGTCGTAAGCGAGGATCGCCAGCACGGCGATTTGCGCCGTGTACGCTTTCGTCGATGCGACCGCGATCTCAGGGCCAGCATGGAGGAGCATCGTCTCATTCGCTTCACGCGACAGCGTTGAACCGGCAACGTTCGTGAGTGTGAGCGCTTTGTAGCCGCGCTTCTTCACTTCGACGAGGACGGCACGGCTGTCGGCCGTCTCACCTGATTGTGAGATGAAGAGGAACAATGGTTTCTCCGTGAGGAGCGGCATGTTGTAACCGAACTCTGACGCGACGTGCACTTCTGTCGGCACACCAGCGACACGCTCGATCAATTGCTTGCCGACGAGACCAGCATGGTAACTCGTTCCACAAGCGACGATGTAGATGCGGTCGGCTTCCGAGACGAGCGAACGGACGCCTTCTGTGAGCTCGATGTCGCCATTGTCGTTCTGGTAGTGTTGGATGATGTTGCGGATGACGGCCGGTTGCTCGTCCATCTCCTTCAACATGTAGTGCGCGTACGTGCCCTTCTCGATGTCTGACGCATCGATCTCGGCCGTGTACGGCGCGCGCTCGAGCACGTCGCCGTCGAGCGTCTTGATCGTCGCCGACTCACGTGTCAAGATGACGATCTCGCCGTCGTGGAGCTCGAGGTACTGGTCCGTCACTTGGAGCATCGCCATCGCGTCCGACGCGACGACGTTGAACGTACCATCACCAAGTCCGACGAGGAGCGGCGACTTGTTCTTACCGATATAGAGGCGTTCGCGGTCCTCTGAGTCGATCATCGCGATCGCGTACGAGCCGTGGAGCTCTGAGAGCGTCTTGCGGAACGCCAATTCGACGTCACCAAGCTCGACGAAGTTCTTCTCCATCAATTGAACGATGACTTCCGTGTCCGTCTCTGAGAGGAACGGCACGTCAAGCGTCGCCTTGATCTGCTCGTCGTTCTCGATGACGCCGTTGTGGACGAGCGTGAAGCGGCCCGTCGTGCTCTGGTGCGGGTGGGCGTTCGGTACGCTCGGTACCCCGTGTGTCGCCCAACGTGTGTGGCCGATTCCGATCAATCCGTCTACTTCTGCTGGGACGACTTCGCGTAGCGCAGCGATGCGACCGACTTCCTTATGAACGTTGACGTTATCGTGCATCAACGCAAGACCTGCCGAGTCATAACCGCGGTACTCGAGTTTCTCTAAACCTTTGAGAAGGATTTCCTTCGCTCCGGTATTCCCAATCATTCCTACAATTCCACACATACAAAAATCTCCTCTATATTCGATTTCTCGAAAAAGGAAACGGTCTTTTTCAAAGAGCTGTCAATGCGCTCCCCTTTGGCCGTCCGGTCACCCGGACGTTTTGAGGGATTGCTTTTAGTCGTGACAGGCGACTAGGAGGCATCCGCCGAAATCTCGATAACCTCCAACCTCGTCAACTCATAAAGAGTTCTGGCGCTTTCTCGTACTTTGTGCCCCTCCGTTTCTAAGGTCACGCTCTTAATAGTACAAATCACACCCCCATCCGTCAAGAAAATCAAATGATTTCACAGTGACAAAACGGAAACAAAAAGGGAACCCAAAATTGGATTCCCTTGTGTTATTCCCTGTTTCGACAAAATTATCCTTCAACACCGTAATCTTCACGGACGACTTGAGCGATTTGTTCGACGTAACGGTCGCAGTCTTCCTTCGTCGGCGCTTCAGCCATCACTCGAACGAGTGGCTCTGTACCTGATGCACGGACGAGGATACGCCCGTTTCCGTTCATTTCAGCTTCCGCTTCTTGAATCGTTGTGAGCACGCGCTCCCCTGTCATCGCATCCTGTTTATTCGTGACGCGAATGTTGACGAGCGTTTGTGGATAGACCGGCATTTCAGCTGCTAGTTCAGACAGCTTGCGTCCTGTCGTCTTCACGATTTGTGCGAGTTGGACACCCGAGAGCATCCCGTCGCCCGTCGTCGAGTAATCGAGGAAGATGAGATGACCCGACTGCTCGCCACCGAGCGTGTAGTTATGCTTCTTCATCTCTTCGACGACGTAACGGTCACCGACAGCTGTTTGAAGAGCCGTCATACCTGCGTCTTCGACTGCTTTGTGGAAGCCAAGGTTACTCATGACTGTCGCGACAATCGTATTGTCTTTCAAACGACCTTTTTCGCTCAAGTATTTTCCGCAAATGTACATGATTTTATCGCCGTCGACGATGTCGCCGTTTTCATCGATTGCGATTAAGCGGTCTCCGTCTCCGTCAAACGCAAGGCCCATGTCCGCTCCCTTTTCGCGAACGAATTGTGCCAAGTGTTCCGGATGTGTCGAGCCGACGCCTTCGTTAATGTTCAACCCGTTCGGCGAGTTCCCGATTGTCGAGACGTTCGCTTCAAGGTCAGCGAACAAGCGAGCCGCAAGGCCGCTCGTCGCGCCATGGGCACAGTCGAGGGCGATATGGAGACCATCGAGGTCCTCATCGACCGTCTGTTTCAAGAGTTGAAGGTATTTTTGTGCCCCTTCATAGTAGTCCGAGACGAATCCGAGATCTTTCCCTGTCGGACGCGGGAGTGTATCTTCCGCCGCGTCGAGAATCGTTTCGATCTCTGCTTCAGTCGCATCATCGAGCTTGAAACCGTCGCTACCGAAGAATTTGATGCCGTTGTCGGCAACCGGGTTATGTGAAGCTGAGATCATGACACCTGCTGTCGCGTCAAGCGACTTCGTCAAATAAGCCACACCTGGTGTCGAGATGACACCGAGACGCATCACTTCCGCTCCGATTGACAAAAGACCTGCGATCAGTGCGCCTTCGAGCATATGACCTGAAATGCGTGTGTCACGCCCGATCAATACTTTCGGCTGTTCACCGGCTGGCAAGTGCTTCGATAACACGTAACCACCAATGCGTCCTAAACGATAAGCTAGTTCTGCTGTCAATTCTGAGTTCGCGACACCGCGGACCCCATCTGTTCCAAAATATTTACCCATATATTCGTTTCCTCACTTTTGTATGATTGAACGTCTCATTGAAGCGAAGACGTTTCGGTTTGGTCTTCGACGCTCGTTAACTCGACGTCGATTGTTTTCGGCGAGACGACCGTCGCGCCTTTCGGTACTTCATAGTCTACATCGACCCCATGCAAACCACTCGGCAGACCCGTCAAATCTAGTGTCACACTGATGCTGTTCGACGTCACGCTCTCAAGGAGTGACCGTTTACCTGACAATGTGACGCTGACGACTTCCGGTGCTTGAAGCGTATAGTTCGTCCGATCATAGCCTCTGACCGTGACAGGCACGGTTAAACGGATGCGTTCCGTCAATTCCCCGGTATCATCTCGCGTTTGATCATCCGCTCGGACGAGTAGCTGGACTTCCACTTGCTCGGCAGCGAGCGATGATGCGCCTTCCGGCAGGACAAGCTTCGCTGTCACTTTCCCCGTTTGATCGACGCCATCAAGGTCAATCGGCTCGGTCTCAACACGGTCTAGTGCATCGAGCACTTCGCGCGGTGCGAAAACACGGACTTCTGTTTCCTCTAGCAACGTGTCAACGAGCCTGAATTTATCGGCAACTTCGCCGGTCGTGACAGCTTCAATCGGGAACACGGCACTTTGTTCATAGACAGGAACCGTGACGTTGATGATGTTCGGTTCGACCGTCACGTTAAGCGGGTTTCCGTTCGCATCTAAAATCGTCGGCGGCACCTCACGCGTGAACGTCTGGTTTTGATTCGCCACATCGACGTTCAACGTGATTTCTTTTACGTTTTGAATCCGGCTTTCGCCACCAGAAACTTTTACAGTCGCCGGCTCGATTTCCGCTTCTCCGACCACATACCCTTCCGGCAACTGGTCTTTATTTAACAAGTTGACCGATACAGGTACTTCAACTGTCTGTTTTCGATCGATGTAAATTTCAACAGTGTCACGCTCAAGTTTTACGTTTACATCCCCACCGAAACCCCGTGCTTCCACCGGGACACGATGGAACCCAGTACCGAGGTTCGTTAAATCGACGAACACTTGATAATCTTTCACCAATTTTGTCATCGTCAAACTACTCGATGGACCTTGCAGCTCAACGTTCATCTCTTCAGGAACGTTGTACGCGACGTATTGTACTTCATCGAAGAATACTTCGACAGGAACGTCAAGCGACATCGAACTTTGCCCAACAATCGGCAATGCATTTGTTGAATTGGTCGACGAGCTCGTCTCGGCGACCATAAAATAAAGAAGGATGGCTAAAGCAAGTGCGATGATGCGGAGAAACCATTTATGTTGTAACCACTGATCAATCACTTACTTGTCCCCCCCTTTTTTATTAAAGAACGAGAGTGTCGTCTCTTTTTCTTCAATAACAAGTTCTTGGATCAACTTGTTGCGAAGTGCCTCCTCGTCTAGCTCGCGGTATAAACGTCCAGCAATCGCCAGAGATACCGCACCCGTCTCTTCTGAAACGGTGAGCGTCACGCTATCGGTCACTTCACTGACCCCGATCGCGGCCCGGTGTCTCGTCCCGAGCGCCTTATCGATGTGCGGGCTTTCCGAGAGCGGTAAATAACAAGCCGCCGCTGCAATTTTCCCGTCTTGGATAATCATCGCCCCATCGTGAAGCGGTGTATTCGGAATAAATAAATTGATGATCAGTTGTGACGTGATGTGCGAGTCCATCCGGATACCGGTTTCAACGTATTCGTTCAACCCGGTATCTCGTTCAATCGCGATCAACGCCCCGATTCGACGTTTCGACATGTACTGTGCCGAACTGACAATCGCTTCGATCATTTGTCGTTGCTTGTCCTCATCGCTCGTGCTCGTACGACCGAACAAATTGCTCGTTCGCCCTAAGTGCTCGAGCCCGCGTCGAAGTTCTGGTTGGAAGATGATGATGATCCCAAGCAAACCATACGTGATCACTTGGTTCAGCAAGAACTGTAACGTCTTCAAACCAAAGAATCCGCTGAGGAACCAGCTGACGAGGATGATTGAAATCCCTTTTATCAGTTGGACCGCTTTTGTCCCACGGACGATCATCATCAGTTTATAGATGACGTACGTGACGACGACAATATCTAAAACATCATTCAAATAATCGTACCAATGTACGTTCTCTGAAAGACTAAAAAATGATAAGATTGAAACCTTTTCAAGTAGCGGCAAATGCTCCCCTCCTCAACTACCTAGCCAATTCGTGCAAGTTTCATTATATCATATTTCCCAAACAACGCATCGTTAGATGACAAAACGAAACCAGATTGAAACGAATGAAAAAGACGCCCTGAGGCGCCTCGATTAAAGTATTTGCTTGATGGAGTACCAAACCCACTCAAAAATCCGGTCGATTTGTTCGAGCTCTCCGGTCACTTCACCCGCACTGGCCAAATAGGCTCGGCCGTGCACGGCTGTCGCATTGCCGTTGACGGTACCTTCGATCCGCAGGTCCCCGCCTTGGACCGTAATATCACGCTCGACGATGACGTCTTTCGGTACGACGACCTCGTTCTCTGTGACAACGATTCCAGGTACTTTCGTGTACGTCATGGTTTCGGTAGAGCCGTTCCATAAACCGAGTGTCGCGCTCGACATTAAACTAAAGAATAGTAAGGCCGCGACGAGTCCCGGATGCTTCCGCAACCAAGTCATCTGTTTCGAATGCGGTTTTCTCCGTGGCCGTGGACGGTCTTCAAGACGCACGATCGGTGTCGCCGGCGGAGACGTTTTCGCTTCAGGAATGGCCGCCATCACGCGCGCCGTAAAATCGTCTGATAGCTTAGGACGTGGAAGTGCTTTAAGTTCGGCATCTATTCGTTCGTACTGAAGGTACGCCTCGTATAAGGCTTCGTCCTCTAGTAATTGACGTAATTCGTCAGATTCTTCGGGCAGGATGCCATCTTCCAAGTATTGTTGCAGTTTCTCTTCAGGAGTCAATTGAACCCCTCCCTGTTTTGAAAGATTGTTTTTAACATTTCTCTTCCCCGGAAGATCCTTGTTTTAACCGTTGCGACCGGCATATCGATCATGACGCTAATTTCTTTGAGCGACAAATCGTCCACATACTTGAGCAGTAACGGGATACGATATTTGTCCGGCAGTTGCTGGATTGCCTCATGCATTTCGCCTCGAATCTCGCGGTGAACGACTTGGGCGTCGGGTTGGGGGGCATCATCGGCCAAATGGTCTTGATAGGTGAGACCATCCGTGCCAGCGATTTCGGCATCCATCGAGTACTCCGGCTTTCGCTTTCGGAGACGGTCGATGGCGACGTTCGTGGCGATCCGATACAACCATGTCTTGAACTTATACTGCGGATCATACGTATCAATCCGGGTATATGCACGAATGAACGTCTCTTGGGCAGCATCCTCGGCTTCGCCACGATCGTATAAAATCTTAAAGGCGACGGCAAAGACACCATCCTTGTACAGTTCTACCAGCTCAGCAAACGAATCGTGATTCCCCGACCTTAATTCGTCTACTAAACGGGTGGTCAGCCGTTCCATCAATCCACTTCCCCTCTCCGCAACCTATGCGGTCAATACAGTATACGTTCAGTTGTCTGATCAGGTTTCACATCACACAAAAAAAGTTTCCAAACCCATTGTAGCAAACGGATTTGGAAACTGTAAGGCGATTAGACTGTTTTGCTTTCCAGTAACAGGTTTTCTTTGGATTTCAAAATCGTTTCGCATAAACTGAAGGCGAGTTGAGCGGTTGTATCCTCTTGGTCAAGTGCAGGGTTCAATTCGACGAGCTCGATCGCAATCAACTCGTCGGCTTTCATCGCTTCCGCCAAAATTGCTTTCCCTTCCTCTGCCGTCAAACCGCCGTCGACCGGGGTCCCTGTTCCGGGGACGAGTTGAGCGTCCAAACTGTCCATATCAAAGCTTAGATAGAAGCGATCGACACGGTCACGTAAATACTCGATCGTTTCAGCCATGATTGTCTCGACGCCACGTGTCCGAACTTCTTCGACCGTCACGACCTTGATTCCAAGCTGCTTAATCGCTCGCATCTCTCCCTCATCAATATCACGTAAAGCGATGTACACTAGATGTTCTGACGCAAGCTTTGGTTCACGCCCACCGACTTCCGTCAATCGGATGTCACCTAGACCCATCGCAGCGGCAAGCGGCATCCCGTGGATATTGCCTGACGGTGATGTTTCCCCCGTATTCAAATCAGCATGGGCATCGACCCAAATCACTCCGTACGGTCCGGTTTTGGCGAGCCCAGCGAGTGTCCCGATTGCCATGCTGTGATCGCCCCCAACGATCAACGGGAATCGATTTGCTTCAATATCGGCAGCGACGACGTCTGCCAGCTCATTGACCGTATACAAGACGCCGTCTACGCGCTTTAAATGTTCTTCATTCACTTGAATTTCTGACTCTGGCAAGACGCGAATCGTTTGTTGTAGCGTCCCTGTTGGCAGTAACGCCTCGATTCCGAGTGTTCGCAATTTAGTTGGACCTTGGTCGACTCCGTGTTTCCCCTGTCCGTAACGGAGTGGTACTTCAATATATGACCATTGCATAGCCATTCCCCCTTGAGCAATTGATACCTACATTGTAAACGCTACCAAATGTGTGGTTCAACTTAACACGCCGGTGAATAAACATGCAAAAAGGCAGCCTGAATGGTGGCAGGCTGCCTTTCTCTGTACTCTTAAGTGAATGGTTTCATGGATTTAGGCAAAAAAAAACTTAAGTCGTAAGTAACTTAAGAAAAAAACAAGTGGTGGAGCCTAGCGGGATCGAACCGCTGACCTCCTGCGTGCAAGGCAGGCGCTCTCCCAGCTGAGCTAAGGCCCCGTTACAGGGAATAAATATGGAGCGGAAGACGGGATTCGAACCCGCGACCCCGACCTTGGCAAGGTCGTATTCTACCACTGAACTACTTCCGCGAAAAAAAATGGTGAGCCATGCAGGGCTCGAACCTGCGACCCTCTGATTAAAAGTCAGATGCTCTACCAACTGAGCTAATGGCTCAAACCTGGTGGGGGGGGGCGGATTCGAACCGCCGAACCCGAGGGAGCGGATTTACAGTCCGCCGCGTTTAGCCACTTCGCTACCCCCCCAAGGAGTGCCGGCGAAAGGATTTGAACCCTCGACCCTCTGATTACAAGTCAGATGCTCTACCAACTGAGCTACACCGGCATATATGGTTTGATTGGTTAATTAAAATGGTGGAGGATGACGGGATCGAACCGCCGACCCCCTGCTTGTAAGGCAGGTGCTCTCCCAGCTGAGCTAATCCTCCAAAATGGTGACCCGTACGGGAATCGAACCCGTGTTACCGCCGTGAAAGGGCGGTGTCTTAACCGCTTGACCAACGGGCCTTATTGGCTCCGCAAGTAGGATTTGAACCTACGACCTACCGGTTAACAGCCGGTTGCTCTACCACTGAGCTATTGCGGAACGATTTTGCCTGGCAACGTCCTATCCTCACAGGGGGAGACCCCCAACTACTTTCGGCGCTGAAGCGCTTAACTTCCGTGTTCGGCATGGGAACGGGTGTGGCCGCTTCGCTATCGCCACCAGACAAGGGATTGTTCCCTGAAAACTGAAGACTCATCAAGTTCAAACCGTTTCTAGATCAAAGCCTCGACCGATTAGTATCATTCAGCTCCACACGTCGCCGTGCTTCCACCCATGACCTATCTACCTCATCGTCTCTGAGGGGTCTTTCTTGATTGCTCAAAGGGAAATCTCATC